>NZ_OZ245882.1:3515354-3834931 GCF_965229465.1 Cellulomonas sp. | reverse complement strand
TGGTCGAGGCCGTCGGACCACTGGTGGTGGTCGGACGCGCTGTTCTCCATCCACGGCCTCACGCGCGGGGACGTCGCGCCCACCCGGGAGATCCTGCTCTGGCACGTGCACCCGGAGGATGCCGACCTGGTCGACGCCACGCTCACCGCCTCGTGGGACACCGACGTCGGGTGCGACTACCGGCTGATCGACCTCGAGGGCAGCGAGCACCAGGCCAGCCTGGCGGCTGCGGGAAGCCAGGTGAGCGGCGCGCGGACGACGATCACCGGTCTGGTGACCGACGCGACCGTGCCGAGGCTCCGCGCGATCTCCGCCAGCACCAACGCGCAGCTCGGGCTCGCGCTCGAGTCCCGGACGGCGGTGGACCAGGCCAAGGGCGTGCTGATGCTCGAGTACGGGATGGACGCCGACGCGGCGTTCGGCCTGCTCCGCTCGGCCTCCCAGGAGCGCAACATGCGGGTCAGGGTCCTGGCCGACCGCATCGTCCGCGGGGTCGCGGACGCCGGCGGCCTGCCGAGCCCCGCCCGTGAGCAGGTCGACGACCTGGTGCTGCACGCGATGGACGACCAGGTCGTCCACCGGGCGCCCCCCGCGACTACCGTCGTCGCGACCCTGGCACGGGACGCACGCGGCGACCCGATCCTCACGGTGAGCGGGATCGTCGATCTCGGCAGCTACCGGGACCTGACGCCCCGTCTCGATGCGCTCGCGCTGAGCGCCCGCGACACCGCGCGAGCGGTGCTCGACCTCCAGGCGGTGTCGTACCTCGGTAGCGGGGCCGCCGCGTCGATCGGGAGGTTCCAGCGCCGGTCAGGCTCCTGCGGCATCGACGTCACGGTCGTCCTGCCCGGTGGCGGGGTCGTCGAGGCGTCGGCGCACCACCGCTCGCGGTCCGCTACGCGGTCGAGCTGACCGCACCGGCTCGTCCCGCACCGCCGGAGAGCTGCCGCGCGAGGTCCTCGGGGCGCGTCGTGGGGAGGTCGCACACGAATCCCCGGCACACGTAGGCGGCCGGCGCACCGCCGACGTGCGGCCGGTCGTGCAGCAGCGCAGGGCCGTCGTCGCCTCCGCCGGCCTCGCCCACCGCCACCACCAGCCCCGGGGCGGTGGACAGCATCGCGGCGCGGTGCACCGCCGCCCGGCGAGGGTCGCCGGCGGGTCCGACGACGGCGACCTGCCGCGGGCCGTCGAGCGCAGCCTCCACGACCGCCAGAGCCGCGCCCGCCGCCCGCGGGTACCGGACGGCGATGGCCAGCGGACCGCGCAGCGCGCGCTCGGCCGCCTCCCGGTGGCGCACGGACCCCGTGAGCGCGGCGTAGGTGAGCAGGGCGTTCGCCGCAGCGGACTGGCCCGACGGTGTCGGACCGTCGGCCGGATCCCGCGGTCTGCCGAGGCGGGTCACCACGGGGTCGGTCTCGTCCTGCGCGGTGTCGTGGAAGCCGCCGTCCGCCGCCGCGAAGTGGTGCAGCACGGTGTCCAGCAGGCGGCCGGCCACCTCGAACCACCGGTGGTCACCCGTGACGGCCGAGAGCGTCAGCAGACCCTCGGCGAGGTGCGCGTAGTCCTCGAGGACGCCGGGCGCGTCGCCGGGGGCGCCGTCGCGAGACGCGCGCGCCACCCGGGTCGACCCGTCGGAGGAGCGGCGGACGTGCGTCGCGACGAGCAGCCCGGCCGCCCGGGCTGCCGCGTCGGCGAGCTCCGGACGGTCGAGCAGCACGGACGACTCCGCGAGGGCCGCGACGGCCAGCCCGTTCCACCCGGTCACCACCTTCTCGTCGCGTGCGGGGCGCGGCCGCTGCTCCCGCGCCGCCCGGAGCCGGTCCCGGACGTCCGCGAACCGGACCTCGTCGGCCGGGTCGTCGCGGCGCTGGAGGACCGACGTCCCGTGCTCGAACGTCCCCTCCTCGGTCACCCCGAGCACCCCGGCCGCCCACGCTCCGTCCTGCGCGCCGAGCACCTCACGCAGCTGCTCGGGGGTCCAGGCGTAGAAGGCGCCCTCCCGGCCCTCGCTGTCCGCGTCGAGCGACGAGGCGAACCCGCCCTCGGGCGTGGCCAGCTCCTCGAGCATCCAGGTCGCCGTCTCCTGGGCGACTCGCCGCGCCAGCGGGGCGCCCGTCGCGCGCCAGGCGTGCGCGTACACGCGGAGCAGGAGCGCGTTGTCGTAGAGCATCTTCTCGAAGTGGGGGACGGTCCAGGTCGGGTCCACCGCGTACCGCGCGAAGCCGCCCGCGAGCTGGTCGTACATCCCGCCGCGTGCCATCGGGTCGAGCGTGCGGTGCACCATGTCGAGCGCGCGCGGGTCGCCGGTGCGGGCGTGATGCCGGAGCAACCACTCGAGCACCATCGACGGCGGGAACTTCGGCGCGCCGCCGAACCCGCCTTGCGCGGGGTCGAACGTCGTCGCGATGCCGGTCAGCGCCGCCTCGACCACCTCGTCGTACGGTGCGTCCGACAGGGGGCGCGCCGCGGGCCGCTCGGCCAGAGCCTCGACGACCGCCTCCGCCGTGGACAGCACCTCCTGCCGCCGCGCCGACCACGCCGCCGCGACGGCGGCCAGCACCTCCGAGAACGACGCCATCTGCTGGACGCGTCGCGGCGGGAAGTACGTCCCGCAGAAGAACGGCTCCCCCGCCGGCGTGGTGAAGACGGTCATCGGCCAGCCGCCCGAGCCCGTCATCGCCTGCGTGGCGGCCATGTAGACCGAGTCGACGTCGGGGCGCTCCTCGCGGTCGACCTTGATGCACACGAAGTGCTCGTTGAGGAAGGCGGCGACCCCGACGTCCTCGAACGACTCGTGGGCCATGACGTGGCACCAGTGGCAGGCGGCGTATCCCACCGAGACCAGCACGGGGACGTCCCGCGCGGCCGCCTCCGCGAATGCCGCGTCCCCCCACTCCTGCCAGTCCACGGGGTTCTCGGCGTGCTGGAGGAGGTACGGGCTCGTCGCGTTCACCAGACGGTTGGGCACGCCACCCAGGTTCCGTCACCGCGCTCGCCGGCGCGACCTCGGCTCGCCGGCGGCGACACGCGGAGACAGACTCGGGGAGTGGCCACGGGGCAGAGCAAGCACCGGAGCTGGGCGCGAGCCGCGCTCGCCCTCTGGCGCGCGCAGAGCGTGCGTGCACTGCGCTGGCGCCGAGGACGCCTCAGCCGCTGACGCGGTCCAGGTGCTGGAGCAGGTCGTGCGCGGCGAGCTCGACGTCCTTGTGCCGCCACTCCGACGCCCGGTAGACGCAGGCGATCAGGGCCGAGCGGTGCACCCGGCGGAAGTCGCCCGCGACGAACGCGTACCGCGCCTTCGTCTCGTCCGAGGCACCGACGGTCAGGCCCAGGTGCCAGGAGGCGTAGTCCGACCACGGGTGCCCCTCGAGGTACGCGTTCTGCGCCGCCGCGTCCGGCTGCACCTCGCCCCAGTCGCTGTCCAGGACGTACTGCCGCGCGTCGATCAGCGCGCGTACGTGCGTCACCGCCGCCGAGTTGAGCGTGTACTCCGCCACCCAGGCACGCTACCGCGGTCTCGTCGACGAGCTCGTTGGCTGCGAGGTCCCGCTGGCGGGGGGCCAGCGGGCCAGTTCGGGAGCGCAGCCCTACGATCGGCCCGTGACCGAGGCACGTGACCGGCGAGGACGCCTGACGCGAGGCGTCGTGCTGGCCGTCGCCGGGGTGGCCCTGACCGGTTGCGTGCCTGCCCGCCCGGCCTCGGGCTCCGCGGTCGACGTCGCCGCGGCGTTCTACGCAGCCGTCAGCCGTCAGGACGGGGCCGCCGCCTGCGGCCTGCTGGCGCCGGTCACCGTCGAGACGCTGGAGGACGACGCCGACGAGCCGTGCACGGAGGCGGTGCTCGACGGCGAGGTGGGCGAGACGCTCACCGCACGGTCGGGCGGCACGTCGGGGTCGGCGACCGTGGCGGGACGGCAGGCGCAGGTCGTGCTGGCCGACGACGTCCTGTTCCTGACCGTCTCCGGCACGACCTGGCGGATCGTCGCGGCGGGGTGCGACCCGCGCCTGGACCGGCCCTACGACTGCGTCCTCGAAGGAGCCTGACCGTGCGCCCGCTCTTCTGGACGTGCCTCGTCGGCATCCTGCTCGGCCTTGCCTACTGCTTCGCTCTCGGGCTGCTGCACCGATGACCGCGCTGCGCTCGGCACTCCGCCGGAACAGCCTCAGCCTGTTCTTCGGCGCGCTGTTCGTCGCCGCGCTCCTCGGGCAGGCGATCTCCGGCGTGGCCCTGTTCAACGAGGAGCAACGGGGTGCCGGCCTCGACCCGATCGGCATCGGCGAGTACGTGACCACCTCGGCGTTCGCCGTCGACGTCACCGAGAACTGGCAGTCCGAGTTCCTCCAGTTCCTGCTCTTCGTCGTCGGCACGGTGTACTTCCTGCAGCGCGGGTCACCCGAGTCCAAGCCGCTCGGCGACGCGGGCCGGGAGAGCGACGAGGAGCAGAAGGTGGCCGAGTTCTCGACCGCCGACTCCCCCGCCTGGGCCCGCGTGCGTGGCTGGCGACTGAGCCTCTACTCGCGGTCGCTGAGCCTGGTGATGGGCACGATCTTCGTCCTGTCGTGGCTCGCCCAGTCGGTGACCGGCGCGGTGGCGTACAGCGAGCAGCAGATGCAGGACCTGCAGGACCCGGTGACGTGGGCCGAGTACCTGGTGCTGCCCGACTTCTGGAGCCGCACGCTGCAGAACTGGCAGTCGGAGTTCCTGGCGGTGGCGAGCATGGTCGTCCTGTCGATCTACCTGCGCGAACGGGGATCCCCGGAGTCCAAGCCGGTCGGCACGGCCCACACGGCCACGGGGGTCGAGGGCTGAGATGGGCACCGTGCCCGACTGGCTCGGGGCAGCCCGCGAGCTCGTGGCCCGGGACGCGGGCCCGCGGCCCGCCTCGTCTGAGCGCGACCTACTCCGCGTCGACCGGGCGACCCTTCCCGAACCACTCCGCCAGACCACGCAGCCCCACGGCGTACCGACCGAGGTCGGTGACCTCGGCGTGGTCGGTGATCACCGTGAGCAGCTGGGCGACGGCGTCGTCGGACCTGCCCGCCTCGGCGAGCGTGAGAGCGAGGAACACCCGCACGGCGTCGGACTGCGGGAACTGCGCGCGGGCGCGCTCCAGCACCGCGACCGACTCGTCGAGCCGGCCGAGCCACCGCAGCGTGCTGCCGTACTGGCACAGGCACCGACGCAGGTCGTCCCCGTCCAGGCCGAGGTCGAGGGCCTGCTCGTACCTGACGGCGGCGTCGGACTCCCGGCCCGCGGTGTCGTACGCGCCCGCCACCTCGAGGACGAGGACCGGGTGCTCGGGGTGCTCGCCCAGGAGTCGTTCGAAGTAGGCGATCGTCGGGGCCATGTGGTCGCGGTCGCGCCGGGCGTACCCGGTCGCGATGGCGTCCTTCAGGTCCTGTGTGAGCTCCACGCGGCGATCCTGCCACGGGCTCAGGGCGCGACGTCTGGTTCCTCGAGCGCCGTCGACCCCGCCCGGCGAGCACGGTAGGCCGCGACGTGGGCGCGGTTGGCGCAGCCGTTCACGTCGCAGAACCGGCGGGAGCGGTTGCGGGAGAGGTCGACGAGCAGCGCGTCGCAGTCGTCCGCCTCGCAGCGCTGCAGCCGGTCCCACTCGTCGGAGCGCACCACGTCGGCCATCGCCATCGCGGTCTCGACGAGCACGACCGTGCCCAACGGAGCGTCCGGTGCGGTGCCGTGCAGGTGCCAGTCGACGTCGCCGTGCCGGACGAGGAACGGGACCGCTCCCCCGCGGGCGAGCAGCTCGTTGAGCACGGAGGCCGCGGTGTCGCGGTCGACGTCCCACAGGGCGGCGATCTGGTCGCGCGCGTCGCGGACCGCGGCGAGCTCGTCGGCGTCCCCGTCGTGCCGAACCGTGTAGCCCCACCGCGTGTAGAACTCGTCGACGTCCGCGACGGTCGCCATGGCGTCGTGCCCGTCCCGGCGGCGGGCGGTGTTCACCAGCTCGACGGCCGCGGCGATGCTCATCTCGGTGTCAGGTGCGAAAACCACTTTGACTCCTGTCGGCGGGATGGGCTAGCGTCACGAGCGTAACGCTATTTCACTCATGACATCCCTGGCAGGGGCTCTTTGTGTCCACCACCGCCGCTCCCGGTCGCGCCGCCGGTATCGTCGCCGGCCTCATCGCGGCCGTGGCCTTCGCCACCAGCGGTCCCGTGGTCAAGCCGCTGCTCGTGGCCGGCTGGTCCCCCGGCTCCGCGATCCTCGTGCGGTTGTCGGTCGCGGCCCTGCTGCTGGCCGGTCCAGCCGCCTGGGCCCTGCGTGGGCGCTGGCACGTGCTGCGCGACGAGTGGCGCACGGTCCTCGGCTTCGGGGTTCTCGGCGTCGCCACCGCGTCGACCATGTACTACCTCGCGGTCGACAGGCTGCCGGTCGCGATCGCGCTGCTCATCGAGTACACCGGCCCGCTCCTGCTGGTCGGCTGGGGGTGGGCGCGCGAGCGCCGGGCGCCCAGCGCCGCGACGCTCGCCGGTGCGGCGCTCGCCACGGGTGGTCTGGTGCTGGTCCTGGACCTCACCGGCTCGCTCGAGCTCGACCCGGTCGGGCTCGCGTTCGCGCTGGTCTCCGCGGTGGGCAACGCGGCCTACTTCGCGCTGACGGGGCGCCGCACGGAGCTGCCGTCGATCAGCCTGGCCGGCGCCGGCATGGCGGTCGGCGCCCTGACCGTCGCCCTCGTGGCCGCCGTCGGGGTGCTCCCCCTGGCCGCCCCGGACGTCCGCGTGGACCTGCTCGGGGCACAGGTGCACTGGATCGTGCCGCTGCTCGTCGTCGCCACCGTGCCGACCGCCTTCGCGTACGGCGTGAGCGCGCTGTCCGTCCGACTGCTCGGCGAGCGGCTCGCGTCCTTCCTCGCCCTGTCGGAGGTGCTCGTCGCCGTCCTGCTCGCGTGGCTGCTGGTCAGTGAGGTGCCGGCGCCGCTGCAGGTCGCCGGGATGGTGCTCGTGGTGGCCGGGATCGCGCTGGTCCGGCGCGGGACCGACGCACCCGAGCCGGTCGCCGCGGAGCCGCGCCCGCGGCCGGTCGCCGAGGTCGGCGCCGGCTGACCGTTGCGCGGCGGGTCGCACCCGGAGCATCCTCGGAAGTCACCGTCGCGGAGCGGTGCGGGAGGATCAATGTCGATCCGGATGCGGCGACTCGGCCTCGTCGGCCTGTTCGCGCTCCTCGTGTCTGGCCTGACGACGACGACCGCGCCACCCGCGGCCGCCGCGGTCATCCCGGGGTTCAGCGACACGCTGGTCGCGAGCATCGCCTCCCCCACCGCCATCGCGTTCACGTCCGACGGTCGCATGCTGATCACGGAGAAGAACGGGAGGCTGCGGGTCCGCACGGCCGCCGGGACGCTGCTGTCCGCCGCCGCGCTCGACGTCAGCGCACGCCTCTGCACCGGCTCGGAGCGGGGACTGCTCGGCGTCGCGGTCGATCCCGACCCGGGCACGCGCGCGATCTACCTCTTCTACACCGCCCGCGGCACCAGCACGGCGTGCCCGACGAGCACCACGGGCAACCCCGCCGGGGCTCCGACCAACCGCGTGTCCCGGTTCGTCCTCGGCGACAACAACGTGGTGGACCCGGCCAGCGAGACGATCCTGCTCGACGGCATCTACACGCCGGCCGGCAACCACAACGCCGGCGACGTGCACGTCGGCAAGGATGGCTTCCTCTACGTGTCCACCGGCGACGGCGGCTGCGACTACGCGGGCAACAGCGGCTGCGGCGGCGCCAACGACGCGGCGCGCGACCGGAACATCCTCAACGGCAAGATCCTGCGGGTCGAGCGCACCACCGGTGCCCCGGCGGCCGGCAACCCGTTCCTCGGCACCGGCTCGGCCAGCTGCCGGCTCGCACCGGCACCGGCGGGGTCGATCTGCCGCGAGACGTTCGCGTGGGGGCTGCGCAACCCGTTCCGGTTCGCGTTCGACCCGGACGCGGCGGGCACCTCGTTCCGGATCAACGACGTCGGCCAGAACGTGTGGGAGGAGATCGACACGGGCCTGAGCGGCGCGGACTACGGCTGGCCCATGCGCGAGGGGCACTGCGCGCAGACGGGGTCGGCGACCGACTGCGGCGCGCCCACCCCGGCCGGGCTGACCGACCCGGTGTTCGACTACGACCGCGACGCAGGCTGCGGCTCCATCACCGGCGGGGCGTTCGTGCCCAACGGCGCCTGGCCCGCGTCCTATGACACCGCGTACGTGTTCGCCGACTACGTGTGCGGCAAGGTGATGACGCTCACCGGCGGGACGAGCACCGACCTGGCGACGGGGCTCGGCGGCGCCGTGCACCTCGAGTTCGGACCGTTCGGGAGCACCCAGGCGCTGTACTACACGACGTTCGTGAACGGCGGGGAGATCCACCGCATCAGCTACACCGGCACCGCCAACCGCACGCCCGTCGCCGCCCTGACCGCCTCGCCCACCAGCGGCGCGGCGCCCCTGACCACCACGTTGAACGGCACGGCCAGCACCGACCCGGACGGCGACGCCCTCACCTACCTGTGGACGTTCGGCGACGGGTCGCCGAACGCGACGACGAGCACACCGACCCTCGCGCACACCTATGCGGCGGGCACATGGACGGCGAGCCTCCAGGTGCGCGACCCGGCCGGAGCCCTGTCCGCACCCGTCACAGTCACGATCAGCTCGGGCAACACCGCCCCGGTCGCGACGATCGCGTCCCCGGCGACCGGCGCCACGTTCTCCGTCGGCGAGACGTTCCGGCTGGACGGCTCGGCGACGGACGCCCAGGACGGCACCCTGCCACCCGCGCGGCTCAGCTGGACCGTCCTGCGCGTGCACGACCAGCACACGCACCCGTTCCTCGGACCGGTCACCGGCACCGGGATCGAGGTGGTCGCGCCCGGACCGGAGGACCTCGCGGCGGCCACCAACAGCTTCCTGCGGATCAGCCTGACCGCCACGGACTCGGGCGGGGTCTCCACGACGGTGGTCCGGGACTTCCAGCCGCGCAAGGTGGCGGTCACGCTCGGCACCTCCCCCGCCGGCCGGACGGTCGTCGTGAACGGCCTCCCGGTCACCGGGCCGACGACGGTCACCTCCTGGGCGGGCTTCGCTCTCCAGCTCTCCGCCTCGGCGCAGACGGATGCCGCCGGGCGCCCGTACGGCTTCAACCGCTGGTCCGACGGATCCACGGCGGCGTCGCGCACGTGGACGACGCCCTCGACCGCGGCGACGATGACCGCCTCCTTCTCGTTGCGGGGGCTCCAGGGCGCCTACTTCGACAACCAGGACTTCACCGGCACCACGGTGAACCGGCTCGACCCGACCGTCGGGTTCTCCTGGGGCACCGCCGCGCCGCTGGCCGGGATCGGCGCCGACACGTACTCGGTGCGCTGGAGCGGGTCGGTCGTCCCGCGGTACTCCCAGACCTACACGTTCTCCACGACGTCCGACGACGGGGTGCGCCTGTGGGTGAACGGCACGCGGGTGATCGACGCGTGGACCGTCCACGCCAGCCGGGTGGACAGCGGCACGATCACGCTCACCGCCGGGGTGGCCGTGCCGATCGTGCTGGAGTACTTCGAGGGCACCGGCAACGCCGTGGCGCAGCTGCGCTGGTCGAGCACCTCGCAGGCGCAGGAGCTGGTGCCTGCCGAACGCCTGAGACCCTTCTACGCCGTGAACATGCAGCCGGCCGGGACACCGGTGTACCCCGGGTACGCGCCCGACACCGGCGCGGTCTACGGCAAGCGGGCGTCGGGCCTGAGCTACGGCTGGAACGCCGACAACTCCTCGGCCATGCGCGACCGCAACTCCACCCTGTCGGCGGACCAGCGCTACGACACCCTGGCCTTCCTCCAGCTCGCCCCCAACACGAACGCGCGCTGGGAGCTCGCGGTGCCCAACGGCACCTACAGCGTGCGCCTCGTCGCGGGTGACCCCACCGCGTTCGGGTCGACGATCCGGCTCGTCGCCGAGAACGTGCTGGTGGTGAGCGGGACGACCACCTCCGCGCAGCGCTGGCTCGACGCCACCGGGACCGTCACGGTCACCGACGGCCGGCTGACCATCTCCAACGGCACCGGTGCGGCCAACAACAAGCTCGCGTTCCTCGAGGTCCGGCTGCTCTAGGCAGTCCAGCATCCGAGAGTCTCGCCCGAACTCTTGACCGTCCGAGGGGAGGCGTGCTGCCCTGTGCCCGGCCACGACCCGACCCGGAAGGAGCACCCGATGACCGCCTCGCGCGTCACCCCGCTCCCGTCCCGTCGTGGCGCCCTCGCGTTGCGTTCCTGTCCGGCCCGCTGTCAGCAGCACTGACGCTCCCCCCGGCTCACGCCGGACAGCAGGCCCGTCGACGACGCACGCCCGAGAGGCACGACCATGAGCATCGACCTGTCCCCCCGCCCTGCCCTGACCACCACCGCACCCCTGAGCGTGTCCGAGCTCAGCGCCCTGACCCGCTCCATCGCCGCGCGGCCCGAGCTGTGGCAGCCCCTGGTCCGCTTCGAGGAGACCGGGCGGTGGTGGACCCGCCTCGACGGGCCGCCCGACGTCGACGTGTGGCTGCTCACGTGGCTGCCGTCGCAGGGCACGGAGCTGCACGACCACGGTGACTCCGCGGCCGCGTTCACCATCGCTGCGGGCACCCTGACCGAGATCCGCCCGCAGCGCGACGGCCGACTGGTGCCGCAGGAGCTCCCCGCCGGGCAGACGCAGACCGTGGAGCCGGGCGACCTGCACGACGTGCTCAACACCGGCACCGAGCCGGCCGTGAGCATCCACGCGTACTCGACCCGGCTCACCCGCATGACCTACTGGGCGACCACGCCCGACGGCCGGCTCGTCCCCACCCGCACGGTCGAGACCGACGAGCCGGAGACGGACAAGTGAGCATCCTGCGCCGCCGGACCATCGATGACGTGCTGGCCGAGGCGCGCGCCGGCCTGCACCGCCTCGCACCGGAGGACGCCTGGGAGGCCGTGCGTCGCGGTGCGCTGCTCGTGGACATCCGCCCCGCGGCACAGCGGGCGGCGGAGGGCGAGGTGCCGCAGGCGGTCGTCATCGAGCGCAACGTGCTCGAGTGGCGCCTGGACCCCGCCAGCGCCCACCGCATCCCGGCGGCGACCGGGTACGACCTGCACGTGATCGTCCTGTGCTCGGAGGGCTACACGTCCAGCCTCGCCGCCGCGGCCCTGGCGGACCTGGGTCTGCACCGCGCGACGGACGTCGTCGGGGGCTTCCGCGCGTGGTCGGCGGCAGGCCTGCCGACGGACTCCGCCAGCGGCGGCGCACTGGTCGGCGCGGGGGCGCACGGGAGCAGCGCGTAGTCGCAGCCCTGGGCGCGGGCGTCGTGGAGTGGTAGACCGGGAGTCACCCGCCTGCGCGCCCGAGGAGATCCGATGCGATCGTCGAGGCACCCCCGACCGCTGTTCGCCGTCGTCGTCGCGGCGCTCTCGCTCGCGGCCGGTGCCGCACCGGCAGCGGCCCACCCCCGCCCGGTGGAGAAGGTCCCCGTGGCCGTCGGCACCGGTGGTGCGGTCGCCACGGTGGACGCGGACGCCACGCGCGTCGGGATCGAGGTGCTGCGCCGCGGCGGCAACGCGGTCGACGCCGCCGTCGCGGCCGCGGCGACGCTCGGGGTGACGGAGCCGTTCTCCTCCGGCATCGGCGGCGGCGGGTTCTTCGTCTACTACGACGCGGCGTCCGGCACGGTGCACACCATCGACGGACGCGAGACCGCACCCCTGGACATGCGCAGCGACTCCTTCGTGGAGAACGGCCTGCCGATCCCGTTCGCCGACGCCGTCACCTCGGGACTGTCCGTGGGTGTCCCCGGGACCCCGGCGACGTGGCAGACGGCGCTCGACGAGTGGGGGACGATCAGCCTGCGCACGGCGCTGAGCGGCGCGACCGACGTGGCACGGCGTGGCTTCGTGGTGGACCAGACGTTCGTGGACCAGACGACGGCCAACGTCTCCCGGTTCTCCGCGTTCCGGTCGTCCGCCGACCTGTTCCTGCGCCGGGGCGCGCCGCCGGCGGTGGGGTCGGTGTTCCGCAACCCGGACCTGGCCGACACCTACGACCTCCTCGGCCGCAAGGGCATCGGCGAGCTCTACACGGGACGCCTGGCGCGCGAGATCGTCACCACGGTCCAGCGCCCACCCGTGCGACGCCACAGCCCGCTCGTCGTCCGCCCCGGCCTGCTGGAACGCGGCGACCTGGCGTCCTACGTGGCGCCCCTGCGCGAGCCGACGCTGGTCTCCTACCGCGGGCTCGACGTCTACGGCATGGCTCCTCCGTCGTCCGGTGGCTCGACCGTGGGCGAGGCCCTCAACATCCTCGAGGCGCTCCCGGCGACGGCCGACCGGACCCAGACGCTGCACCGCTACCTGGAGGCGAGCGCCCTGGCCTTCGCGGACCGCAACCGGTTCGTCGGTGATCCATCGTTCGTCGAGGTGCCCCTCCAGGAGCTGCTCTCGGACGGGTTCGCCGCCGAACGCGCCTGCCAGGTCGGCGCGACCGCGCTGACCAAGCCGGTGGCGCCGGGGACGCCGGACGGCGAGTACGCCGGCTGCCCGGTGCCCGTGGCCGCCGGCACCGAGGGGTCGGACGGCCAGTCCACGACGCACCTGACCACCGTCGACCGCTGGGGCAACGTCGTCGCCTACACGCTCACCATCGAGTCGCTCGGCGGCAACGGCATCGTCGTGCCGGGGCGCGGGTTCCTGCTGAACAACGAGCTGACCGACTTCAACTTCACCGACACGCAGGGCGGCGCCGACCCGAACCTGCCGGGTCCGGGCAAGCGGCCGCGCAGCTCGATGGCGCCGACCATCATCCTGGCCGACGGGTCCCCGTTCCTGGCGCTCGGGTCGCCCGGTGGGTCGACGATCATCACGACCGTCCTCCAGGTCCTGGTCAACCGGCTCGACCTCGGCATGACGCTCGAGGAGGCCGTCGCCGCGCCGCGCGCCACCCAGCGCAACACCGCCGCGGTGCAGGCCGAGCCCGCGTTCGACCGGGCACCGCTCCAGGCGCTGGGGCACGCCTTCGCCGACAACCCGGAGATCGGCGCAGCCACCGCGATCGAGCTCCGGAGCGACGGGTCGCTGCTGGCGGTCGCAGAGCCGGTCCGGCGCGGTGGGGGCAGCGCCGCGGTCGTCGACCGCCCCTGACGGCGGCTGCGGGGGCATCGGGATCCACGTAAAATCCACGTAAAATTGCCCTGGGCAATTCGGACTATTGTGGGGCATTGTTGCAACAATGCCGGTGACCGCAGTCACACCTGGACGGGCGTCCGCCTGATTCCTCCGTTACCGCCTGGTACGGTCGTTTCATCGAGCTCGCCCGCGGCCTCTTGACGAGGTGGCTGCACAGACGCTGCTCGGTCAGCGCGCCTCCACAGGAGGGCAACACCCCATGTCACTCGGGGCCCGTTGGGGCTCGAACGTGACAATCGACGCGAGGAAAGCGCCTACCCGGCGCGGCCCCTCGTCGTCCTCGCTTGATCGTCGACGGCGCCGGTCACTACACCCGATCCGTCGACCGAATCAGCGGGGTACCGCTCATGTTCGTATTCGTCCTACAGCTCCGGCACATGCTCGAGGGCCAGTCAGAGTTCTATCTGTTCGCATTGTTTTCTACTGTCATCTGGGCGTTGTGGCTGCTCAAGGTGCTCTTGTCACGGCGCTACAAGCCCTTTACCGGCGAGTTCCACGGCACCACCAGCGTGGTCATCCCGGTCGTCGACGAACCGCTGGACCTGTTCCGCGACGTGCTCACGCGCATCGTGGAGCAGCGGCCCGACGAGGTCATCGTCGTCATCAACGGAGCGGTGAACGTCCCCCTCCAGGAGATCAGCGACGAGTTCGCTCCCCTGGTGCGCTGGGTGCACACGCCCATCCCCGGCAAGCGCAACGCCGTGAAGATCGGCACCGAGCTGTCCCGCGGTGAGATCACGGTGCTGGTCGACTCCGACACCGTCTGGACCGACGGCACGCTGTCCGAGCTGGTCAAGCCGTTCGCCGACGCGTCCGTGGGTGGCGCGACCACCCGGCAGCGGATCCTCGAGCCGGAGCGGTCCTGGATCACCCGCTGGGCGGACTGGCTGGAGAACACCCGGGCGCTCTACTCCATGCCCGCGCAGTCCGCGCTGGGCCAGGTGGGCTGCCTCCCCGGCCGCACCATCGCGTTCCGCCGGCACATCCTGGTCCAGGTCATGGACGACTTCATGCACGAGAAGTTCATGGGCGTGTTCCTCGAGGTGTCCGACGACCGGACGCTCACCAACCTCACGCTCAAGGCCGGCTACCGCTCGGTGTACCAGTACACGAGCCTCGTCTACACGGACGCCCCGCTCCAGGTGAAGAAGCTGGCCAAGCAGCAGCTCCGCTGGGCCCGCGGCAGCCAGTACAACACCCTGCGGATGCTCCCCTGGATGGTCGGCCACGCGCCGCTCCTGGCGGTCTTCTTCGTCGCCGACATCCTGCTGCCGTTCCTGCTCTTCGGGACGATCGCGGGCTGGATCTACCGGGCCGTGTCCGGCACCGGCGTCAACCTGTACCAGGCGATCCTGCACACGTACACCGGGCTGTCCGGCTGGGTGTGGGTCGTCGTGACCATGATCGTGTCGTCCGTGCTGTCCATGGCGATCCGGCAGATCCGCCACCTGCACGAGAAGCCGTCGGACTTCCTGCGGCTGCCCGTGTTCATCATCGTCTCGACGCTGTTCCTCATGCCGATCCGGCTGCTCGGGTTCCTGCGCATGGCTCACGCCAGCGGCTGGGGCACGCGTGCCGGTGCGTACTCCGGTGGTGGCGGCGACGACCTGATCGCCGAGCTCGAGAGCGCGCCCGCCGGGCCGGCCGACCTGGTCGACCGCGCCCCCGTCGGCGTCGTCCCGACGCAGTACCTGGCGTCGCCGGACCGCACGGTCCTCTCCGAGACCGGCCCCGTCCGCGCCCGCCGCGCCGCGTACGCCCCCGCAGAGGCGGCCGCAGTGGCACCCGCACCCGCGACACCCGCACCCGTCCCGGCGCGCGCCCGGCGCCGCCGGCTCAACCCGCTGGCCGCGATCCCCTACGCGATCGCGCTCACCCTCTTCGCCCTGGAGGCACTGGTCTATGTCTGAGCACATCGAACCCGCAGGCTGGTGGTCCCGCGCCATCCGCCCGTCCCCCCGCAAGCGCCTCGGCGCCGCCGGCATCGCGCTCGCGCTCGTCGCCGTCACCGCCGGCGTCTGGCTGTCACCGTCGGTGGCAGCACCCAGCACGTCGACGGCCAGCGCGAAGGAGATCCGGCTGGCCGCCGAGAACGAGAAGCTCCGCAACTCGCTCGAGGCGCGCGAGGACGAGGTCGACTCCCTGGAGAGGTCGCAGGCGAAGGCCGCGGCCGAGCGCAAGGCTGCCTCCGAGAGCGGCAAGGCCAAGGCTGCCGCCGAGCAGGCGGCCGCTGCGGCAGAGGGCGCCCAGAAGGCCGAGGCCGAGCAGGCCGCGGCCGCGGCGCGCTCGCAGGGCAAGGCCGCGGCAGAGCGTGCTGCGGCAGCCGCCAAGGGCAAGGCTCAGTCGGCCGCGGCACGGGCGGACCAGGCCGAGGCCGACGCCGCGCGGGCACGGGCGACCGCCCAGGGCACGGCCCCGCAGCCGTCGAGCCCCGCGCCCGCCGTCAAGCCCACCGCCCCGGCACTGTCCGAGCTGCTCGCCTCCGAGAAGCGCCAGTTCGGCCTGTACACGCCGCAGTCGCCCTTCAACTGGGCCGAGCTCGACAGCGTCTCCGCGAACGTGGGGACCGCCCCCACCATCGCGGGGTACTTCCAGGGCTGGGACGGTCCGTTCCGACCCGACGCGGTCACGCGCTCCTGGGAGAAGGGCATGCTCCCGATGCTCACCTGGGAGTCACGTCCGCTCAAGGCCGCGAACAACGAGTCGGAGGACCCGGCGTACTCGCTCCCGACGATCATCGGCGGCGCGTACGACGACTACCTGCACCAGTACGCGAAGGACATCACGGCCCTGGGCCTGCCCCTGGCCATCCGGCTCGACCACGAGATGAACGGCGACTGGTACCCGTGGGGTGAGCGCACCTGGGACGGGGACTCCCTCAACGGCAACGGCGAGGGCGACTACGTGGCCATGTGGCGCCACGTGCACGACATCTTCGAGGCCGAGGGCGCCAACGAGTACGTCCTGTGGGTCTGGGCCCCGAACATCGTCAACTCGCTCGCGTCCTACGCCAAGAACGACGCGACGTACATGCGCAGCCTGTACCCGGGCGACGAGTACGTGGACTGGGTGGGCCTCTCCGGCTACTTCCGGCCGCCGTACAAGGCGGACCAGACGCCGACGTTCGACTACACGTTCGGGCGGTCGCTGGACCAGCTCCGGTCGATCACCACCAAGCCGATCTTCCTCGCGGAGATCGGGGCGTCCGAGGTCGGCGGCAACAAGCCGGCCTGGATCGCCGACCTGTTCGACGCCCTCGCCCGACCGGAGAACTCGGACGTCCGCGGGTTCGCCTGGTTCAACCACACCGTCACCACCACCAGCGGCGGCCAGCTCGTCACCAACGACTGGCGCATCGAGTCCCGCCCGGACTCCCTCCAGGCGTTCGTCGACGGCGTGACCGACCCGGCCGCCGGATTCACCCCCACCACCACCCAGGAGCCGTGATGACCGAGAACCAGATCGACCTGACCGAGCTGTTCCCCCGCTCGCCGTTCGACCCCGAGGCCCCCGCTCCGCGGATCGCGGTCCTCGGCACCGGCTACCTCGGCGCCACCCACGCGGTGGCCATGGCCCAGCTGGGCATGGAGGTCGTCGGCGTGGACACCGACCCGAACAAGGTCGCGATGCTCACCGCCGGCAAGGTGCCGTTCTACGAGCCCGGCCTGCCCGAGCTGCTCACCGAGCAGCTGGCCACCGGCCGCCTGCGGTTCACCACCGACGTGGCCGAGGCGGTGGGCTGGGCGGACGTGCACTTCGTGTGCGTCGGCACCCCGCAGTCCAAGACCAGCCACGCCGCCGACCTGCGGTTCGTCGAGGCGGCGACCACGTCGATCGCCAAGAACCTCACGCACGACGCCCTGATCGTCGGCAAGTCGACCGTGCCCGTCGGCACGGGAGCCCGCCTGCGCACGCTCATCGCGAAGGCGGCCCCGTCCGGCGTCCGAGCCGAGCTCGTGTGGAACCCGGAGTTCCTGCGTGAGGGCAAGGCTGTGCAGGACACGCTGCACCCCGACCGCATCGTCCTGGGCGGCACCACCGCGCAGTCCGAGGCGCTGCTGCGCCGCGTGTACGCCGGCCCCATCGCCGAAGGCTCTCCGGTCGTCGTGTGCGACCTGCCGACCGCCGAGCTGGTCAAGGTCAGCGCCAACGCGTTCCTCGCCACCAAGATCTCGTTCATCAACGCGATCTCCGGCGTGTGCGAGGCGGCAGGAGCCGACGTCAAGGTCCTGGCCGACGCGCTCGGGCACGACGTCCGGATCGGCCGGCAGTTCCTCGACGCCGGCCTCGGGTTCGGGGGCGGGTGCCTGCCCAAGGACATCCGCGCCCTCATGCACCGGGCCAACGAGCTCGGTGCCTACCCGGCGTCGGCCCTGCTCCAGCAGGTCGACGAGATCAACATGGGCCAGCGGTCGCGCGTGATCGACCTCGCGATCGAGGCCTGCGGCGGATCCGTGCTCAACCGGCGGATCGGGGTGCTCGGGGCGGCGTTCAAGCCGCACACCGACGACGTCCGGGACTCCCCGGCGCTCAACGTCGCGGCTGCCCTGCACCTGCGCGGTGCGCAGGTCACCGTGTACGACCCCCAGGCCGGCGACACCGCGCGGTCGAGCTTCCCGACCCTCGGCTACGCCACCGGCGTGGACGAGGCCGTCGAGGGCAGCGACGTGGTGCTCGTCCTGACCGAGTGGGACGAGTTCACCGACGCGGAGCCGGCCCGACTGGCCGCGCTCACGCACCAGCCGGCCGTGATCGACGCCCGGGGGAAGCTCGACGCCGCCCGCTGGCGCGAGGCCGGCTGGACGTTCCGGGGGCTCGGCCGCGCGGCCGCCTGACCCTCTCCCACCTGCACGAACGGACGGCCCCGACGCATCGCGTCGGGGCCGTCCGGCCGTCCGCAGAGCGCGCACGCGGTCCGCCATGCAAGAAAGTCGACCAAACCCTCTGGTCAAGTCGGGATTGTTGTTATACCCGGTCCAGCGAACCCGCGCGGACCGTGCGGCGGGCTCACCTGAACCGAGATCGAGGGACCAGCCATGACCCACCTGACGTCGTCGCAGCACACCGGAGCACGGGTGGTGGTGCTGTCCGGCAACCCGCGCACGGGCTCGCGCACCACCGCGGCGGCAGTGCGGATCGGCGAGGAGGCGGCCCGGCTGCTCGGCTCGGTCGAGCCGGTCGAGACCGTGGAGCTCGCCGCGTTCGCCGCGGAGATCCTGGCCGAGTCCCACCCGACCGCGGACGAGGCGCTGCGCACGGTGGCGGGCGCCACGGTGCTCGTCGTCGCGACGCCGGTGTACAAGGCCTCCTACACCGGCCTGCTCAAGGCGTTCCTCGACCTCTACGGCCCCGGTGGCCTCAGCGGGGTGATCGCGGTCCCCGTCGTCGTCTCGGGCAACCCCGCGCACGCGCTGGTCGGCGAGGTGCACCTGCGTCCGCTGCTCGTCGAGCTCGGCGCCGTCGTGCCCACCCGCGCCCTGACCCTCGTGGAGCACCAGCTCACCGACCCGCAGCCCGTCGTGGACCGGTGGTGGGCGGACGGCGGCGCGGCACTGACCACCCTGGTCGCCGGTGCCCCCGCCGCGCTCGAGGCGGCCCGCGCATGACCGCCGAGACCCTGCACGCCCTGGACCGCCTGCTGCGCGACCAGGACGAGCCCCAGCTGTCGCCCCAGCAGTACAAGGAGGTGTTCCGGCAACACCCCGCGGGCGTCGCCGTGGTGGCGCTCCGGGACGGCGAGCGCCGCGTGGGCTTCACCGCGACCTCGGTCATCTCGGTCTCCGCCGCTCCCCCGCTGCTCGCGTTCTCGCTGGCGTCGACGTCGTCGTCGTGGGAGGCCCTGTCCCGTGCACGCACGCTCACGGTGAGCTTCCTGTCCGCGGACCAGGACGACGTGTCCGCGCGGTTCGCGACCAGCGGCATCGACCGGTTCGAGGCCGGCGGCTGGTACGACCTCGGCACCGGCGAACCCGTCATCGAGGGCGCCGTGTCCTGGGTCCGCGGCAGGGTGCTCCAGCGCACCCCCGTGGGCGACAGCTACCTGGTCTCCCTGCGGGCGCTGGAGCACGGCACGTCCGACGACACGACGCCGCTGGTCTACCACGACCGCAGCTACCACCGGATCGGCCCGCACACGGCGATCTGACGACACACGAAAGCCCCCGCCGATCGACCGGCGGGGGCTTCCGTGTACTCAAGCGGCGGCGCGCTCGGCGTCGCGGGCCGCGACCTCCTGCTTCACCAACGGGATCACGTACCGGCCGAAGTCGATCGCGTCATCGAGCAGGTCGTACCCGCGCGCGGAGATCACGCTGACCCCCAGGTCGTAGTAGGCCAGGAGCGCCTGGGCCACCTGCTCGGGCGTGCCGACCAGCGCGTTCGAGTTGCCCGCGCCGCCGGTCGCCTTGGCCGTCGCCGTCCAGAGCACGGAGTCGAACCGGTCGCTCTCGGCGGCGATCTCGAGCAGGCGCTGCGAGCCGGCGTTCTCCGGCTTGTCGATCGGGTGGCGCTTGCTGAGCACGCCCCCGGCGGCAGCCTTGCGCGCCTCGATCGCGCCGAGGATGCGGTGGGCCTTCTCCCAGGCCAGCTCCTCGGTAGGCGCGAGGATCGGCCGGAACGCGGCGTGGATGCGTGGCGGGGTGGTCCGTCCCGCGGCGGCGGCCTCGCGGCGGATCCGGGCGATCTGCTCGGCCGTGCGGTCCAGCGGTTCGCCCCACACGGCGTAGATGTCCGCCTCCGCGGCACCCACCCGGTAGGCCGCGTCCGACGAGCCGCCGAACGAGATCGTCGGCGAGCGGCGCTCGAACGCCTTGGCGTCGAGCACGAAGTCGCGGAACTGGTAGAACTCCCCGTCGTGGTCGAACGGCTCGGCGCTGGTCCACGCCTTCTTGACGATCTGGATGTACTCCTGCGTGCGGGCGTACCGCTGGTCCTTGGTGAGCGTGTCCCCCTCGCGCTGCTGCTCGTGGTCGTTGCCCCCGGTGATGAAGTGCACCGACAGGCGCCCGCCGGAGAGCTGGTCGAGGGTCGCGAACGACTTCGCGGCGAACGTCGGGTAGGACACGTTGGGCCGGTGCGCGAGCAGCAGCTCGATCGAGTCGAGGCGCGCGGCGGCGTGCGCGGCGAGCACCGACGGCTCCGGGCCGCTGGAGCCGTACGCGAACAGCACGCGGGTCCAGCCGTTGTCCTCGTGCGCACGGACGATGCGCTCGAGGTAGCGCAGGTCGACCGGGGCGGTCGTGGCGGCGTGCGTCTCGGACGCGTTGCTCGTGGTGGCGATGCCGAGGAAGTCGACGGGCACGGTGGGCTCCTTCTCGTGGGGTGGGGTGGTCAGGCGCCCGCGGGCACCAGGTCGGCCGTGTCGCGCGTCGCGGCCGACGGAAGACCCCACACGTCGGCGAGGAGCTCGAACGAGCGCACGCGGTCGCGGGGGTCGTGGGTCTCGGTGGTCACCACCAGCTCGTCGGCGCCGGTGACTCGCGCGAGGGTGGCAAGCCCGGACGCGACCTCGTCGGGCGTGCCGACGATCCGGGTGTCGATCCGGTCGCGCAGGACGTCCTGCTCGTCGGCGCTCCGCTGCTGCCAGGGCGTCGTCGTCCCCGGCTCCGGGTACGCGATCGCGCCCTGCGCGCCGCGCCTGATCGACAGCACCCACTCCGCGAACGGGTCCGCTAGGTGCCGCGCGCGCTCGGGCGTCTCGGCGGCGAGCACGTCGGCGGAGACCACCACGTACGGCTCCGCGAGCACGCCCGGCCGGAACGCCGCGCGGTAGGCCTCCACCGTGCCGAGGACGTTCGACGGGCTGACGTGGTAGTTCGCCGCGAGCGGCAGGCCGAGTGCGCCGGCCACGCGGGCGCTCTCGCCACCGCTGGAGGCCAGGACCCACAGGTCCAACGCGGCACCGGCCACGGGCGGGCTCACGTAGGAGTGCCCGGTGCTGTCCACGTACGAGTCCGCGAGCAGACCCAGCACCAGCTCGAGCTCCGCGCGGAAGTCCTGCCCGGACCGGCTGGCGCCGATCACCTCCTTCTGTGCGAGCAGGCGCGCGCGCAGGTCGGAGTCGGTGAAGTCGATGGGCGGCGAGCCGGGCACGTGCAGCCCGTCCACGTCGCGGGCCTCCGTGCGCGGCGGGGCGACCGCACCGGCCGGCGGCGGCGTGAAGGCCCGTCCGAGGCCCAGGTCGACCCGCCCGGGGTGCAGCGCCGCGATGGTGCCGAACTGCTCGGCGGCGATCAGCGGGCTGGTGGTGCCCAGCAGCACCGCACCCGACCCCACCCGCAGGCGGCGCGTGCGCTCGGCAGCGAGGGCTGCGAGCACCGCGGGTGCGGCGGAGGCGACGCCCGGTGCGAGGTGGTGCTCGGCGAACCAGAGGCGGCGGTACCCGAGGCGGTCGGCGGCGACGGCGAGGTCGAGCGTCGCGCGCAGGGCGTCCGCGCCGGTCTGGCCGACGCCGACGGTGGCGAGCTCGAGGATGGAGAGTGGCACGTTCGTGGTCATGGGAGGTCCTCCGTGGGGGTCAGGGGGCGAGCCGGGCGGCCGCGAATGCCGGGTGCGCCGCGCGGACGGGGGCGTCCGGAGGCTCTAGCGCGAGGTCGGCGAGCACGCGGCCGATCGCGGGCGCGAACTTGAAGCCGTGGCCGGAGAACCCGGCGGCGACCACCACCCGGCCGCGTCGGTCGAGGACGAAGTCGTGGTCGGGGGTGGTGGTGTACGTGCAGGAGATGGGGACCAAGTGGTCCGGGTCGGCGCCGGGCACCCACCGGGCCACGTACTCGCGCAGGAGCCGCAGCTGCCCCGGTTCCGGCGTGAAGGACCGGTGGTCCGGGTCGGTGCGGGGGCCGACTCCGTGGAAGCCGACCTTGATGCCCTCGCCGGGGGTGGCCAGGCCGTAGACGCCGCTGGGCCATGGGTGCGGGGTGGCCGGGTCGTGCGTGAACGAGGGCCAGCGGTGCTCGTCGGGGGCGTCCGGCCGCAGGGCGAAGTGCGCCGGCTGCTCCTGGGTGACCACGAGCGGGTCCGCCAGGTCGAGCGCGCCCGCGAGCACCGTCGACGACCATGCGCCGACGGCCACCACGACGGTCCCCGCGTGCCAGGTGCCGGTGTCGGTGACCACCCGCACCCCGTCGGAGCGCTGCTCGATCGCGAGCGCCGGGGTGTCGTGCAGCACGAGCGCACCGGCCGCGGCCGCGGCCTGGAGGAACGCCTCCACCGCGCGGTCGGCGTGCAGGCGTCCCGCCGTGCTCGACTCGTGCAGCACGTCGCCCTCGAACGCCAGCCCGGGCCAGCGCTCGTGCGCCTCGTCCGCCGAGAGCCACTCGTGCGGGATCCCGCGCGCGGCGAACGCCTGCGCGATCTCCCGCGACGCGAGCGACCCCTGGCTCACCCCGCCGGTGATCTCCAGCAGGTCGCCGACGGCCGGCGCCTCGTCCTCGAGCGCGCGCCACAGGCCGAACGCCTCCTGCGCCAGGTCCAGGTACTCCGCCCGTGCGTAGGTGTTCCGGTAGATCCGGGACGCTCCGTGGACGCCCCGAGGGTGTGGCCCCGGCCGAACCGCTCGAGCAGCACCACCTGCGCGCCGCGCCTGGCCAGCTGCCACGCGGTCGCCGCGCCCATGACCCCGCCGCCGACGACGACGTGGTCCACGTGCTCGCTCATCTGCTCTCCTGTTCCGATCGAGGGTTGGCCGGCTGGGCGACCCCCGTCCACCCAGCCGGCCGTGTGAGGCGACTCCCCCAGCCGCCTCGTCTGTGCGCTCAGTCTGTCTTCGGCAGACCGGGCGGGTTCGTCTCGGACTTCGCGATGGCCTCGTCCTGGAGGCCCCACCGCTCGAGCACCTTGGCGTACGAGCCGTCGTCGAACGCGTGGTTGAGCGCCGCGGTCACGGCAGGCGCCAGGCCGTTGCCCTTGAGGGTGCCGACCGCGATCTGCGCGGTGGCGGGCCAGCCGCCGTTGAGCGTGCCGACGACCTTGAAGTCCTCCGGGGAGACGGCCGCCTTGTACGCGGCGGTCGCGTTCGGGCCGAACGACGTGTCGATCCGGCCCGACTGGAGCGCCAGGATCGTGTCGCCGTCGTTCTCGAAGTACTCGACCTTCGCCGGCTCGAGCCCGGCGGCCTTGTTCTCCTCGTCCCACGCGAGCAGGATCTTCTCCTGGTTGGTGCCGGAGCCCACCGCGACCGTGAGGCCGGCGATGTCCTTCGGCTCGGAGATCTCGGTGAGGTCCTCGTTGTCTGCCCGCACCAGCCATCCGAGCTGGTCGTTGCGGTACGACGAGAAGTCGTACAGCTCCTTGCGCTCCTCGGTGACCGTGACGTTCGAGATCACCGCGTCGACGGCGCCGGACTGCACGGCCAGCGGCCAGTCGGCCCACGCCTTGACCTCGTGCTTGAGCTCGAGCCCGAGCGCGTCGGCCACCAGCTGGGCGATGTCGGTCTCGTTGCCGATCGGCGTCTTCTCGTCGTCGGCCAGGAACGCCAGCGGTGCCACGTAGGCGCTCACGGCGACCGTCAGCGTGCCCTTGTCCTTGAACTCGGCAGGCAGCAGGGCGATCGCCTCGGCCGACTCGGTCGTGTGGATGCGGTCCTGGTCCGCGGTCGTGTTGACGGTCAGACCCGCGGCCTTGGCGGCCTCCTGGAGGTCGCCGCCACCGGGCTCGTCCGCGGCGCTCGAGGAGCAGGCAGCGAGACCCGCGAGCAGGGGGGTCAGGACGAGCGCGGCGAGCAGCCGGGTGCGGGACGGGCGGCGGTACGTGGTGGACATCATCTTCTCTCTTCGGGGTGGGATGGTCAGAGGACCTTGTCGAGGAACGCCTTGGTCCGGGCGTGCCGGGGATGGTCGAGCACCTGCGCGGGCGGCCCCTGCTCGACGATCCGGCCGCCGTCCATGAACACGACGGTGTCCGCGAGCTCGCGCGCGAACCCGATCTCGTGCGTGACGACGACGAGTGTGGTGCCGCTGTGCGCGAGGGTCTTGATGACGTCGAGCACCTCGCCCACGAGCTCGGGATCGAGCGCGGAGGTGGGCTCGTCGAACAGGAGGACCTCGGGCTTGGTGGCCAGCGCGCGGGCGATCGCGACGCGCTGCTGCTGCCCGCCGGACAGCTGCCGGGGCCGCGCGTCGGCCTTGTCGGACAGACCGACGCGCTCCAGCAGCACGCGCGCCTCGGCCTCGACCTCCCGGCGCGGTCGGCCCTGCGCGTGCACAGGAGCCTCGACCAGGTTCTCCAGGACGGTGAGGTGCGGGAACAGGTTGAAGCTCTGGAACACGAAGCCGATGCGGGTGCGCTGGCGCAGGACGTCCTTCTCACGCAGCTCGCGCAGGGTGTCACCGCGACGCTCGTAGCCGACGACCTCTCCGCCGACCGCCACGAACCCGCTGTCGACGCGCTCGAGGTGGTTGATGACACGCAGCAGGGTCGACTTCCCGGAGCCCGAGGGACCGATGACGACGGTCACCTCGCCGGGCTGCACCACCAGGTCGATGCCGGCGAGCACCTCGAGCGTGCCGTAGCTCTTGTGCACGCCGTGCACCTCGACCAGCCCGGCGGTCATCGGTCGACCCCCGTCCGGAACAGGTGGCCGGCACGCGGGGCGTAGGCGGGTGGGACCTGCGCGGGCAGGTCGCGGCCGGTCAAGCGGCTGGTCGTGGCCAGCACCGTCCAGCGCAGCCGCTGAATCGGCGTCGGGGGCAGCGTGCGCAGGGCGCCCTTGGCGTAGTTCCGCTCCAGGTAGTACTGCGCCACGGTGAGCACCGTGGTCACGACGAGGTACCAGACCGCCGCCACCATGAGCAGCGGGACGACCTTGAGGTTGCGGCCGTAGATGACGCCGACCGTGTAGAACAGCTCGCCGTAGGCCAGCACGTAGACCACCGACGTGCCCTTGACCAGGCCGATGATCTCGTTGATCGACGTCGGCACGATGGTCCGCATGGCCTGCGGGAGCACGATCCGCAGCTGCTGGCGGGCCCGTGGGATGCCGAGCGCGGCGGCGGCCTCGTGCTGGCCCTGGTCGACGCCGAGGATCCCGGCGCGGACGATCTCCGCCGAGTACGCCGCCTGAGAGAGCCCGAGCCCGAGCACCGCGGCGCCGAACTTCCCGACGATCGACAGGGTGTCCACCTCGGTGAACGCGGGCCCGAACGGTATGCCGAACGAGAGCACCGGGTAGAGGTAGGCCAGGTTGTACCAGAGCAGCAGCTGGAGGATGAGCGGCACCGACCGGAACACCCAGGTGTACCCCCACGCCACGGAGCGCAGCAGGGGCGACCGCGACAGCCGCATCAGGGCGAGCACCGTGCCCAGCCCGAACCCGATGAGCGCGGCGACGAACGTCAGCCGCAGCGTCCCCCACAACCCGGTGAGCACGGACGGCCACGTCAGGTACTGCGCGACCACGGACCACTGCCACCGGTCGTTGGTGACCAGCGAGCTGACGACCATGGCCAGCAGCACCGCCACGACCGCGGTGGCCACCCAGCGGCCGGGGTGCCGTGCAGGCACCACGCGCAGCCCGGCGAGCGTCGAGGCCTCGCGGGCGGGCAGCACGGGCGGGGGCGCGAGCAGCCGGGACTCGTCCTGGAAGACGCTCACGGGGCCACCTCCAGCCACTTCTCGAACGGCAGCGGCCCGGTCGCCTCGGCCGCCGGGTCGAACAGGGGCGTGTACCCGGTGCGCAGGTAGAGACCCACGGCCTCCGGCTGGCGGGGACCGGTGGTCAGGTAGAGGCGCGGGTAGCCGAGGGCGGCGGCGCGCTGCTCGAGCTCGACGACGACGCGGGACGCGAGGCCGCGGCGACGGTGCGCGTGGTGGGTCCAGATCCGCTTGAGCTCCGCGGTGGGGACGGTCGGCACCCCGGCCTCGTCGCGCCCCTCGGCGCGCGGCCGACGGTCGGCGTCACCCAGCTCGGGCTCGACGCGCCGCCGGAACGCCCCGCCCGCCACCGGCGCGCCGTCCTCGAGCAGCAGGACGAGACCGCCGTCGGGGTCCGCGAACTCGTGCGCCGGGTAGTGCTCCATCTCCTCGCGGATCTGTTCGACCGCCAGGATCCCGCGGTACCGGGTGGCGTACTCGTGCGCGAGCTCGTCCAGCAGGGGGCGCACCAGCGGGTCGGACAGACCCGTCCAGCGCACCGTGAGCGTGGGGCTCGGCGCGGTCATGACGCCGCCCCTCGAGGGTCGCGCTCGCCGGCCCGCACAGCGAACGGCAGGTGGTTGCCCTGCACCGGTGCGGGGCACGTGCCGAAGTCGCTGAACGCGTACGGGAGGTTGATCGTGCGGTTCAGGTCGACGCGGAGCGTGTCCGCCGACGTGTCCGCGTCCACGCTGAGCACGCGCCACGGCGCCAGATCCTCGGCCTCGTCGCTGAACAGGACGCCGGCCGAACCGGGTGCGTGACCGGCGGTGAGGCGCAGGGTGTGCGCGACGCCCTCGCGCTCGACGTCGATCTCGCCCACCAGCCGCACGCGGTGCACGAGGCCGCGCTGCGCGGCGCCGACCGTCACCTCGACGGGCTCGTCGTACCAGCGCACCGGGACGTCGAGCACCCAGGCCGGGTCGTACGGGAACGCGCGGACGCCGACAAAGTCCTGGCGAGGGGCGGCCAACGGGTCCCGGACCCGCAGGTACAGGCGACCGGTGCGGCGGACCAGCTCGACCACCACACGGTCCTCGTCGGCTCGCCCGGTGGGCACGAACGTCGCGGCGAGCGTCGACAGACCCTCGCCGACGGCGCCGCGCCACGTGTCGTCGAGCGGCTCGCGCGTGTGTGGGTGGGACAGCCCGGCGCTCGCCTGCACGAACGCGTCGTCGCCGTCGGTCCACCACTGGCCGGGCAGGCCCGGGACGGTCGACGGGGTCGAGGTCAGGGCGTGCAGCCCGACCAGGCTGAGCCAGCCGTGCGGCTGGCGCAGGACCGTCTCCCGTTCCGTGCGCCACCGCAGCAGGTCGGTGGTCGGGTCCGTGGTGAGCGTGCTCATCGGGTGCTCCTCTCGAGCGGCAGTGCGGTGGTGGGGGCAAGGTCGGCACGGCGGCCGGGGATCGCGCCGACCAGCTCGGCGGTGTACGGGTCCTGCGGGTGGTCAAAGACGTCGTGCGTCGGCCCGACCTCGACCAGCCGCCCGTCGTGCAGCACGCCGACCGTGTCCACGACCTGCCGCACGACGGCGAGGTCGTGCGAGATGAACAGGTAGGTCAGGCCGCGCTCGCGGCGCAGCCGGTCCAGGAGGGCCAGGATCTGCGCCTGCACCGAGACGTCGAGCGCGCTGGTCGGCTCGTCGAGCACCAGCAGGTCGGGCTCGAGCGCGAGGGCCCGGGCGATCGCGACGCGCTGCCGCTGCCCACCGGACAGCTCGCCCGGGCGCCGGTCCGCGTACGCCGCCCCCAGCGCGACCTGGTCGAGCAGCTCGACCACGCGGTCCCGCCGCTGTGCGCGGCTGCCCACGCGGTGCGACCGCAGGGGCTCGTCGACGATCTTCGCCACCGTGAAGCGCGGGTCCAGCGACGCGAACGGGTTCTGGTGCACCAGCTGCGACCGGCGCCGCAGGACCGTCCGGCCGGCCGCGTCGGACACCGGAGCACCATCGAGCAGCACGGTCCCGGAGTCCGGTGCCGTCAGCTGCAGGACCAGCCGCGCGACGGTCGACTTGCCCGACCCCGACTCCCCCACCAGCCCGAACGCTCCCCCGCGGGGGATGGACAGGCTCACGTCGTCGACCGCCTGCACCGTGCGGCCCGCGTGCCCGGGCAGCCGGAACGCCTTGCTCACCGAGAGCACCTCGAGCAGCGGTGCCGGACCGACGTCGGGCACGGGCGCTCGCGGGGTCGTCACGGTGAGCTGCGGCGCCGCGGCGAGCAGCGAGCGCGTGTACCCGTGGGTCGGAGAACCGAGAACCTGTGCGGTCGGACCCTGCTCGACGATCTCGCCGTCCTTCATCACCACCACGCGGTCGGCCCGGTCGGCCGCCACCGCGAGGTCGTGCGTGATGAACAGGACGGCCGATCCGGCGCGCGTCGTGACGTCGTCCAGCAGGTCGAGCACGCGGCGCTGCACCGTCACGTCGAGGGCGCTCGTCGGCTCGTCGGCGATCACCAGGGCCGGCTCGAGGGCGAGCGCGATGCCGATGAGCACGCGCTGGCGCATGCCCCCGGACAGCTCGTGCGGGTACTGCCGGGCACGGGCCTCGGGGTCGCTCAACCCGACCGACCGGAGGATCTCCACCGCCTGCCGGGACGCGTCCGCGCGCCGCACGGAGGCGTGGATGCGCAGCACCTCGGCCACCTGGTCGCCCACGCGGGTCACCGGGTTGAGCGCGATGCCCGGGTCCTGCGGCACGAGCCCGATGCGCGCGCCGCGGACCTGCCGCCAGGCCTTGGACGGCAGCCCGACCAGCTCGCCCTCGTGCAGCCGGACGCTCCCGCCGACCACGCGACCACCGGCCGGGAGCAGCCCGACCACGGCGTGCGCGGTCGTCGACTTGCCCGAGCCGGACTCGCCCACCAGCGCCACGACCTCGCCCGCGTGCACGTCGAAGCTGACGCCACGGACGGCGGGGACGCGCACGCCCCTGTTCTCGTACTCGACGACGAGGTCCCGGACCCGCAGGACGGGCGTGCCGGTCATCGGTGCACCCCCGTCTCGAGCACGCGACCGAGGCGGTTGGCGGCCAGCACGAGCGCCGCGATCACCAGCCCGGGGAGCGTGGTGAACCACCAGGCCACGGCGAGGTAGTTGCGACCCTCGGCGACGAGCGAGCCCCACTCGGGCGTGGGCGGCACAGCGCCGAAGCCGAGGAAGCTGAGTGAGGAGACCGCCAGCACGATGACGCCCAGCTGCACGGTGGCCAGCACGAGGATCGGGCCCGCCGAGTTGGGCAGCACGTGCCGGGCGAGCACCGCGGGCCGCGTGGCGCCGGCCAGCACGGCCGCCTCGACATAGGTCGTGGTCCGCACGCGGAGCACCTCGGCGCGCATCACCCGGGCGAACGTCGCCACCTCCGCGACACCGACGGCGATCGCGACCTTGAGCGTGCCGAACCCGAGCGCGGTGACCACGGCGAGCGAGAGCAGCAGGCCGGGGATGGCCAGCAGCACGTCCGTGGTCCGCATGAGCACCGCGTCGACGACCCCGCCGAGGTAGCCGGCCACCAGCCCGACCAGCGCGCCGACCACCAGGCCGAGGGCGAGGGCGAGCAGCGCCGCCTGGAGCGAGAGGCCGGTGCCGTGCACGGTCCGCGCGTACAGGTCTCGGCCCAGGTTGTCGGTGCCGAACCAGTGCGCCGCGCTCGGCGGGCTGAGCTTGTCGGCGGGGACACCGGTGAGCGGGTCGGCGGCGGTGAACAGTCCGGGCACGAGCGCCCAGCCCAGCACCACCAGGACGACCGCGAGCGAGGCGAGCACGCCGGGGCGGGCGAGAGGGTGCCGGGCCACGCGGGCGCGCCGGACGGGGACCGCGGGCGCGGTGACGAGGGTCGGCGCCGCGACGGCCGGTGCGTGCGAGACGAGGGTCATGACGAGTCCTTCCGTGCGTCAGGCCGTGGCGGGGGTGCGGGAGATCCGCGGGTCGAGCGCGGGATAGGCGAGGTCGACGACGAGGTTGACGAGCACGAACACCAGTGCGCCGACCACGACGACGCCCTGCACCACGGGGATGTCCTGCGCGCGGACCGCCTTCTCGACGAGGCCGCCGAACCCCGCACGGGAGAACACGGTCTCGACCACCACGGCGCCGGCCAGCAGGTTGCCGACGGCGACGCCGAGCAGGGTCAGCGCCGGGAGCGACGCGTTGCGCGTGACGTGCCGCCACTGCACGCGCCCGCGGCTCGCCCCCTTGGCCAGGGCGGTCTCCACGTAGGGCGCGTCCCAGGCCGTCCGCATCGAGCGGGCGAGCACCTGGGCCACCACCGCGGAGAGCGGGATGGCGAGGGTGACCGCCGGCAGGACGATGCTCGCGATCCCCTGGTTGCCGACCGCCGGGAAGACCGGCAGCCGGAACGAGAAGAGCTGGAGCAGGAGCAGCCCGATCCAGAACGTCGGCATGGACACCCCGAGGGGCGGCAGCGCGAGCAGTGCGGCGCGCAGCCGCATCGACCGGGTCCAGGACGACGCCGCCGCGATCGTGCCGCCGAGCAGCAGCGCGATCCCGAGCGCCACGCTGGTGAGCGCGAGCGTCTGCGGGAACGCGTCCGCCAGCAGCTGCGAGACCGGGGCCCCGGAGGTCACGGAGACCCCCAGGTCACCCGTCACCGCCCGCCCGAGCAGCACGACGTACTGCTCGAGCGGTGGTCGGTCGAACCCGTACCGGGCGCTGAGCTCGGCCACCAGCGCCGGGTCGACGGTGCCGCCGGGGTTGGCCGCGTCGAGCATGATGCTCACCGGGTCGCTCGGCAGCAGGTAGAGCACCGCGAACGAGACCGTGAACGCCGCCCAGAGCACGAGGACAGCCGCACCGAGCCGGCGCAGGACGTAGCCGGTCACTGGTCGGCACCGATCCAGGTGTCGTGGAACAGCAGCCGGGACGAGGCGTCGAAGGCGAGGTCGTGCACGTCGCCCGCGACGCCGATGGACTGCGCGAGCTCGAACAGCGGGATCGCGTAGCCGTCCTCGACGATCGTCTTCTGCGCCGTGGCGAGCTCGTCGGCACGCTCGGCGGGGTCGGCCTGCGCCAGCTGGGCGTCGAGCAGCGGGTCGAGCACCGTGTCGGCGGGCCGCTTGTTGATGTTGCGGAACTTCGAGGAGAACTGCGTGCGCAGGATGTCGCCGTCGGCGCGCGTGACGTTGTAGTAGTACGTGTCGTAGTCGCCGGCCGTCAGCGCTGCCTGCTGCTCCGCGGGCGTCTGGAGGCGCACCTGGAGGTCGACGCCGACAGCCTTCAGCTGCTGCTGCGTGAGCTCCAGCACGGCCTGGCTGCCGGTGAACAGGGGCGCGTAGACGACGTCGAACGAGAGCTTCTCGCCGCCCTTCTCGCGGATGCCGTCGGCCCCGACCGTCCAGCCGGCGTCGTCGAGCGCGTCCGCGGCACCGTCCTGGTCGAAGGCGAGCTCGTCGGACAGGTCCACGTAGCCGGGCGTGGTGCTGGCGAGCACGCTGGTCGCCGGCTTGAACGCCTCGCTGAGCACCGTGTCGACCAGCTCCTGCCGGTTGATCGCCACCTGGACCGCGGCGCGCACGGCGGGGTCGGCGAGCGGGCCGGCGGTGACGTTCGGCTGGAGCACGAACGCCACGCCGGGGTTGGTGCGGGTCAGCACCGAGCCGCCGGAGCCCTCGACCTGCGGCACGTCCTGCGGGAGCACGTCGCCGACGGCGTCGAACTGGTCGGAGGCCAGCCCGCCGGACCGCACCCCCGACTCGGGCACGATCGTGAAGTCGATCTGGTCGAGGTAGGCCTCCCCCGGGTTCTCGGAGACCTCCGACGGCCACGCGTACCCGTCACGGCGGACGATCGTGGCGCCCTGGTCCTGGGTGTACTTCCCCAGCGTGAACGGACCGGAGCCGATGACGTCGCCCTGGAGCCGGGCGGCCGGGTCCACCGCCGCGGTGGCGTCGGCGAGGATCGCCAGCGACACCGTGGACGTCGCCTGGAGGAACTGCGCGTTGGGGCCGCTGAACGTCACGGTGACCGTGTGCTCGTCGTCGACCGTCGTCGCCTGGTAGCCCGCGAGGTAGGAGCCGGCGAGCGGGGCCGTCGCGGCGAGGGGTCCGACGAGGGCGTCGAAGTTGGCCTTGACCGTCGTGGCCGTCAGGGGCGTGCCGTCGGAGAACGTCACGTCGTCGCGCAGGTGGAACGTGAAGTGCGTGAGGTCGTCGCTGACGTCCCAGCTCTCCGCCAGCCACGGCACGATCTCGCCGGTCTCCGGGTCCTGGTCGGTCAGCGAGTCGGCCAGCTGGCGGGCGATGTAGATGCTCACGTTCGAGCCCACCTGCTGCGGGTCGACGCCGCTGGGTGAGGCGCCGAGGGCGAACCGGAGCGTGCCCCCGGGGGTCGCGGCCTCGGTGCCGGCCGCGGTGGACGGGTCCGACGCCGCGGGCGCGCCCGAGCCGCAGGCGGTCAGGAACAGCGCGGGGATGACGAGGGTGGCCAGGGCGGCCGAGCGGGCACGGGTCGAGCGGAGCATGGCGGGGGTCCTTCGTTCTGGGTGGAGTGGTGGGGGGTCAGCCGACGAGGGCGCGGTCGGCGGTGGAGCGGGTGGCGCGGGGCGCCGGGCGGGACAGTCCGAGGTGGTCGCGCAGGGTGGTGCCCGCGTAGTCGGTGCGGAACGAGCCGCGCTCCTGGAGCAGCGGCACCACCTGGTCGAGCACGTCGTCCAGGCCGCCGGGGGTCAGGTGCGGCACGAGGATGAAGCCGTCCGACGCGTCCTCCTGGACGTGCCGGTCGATCGCGTCCGCCACCTGCGTGGCGGTGCCGACGAACCCGCCACGCGAGGTCACCTCGATGACGAGCCGACGGATCGACCAGCCGTTCGCGTCGGCCAGCTCGCGCCACGCAGCCGCGATCGTGCGGGGGTCCTTCACGTGCCGCACCCGGCCGCGCGTGATGTCGAGGTTCTCCACATCCGGCTCGATCCGGGGCAACGGTCCCTCGGGGTCGTGGTCGGTGAGGTCGCGTCCCCACACCTGCTCGAGGAACGCGATGGCCGTGGGCCCGGGCACCTGCTGCAGCCGGATCTCGTGGGACCGCTCGGCGGCGTCCTCGGCACTGTCCCCGAGCACGACGGTCGTCGCCGGCAGGATCAGGAGCTCCTCCGGCCGCCGGCGGTGCGCGGCGAGGCGCCCCTTGACGTCGGTGAAGAACGCCTGACCCGCCTCGAACGTGGAGTGCGCGGAGAACACGACGTCCGCGGTGGCCGCCGCGAAGTCACGGCCGTCCGGGGAGTCGCCCGCCTGGAACAGCACCGGGTGCCCCTGCGGGCCGCGCGGCGTGGTGAACTCGCCGCGCACCTGGAAGTGCTTGCTCTCGTGGCGCACCTCGTGCACGGAGCCGGGCCGGACGAACTGCCCCGAGCCGGCGTGCGCGATCACGGCGTCGTCGTCCCAGGAGTCCCACAGCTTCCGGGCGACTGCGACCAGCTCGGCTGCACGCTCGTACCGCTCGTCGTACGGCAGGAACCCGCCGCGCCGGAAGTTCTCGCCCGTGAAGGCGTCGCTGCTGGTCACCAGGTTCCACGCCGCGCGACCGCCGCTGAGGATGTCGAGCGTCGCGAACTGGCGGGCCAGCTCCCACGGCTCGTTGAACGTCGTGTTGATCGTCCCGGCCAGCCCGAGTCGGTCGGTGACCGCGGCGAGCGCCGCCAGCACGGGCAGCGTGTCGGGCCGGCCGACCACGTCCAAGTCGTGGATCTGACCCTTGTGCTCGCGCAGGCGCAGCCCCTCGGCGAGGAAGAAGAAGTCCAGCTTGGCCGCCTCGGCGCGCCGGGCCAGGTGCTCGAACGACGAGAAGTCGATCTGGCTGCCGGACCGCGGGTCGCTCCACACGGTGGTGTTGTTGACGCCCGGGAAGTGGACGCCGAGGTGGATCTGCTTGCGGGCGCCCATCAGGCGATCGCCGCGTAGCGGTTGACGGGGTGGGCGAGGCCCAGCTGGTCCCGCAATGTCGGACCCGCGTAGCGGTCGCGGAACGCCCGCGCGTCCCGCAGCAGCGGTACGACCCCGTCGACCAGCACGTCGAGGTCGGTGTGCAGCGACGCCGGCCGGACGACGAAGCCGTCCGCTGCGCCGACCGCGGACCAGTCGAGGAACGTGTCGGCGAGATCCCGGGCCGTGCCGACGTGCGTGAGCGAGCCGGTGTCCCACTCGACGCCCTCCAGCTCCGTGAGCAGGTCCAGCCGGGCGCGGGCGCTCGCCCGGTCGGGGCCGATGACCACGAAGGCGTCCACGAGCACGCGCAGGTCGCCGGGCTCCCGACCCGCCGCGGCGGCCGCTGCCCGCAGCCGGAGCCTCAGGTCGAGCGCCTCGTCGCGGTCGGTCGCGCTGATCCGGACGACGTCGGCGTGCCGCGCCGCCAGGCCGAACGAGGCGTCGGAGCCCACCCGCACGACGATCGGCGGGTGCCCCTGCGGCGGCCGCGGCGTGATCGACGGCCCCTTGACGGCGAAGTGCACGCCGTCGTGCTCGACGTAGTGCAGCTTCGCCCGGTCGACGAAGCGGTGCGTGGCCTGGTCGCGGATCTCGGCGTCGTCCTCCCAGCTGTCCCACAGCGCGGTCACCACCTCGACGGCCTCCTCGGCCTCGGCGACCGCGCCGGCCTCCGTGGGTGCCGGACCACGGCCGACGTGGGCCGCATCCTGGTCGTCCGTGGTCCAGCCGACCTGCCAGGCCGCGCGACCGCCGCTGACGTGGTCGATCGTCGCGATCGCCTTGGAGACGTGGAACGGCTCGGTGTGCGTCGTGGCGACGGTCGGGACCAGGCCGATCCCCCGCGACCGCGGCGCCAGTCGTGCGGCGACGAGGGCGGCGTCGAGCCGGCCGCGCAGCGTGGTGGACCGGGACGGCTGCAGCGAGAACGAGTCGTCGAGCACGACGAGGTCGAGGGTGCCGCGCTGGGCGATCTCGACGAGGTGCTGGAGCCGCTCGGCGTCGAACAGGCGCTGCGCCTGCGAGCCGTGCGTGCGCCAGGCGGCGGGGTGCGCGCCGGCGTCGCTCAGGTCGACGCCGAGGTGGAGCTGACGGGGGGTCGTCGGAAAAGCCATGGGGAAGGTTCCGTTCTCGGTCGTGAGGGCGCGCCCCGGCGCACGACGATGCGGCGCACGGGGGTGCAGGCGTAGGTGCAGAGCGGCGCGGGAACCGCGGCTCGGTCGCTCAGGTGCCGGTCGGGGCCGGCCAGGCGGGAGGTGTCGTCAGCGACAACAGGCGCCGGGACAGCACGGGCGCAGGATCCAGAGAGCCGTCGTCGGCCGTCCGTCCGAGCTCATCGTGCGTCCCTTCGTACCCGCCTGGCGGGCGCTGCGTCGTTGTCGGGCACGAGCCGATCGCTCGTGCAGGACCAGGTCGTCACCCGGGGCACCCCACACGCAGGAGGGTTGCCACCCAGCGAGCCGGGGCTTGTCGCTGGAATTCATGACCTAACAGGTCGGGAAAGTAGGCATTGGGCGGAGGCGTGTCAATGATCCGCGCCGAAAGTCCAGATGGTGGGATGGATTCGTCCAGTGCGACGATGGACATCCTGACCAGGAACGAGGAGGGACGCGCGCGGATGGGGCCGACGACCACCGACGTCACGATCAACACCGACGACCCGACCCGCCCTGACGTCCTCGAGCTGCTCGGTGAGCATCTCGCGGACATGCACGCCACCTCGCCGGCCGAGTCGGTGCACGCGCTCGACCCGACGGCGCTCGCGGCCCCCGGCATCACGTTCTGGTCCGCCCGCGCGGCCGACGGCACCCTGCTCGGCTGCGCGGCCCTCAAGCAGCTCGGACCCACGGATGGCGAGCTCAAGTCCATGCGGTCCGCCACCGCGGCGCGCGGCCGAGGCGTCGGTTCGGCGCTGCTCGCGCACGTCCTGGACGCTGCGGCGGAGCGCGGCCTGCGGACCGTGCACCTCGAGACCGGGACGCAGGAGTACTTCGCACCCGCGCGCCGCCTCTACGAACGCGCCGGGTTCGTCGCCTGCCCGCCGTTCGCCGACTACGTCCTCGACCCGCACAGCGCGTTCTACCGGCTCACGCTCGACGGGCATCGCTGAAACGTCTCGTATTCCGACCTGCCGTGTCCAGAATAAGAGACGGCCCTGTTCCCGCGGCCACGAGACGGTCATCCTCGTCCCATGCAGACCCGCCGCGCCGCCTCGACGTGCTGTCACGTCGTCATGGCTTCCGCGCGCCCCTGCTGTCCGCGGAACGTCTGAACGCGGCCCCCGTCCTCGGCCGAGCGTTCGACGCCCGGCCCCCGTCCATCAGCGACGGCCCATGGCGTGACGCGCGTGCCACCACCCCCGTCCCCCGCGGAGGAAACGCCCTCATGGCGTCCACCCAGATCTCTGTCGCCCGGCCCTCGCGGACCGAGCCGGCGCCGCGATGTCGTCCATGACGACCGCCCGCCCGCACCCTCCGCGACCCCCAAGGACCTGACATGACCGCCCGTCCCGCACGCCGCACCGCCTCCGCCCTCCGCGTCCTGCTCGCCGCCGGCCTCGCCGCCTCGCTGGCAGCCTGCTCCTCGTCCGCGGCCGACGACACGACCGCCGACGCCGGCACCGACCCGTCCGCCGCCCCGACCGCCGGCGCCGAGGCTCCCGAGCTGCGGCTCGGCTACTTCGCCAACCTCACGCACGCCGTGGCCCTCGTGGGTGTCGACGACGGCACCTACCAGGAGGCCCTCGGCGACACGAAGCTCACCACCTCGATCTTCAACGCCGGCCCCGCCGCCGTCGAGGCGCTCTTCGGTGGGGCCATCGACGCCACGTTCATCGGTCCGAACCCGGCCATCAACGCGTTCGCGAAGTCGAACGGCGAGGCGATCCGGATCGTCTCCGGTGCCACGTCGGGCGGTGCGCAGCTGGTGGTCCGCGACGGCATCGACTCCGCCGACGACCTCGTCGGCACCACCCTCGCCACGCCCCAGCTGGGCAACACCCAGGACGTCGCGCTGCGCGCCTGGCTCGCCGACGAGGGCCTGAAGACCTCGCTCACCGGCGGCGAGAGCGACGTGACGATCGCGCCGCAGGAGAACTCGCAGACGCTCGACCTGTTCAAGGCCGGCCAGCTCGACGGCGCGTGGCTGCCCGAGCCGTGGGCGTCCCGCCTCGTCGTCGACGCCGGCGCGCACGTCCTGCTGGACGAGAAGGACCTGTGGCCCGACGGCGACTTCGTCACCACCCACCTGATCGTCGCCACCGAGTACCTCTCGAAGTACCCCGGCACCGTGAAGAAGCTCCTCGAGGCCGAGTACGCGACGTCCGAGTGGATCGCGGCGAACCCCGACGAGGCCAAGACCCTGTCGAACACGGTGATCGAGAAGCTCAGCGGCAAGCCGCTGTCCGCGGAGGTGCTGGACCGGGCCTGGGGCAACCTGCGGATCACGCTCGACCCCATCGCCTCGAGCCTGCAGACGTCCGCCGACCACGCGGTGGCCGCGGGCACGTCCGACGAGACGGACCTGCAGGGCATCTACGACCTGACCCTGCTCAACGAGGTGCTCGCCGAGAACGACCAGGAGCCGTTCTCCGACGGCGGCCTCGGGGTGTCGGGCAAGTGACGAGCACCGTGACGGCGGTCGGCGGCCCGGGCACCACTGCCCCGGCCGCCGTCGCGGCGCGCCTGACGGGGGTCACGCAGCACTTCGGCGAGGCGTCGCGTCCGCCGGTGCTCGACCGCATCGACCTCACCGTCGCGCCCGGCGAGTTCGTCTGCCTGCTCGGCGCGTCCGGCTGCGGCAAGTCGACCCTGCTCTCCCTGGTGGCCGGCCTCGACAAGCCGGTCTCCGGCACGGTCGAGGTGCCCGGCGGCCGGCCAGCGCTGATGTTCCAGGAGCCGGCCCTCTACCCGTGGCTGACCGCCGCCGGGAACGTCGAGCTGGCCCTGCGCCTGCGCGGCATCCCCCGCGCGGAGCGCCGCGACGAGGCTCAGCGCCTGCTCTCGCTCGTCCGGCTCGACGGCGCCGGCCCCAAGCGGGTGCACGAGCTGTCCGGAGGGATGCGGCAGCGCGTCGCCCTGGCCCGGGCCCTGGCTCAGGAGGGCGACCTGCTGCTGATGGACGAGCCGTTCGCCGCGCTGGACGCCATCACGCGGGACGTGCTGCACGAGGAGCTCACGCGCATCTGGACCGAGACCGGGATCGCGGTCATCTTCGTCACGCACAACGTCCGCGAGGCGGTCCGGCTCGGACAGCGGGTCGTCCTGCTCTCGTCGCGTCCGGGACGCGTCGCCCGCGAGTGGTCGGTCGACATCCCCCAGCCGCGCCGCATCGAAGACCCCGACGTGTCCCGGCTCAGCGCCGAGATCACCGAGGACCTGCGACAGGAGATCGCCCGACATGGCCACTGAGACGACGGCACCCCCAGCCCGCAGGACGACCGACGACGACCTCGCCGCCGGGCTCGACGCCCTCGAGACCCCGATCGAGACCGTCCACACGTCTGCATGGGCAGCCGCGTGGCGGGCGATCTGGCCGGTGCTCGCCGCGCTCGGCGCGATCCTCGTCGTCTGGCAGGTGGCCTACCAGCTCGAGCTCAAGCCCCCGTACGCGCTGCCCAGTCCCGCGGACACGTGGCAGACGCTCCTCGGCACGATCCAGGACGGGTCCGCGTGGCGTGCGGTCACCCTGAGCGTCCAGAGGGCGGCGGTCGGCTTCGCGATGTCGGTCGTCGTCGGCGTCGCGATCGGGGTGTCGCTGGCCGCCTCCCCGCTGCTGCGGCGCGCGTTCGGCCCGATCATCACGGGCCTCCAGTCGCTCCCGTCCGTCGCCTGGGTGCCGGCCGCGATCATCTGGTTCCAGCTCACCGACGCGACCATGTACGCGGTCATCCTGCTCGGCGCCGTCCCGTCGATCGTCAACGGGCTGCTCGCCGGCACCGACCAGGTGCCTCCGCTGTACCTGCGCGTCGGGCAGGTGCTCGGCGCCAGCGGCTGGACCCGGATCCGCTTCGTGCTCCTGCCGGCCGCGCTGCCCGGGTTCCTCGGGGGGCTCAAGCAGGGCTGGGCCTTCGCGTGGCGCTCCCTGATGGCCGCCGAGCTCATCGTGCAGACCGGCCTCGGCACCGGGCTCGGTCAGATCCTCGACCTCGGCCGGGTGACCAGCGACATGTCCCTGGTCATCGCGTCGATCGGGCTCATCTTCCTGGTGGGCATCGTCATCGAGCTCGTGGTCTTCGCGCCGCTCGAGCGGCACGTGCTGCACTCCCGCGGCCTCACCGGTCAGGCGTCATCGCGCTAGTCAGCCGTCCGCGCGGCTCGGGAAGCACATGTCGCACCAGTGGTAGCCGGCGGGTCGGGCGCCCACCGGCCACCGGTTGCGGGCCGCGATCTTGGACACCCACGCGCACGGGTGGTCCAGCGAGTGGGTCTCGCGGGTGCGCCGGTTGGCCAGCAGCCGCTCGCTGTCCGACGAGACGGTCACGCCGCACTCCGGATGGTTGCCCAGCCGGCGGAAGCCGCCGAGGAACCCGCCGGCGAAGAACTCCTGCTCCGGCGTGAGGTCGAGGTCGGGCGGCACCAGGGACGACGGCACCTCGGCGGCGAGGTTCGTCGCGAGCTCCGGCGGGAGGTACCGCGCGAAGAACATGGTCACCAGGTCCGCCGTCGCGGCGGCGATCTCCGGGCACGAGCCGCTCCCCGGACGGCACGGGATGTCGATCTGGGCGCTCAGGTAGTCCCAGTGCTCACCCTCGTCGAACACCACCCGGTGCCGCGGCCGGTGCATCCCCTGCCACTGCGCCTCGGTGAGCTGGCTGAACAGGTCGAAGCCGAGGCCCCACAAGAGCAGTGTCGGCAGGTCGAGCAACGGCAGCGGGAACGGCTCGGCCCCGAACCAGTCCTGCCACCCGCCGCTCAGCCCGACGTAGGCGCTCACCGGGCGGCCGACCGCGAACCGGGCGCCCAGCATCGCGCCGAAGCTGTGCCCGATGACGCCGGTGGCCGGCGGCGGCAGGAGCACGTCGGCGTGCTCCCACCCGGAACGCGCCCAGGCGAGCACGGCGTCGAGCGTCGCCTCGTCCGGGTGCCCCGGCACGGACGGGTTGTTGCCGCCCGCGTTGCCGGCCAGCCGCGGCACCACGACCACGTAGCCACTGCGCGCCAGGAGCGCCGGGATGAGGAACCAGCGCAGGTAGTGGTCCGTGTCCTGCTGGCAGTGCCCGTGCGCGAACAGGATCAGCGGGTACCGGCCGCACCCCTCGAGCAGAGGCGCCGACTCGACCGCACCGTCCAGGCTCGGGAAGAAGACCCGGAGGTCCACCGGCGCACCGTCCGCCGGGCCGAGCGAGCGGACCCCCCAGAACACGGGCGCGAGCGCCTGGGGCTGCCACCCGATCGGGCAGCTGGCCGGCGGTGGCACGGGACTGTCGACCACCCGGCCAGTCTGCTGCCTGGCGGGGCGCCGGCGATAGGTGCCGGCGCCCCGCGGCGCTGTCAGTCGGGCGGCTCGATCGAGCCGACGTCGCCCGCGGCGATGCTGTCGGGGGTGTCCCGCGGCGCCTGGATGTCGGGCGTCTCGGGCACGTCCGGGGGTGTCGGGTCGTCGACCGGGTGGTCGCCCGGCACGTCGGTGAAGCTCGGCTCGTCCGGCACCTGGCCGGGGTCGGGGATCGGGTTGCTCATGGGATACCTCCCGCTGGGGTCAGGTCAGGATCGAACGCGCCCGGCGGGCCGTTCCCTCGATCGCGTGCAGGCCCCGCGAGCCGAAGGTGGGACCGTTCTGCTCGAGGCGCTCCGCGAACCGGCGTGCCAGTGACGCGATCACCGGCAGCAGGATGGCGGCGATGAGGAAGAGACGGACGCGCTTGAACAGGAATGCCCACATGGTGACCTCCGGTCATCGGGGTGGAGTGCGGACCGTGTCTCAGAAGACGGGCTTGCCGCCCGTGACACCGAGCACGGTCCCGGACACGTACGACGCGGTCGAGTGGGCGGCGAGGAAGACGAACGCAGGCGCGACCTCGGCGGGCTGGCCTGCACGCCCCAGCGGGGCGTCCGCCCCGAACTTCTCGACCTTCTCCGAGAACTGGGTCGCCGGCTGCAGCGGGGTCCAGATCGGGCCCGGCGCCACCGCGTTCACCCGGATCCCGCGCGAGCCCACCTCGGCAGCCAGGTTGACCGTGAAGTTGTTGATCGCGGCCTTCGTCGACGCGTAGTCCAGCAGCGTCTCCGACGGCTGGTACGCCTGGATGGAGGAGTTGTTGAGGATCACGCCGCCCTCCCCCAGGTGCTCCAGCGCGGTCTGGGTGACCCAGAACAGCGCGTAGAGGTTCGTCTTGAACGTACGGTCCAGGTCGTCCGAGGTGATGTCGGCGATCGACTCCCGCCGCGCCATCTGGAACCCCGCGTTGTTCACCAGGATGTCGAGACCACCGAGCGCGGCCACCGCCGTCGTGACGGCCCCCCGCGCGGACGCCTCGTCGGTCAGGTCCGTGGGGATGAGCACGCACGTCCGGCCGGCGTGCTCGACCCACCGCTTGGTCTCGTCGGCGTCCTCCTGCTCCTGCGGCAGATGGACGACGGCGACGTCAGCACCCTCGCGGGCGTAGGCGATGGCGACCGCGCGCCCGATACCGGAGTCGCCGCCGGTGATGAGCGCGCGGCGCCCGGTCAGCAGTCCGTGGCCTACGTAGCTCGACTCCCCGTGGTCGGGGGTCGGGCTCATCGGTGCGGTGAGCCCGGGGGGCTCTTGCTGCTGCGCGGGGAACTGCTGGTCCTGCTGGCTCACGTCTGCTCCTGCGGGTGGCTCGCCGCGTGCGCCGGCTGCTTCGGCCACGCACCATCGTCATCCAGGGTCGGGGTGCGTGCACCCCGGGAACGCAAGAGCGGCCCGCCGGACGGCGGGCCGCTCTCGTGCGGCTGTGTCAGCGACGACGGCCGGAGCCGGCGACGATGGCCACGCCGATCGCGGCGAGGACGACCTGGAACAGGAGCTCGATCCAGTCGATGCCGTCTGTCGTCTGCACCCCGACCAGGCCCGCGAGCCAGGTGCCCAGGAGCGCCGCCACGATGCCGACGATGATGGTGACCAGGATGGAGATGTTCTGCTTGCCGCGCACGAGCAGCCGACCGAGGACGCCGATGATGGCGCCGATGATGATCGCGGAGATGATGCCTGCGGGGGTCATGGGGAACTCCTCGGGTTAAATGTGTCGCCAGGTACGGCGACGAGTGAATCTAGGGGCATTTCGACCAGTTCGCGCGCTGAAACGAAAGGCACCCGGTGTGACCATCCGCATCGGCACGTCCGGCTGGTCGTACGACCACTGGGAGGACGTCCTGTATCCGCGCGGCCTGCCCTCGTGGGAACGGCTCGACCGCTACGTCCGGGAGTTCGACACCGTCGAGCTGAACGCGAGCTTCTACCGCTGGCCGCGGGACGCCACGTTCGCCGGGTGGCGGCGCCGGCTCCCCGACGGGTTCGGGATGTCGGTGAAGGCGTCGCGCGGGCTCACCCACGCCAAGCGGCTGTACGCGCCCGAGGACTGGTCACAGCGCATGGCCCGCTCGTGGCACGAGCTCGGGGACCGTCGCGAGGCCCTGCTCGTCCAGCTGCGGCCGGACCACGAGCGCGACGACGCCCGGCTCGACTGGTTCCTCGGCTCGCTGCCGGACTGGGTGCGGGTGGCCGTCGAGCTGCGTCACCCGTCCTGGCAGCACGACGACGTGTTCGCCCTGCTGGAGCGGCACCACGCCGCCTCCGTCGTGATGAGCGGCGCCCACCTGCCGTGCGTGCTGCGCGCGACCGCCCGGACGGTCTACGTCCGCCTGCATGGGCCCGATCACGAGCACCTGTACGGCGGCTCCTACTCGGACGACGACCTGCGCTGGTGGGCCGACCGGCTCCGCGAGTGGTCCGCCGCAGGGCACGACGTCCTCGTCTACTTCAACAACGACGGAGGCGGGAACGCGGTGCACAACGCCCGGACGCTGCGCTGGATCCTCGGCGTCTGACCTGGGGCTCCTCCTGCCACCGCGCGCCGGGGCCGGACCCGTCCTACGCTCGCCTCTCGCACACGCCGCGACGAGGAGGTCGAGATGAGCAGCGACGACAGGATCGTCCACGACACCGGTGACGACAGCCCGGTGATCCACGAGGTGGAGGTGGAGGTCGAGGAGACCGACGCCGAGAAGATCAAGGCCGACGGCATCGACGAGGAGAACGCCGAGCGCCGCTAGGCCTTCACGAGCGAGGCGTCGCGCCCTGAGGGGCTCGGCGCCTCGTTCGTGCCCGGTGGTGGTCGCGTCTCCGGCCGGGCACGCTGGATCCATGGAGACCCCGGACGGCATCGTCGGCGTCTTCGACCGCGCCGCCGACTCGTACGAGTCCGTCGGCGTGCCCTGGGCCGAACCGATCGCCGCGCGGCTGGTCGCCGAGCTCGAGGCGCTGCCCGGTGGACGGGTGCTCGACGTCGGCTGCGGTCGCGGGGCAGCCCTCGGTCCTCTGGCCGCGGCGGTAGGACCGAGCGGGTACGCCCTCGGCATCGACCTCGCCCCGCGGATGGTCGAGCTCACCGCCCGCGACCTCGGGCACCTCCCGCAGGTCGACGTGCGGATCGGGGATGCCGGGTCGCCGGCGCTGCCGTCGTCGTCGTTCGACGTCGTCGCGGCGAGCCTGGTCATCTTCTTCCTGCCCGACCCGGCCGCGGCGCTCCGGTCGTGGGCGGAGCTCCTGGTCCGCGGCGGACGGCTGGGCGTCACGACGCTCGGCGAGAAGGACCCCGGGTGGACCGCGGTCGACCGGCTCTTCGAGCCGCACCTGCCGGCCGACCTGGTCGCGGCACGCGCCCGCGGGCTGCGCGGCCCGTACTCCTCCGACGCCGGCATGGAGCGGCTGTTCTCCGCGGCGGGCCTGGCGCAGGTCCGCACCGTCCCGGACCAGGTCAGCGCGGTCTTCCACGACCCCGAGCAGTTCCTGGCGTTCTCGTGGTCGCACGGGCAGCGGTCGATGTGGGAGGCCGTGCCGCAGGACGACCACGCGCGGCTGCGCGACGAGGTGCTCGCCGAGATCGACCGACAGCGGGACGCGTCCGGCACCGTGACGTTCGTGCAGGAGGTGCGGCACACGCTCGGCGTGCGGTCGTGACGGCGCGTACGCCCGCAGTGAACCGCGGGACTATCGAGGGCGTCGCCGTCGCTGTACCGGGGATGGACGAGGAGCCCCTGGACGCGTACTCCCGCACGGTCGTCACCGTCGCGGAGACCGTGCTGCCGAGCGTCGCCAGCCTGAGCGTGCGCACCCCGCGCGGCACGGGTGCCGGGAGCGCCAGCGTGATCACCACCGACGGCTACCTGCTCACCAGCGCCCACGTCGTCGCGGGTGCCACGGGTGCCGAGGCGGCGTTCACCGACGGGACCACGGTACGTGCCGACGTCGTCGGGCGCGATCCGCTGTCGGACCTCGCGGTGCTGCTGACCCGCGGGGACGTGCCGGCACCCGTCGTCCTGGGCGACGCGGCGACGCTGCGGGTGGGTCAGCTGGTGATCGCGCTGGGCAACCCGCTCGGGCTGGCCGGCAGCGTCACCGCGGGGATCGTGTCCGCCCTGGGCCGGTCCCTGCCGACGACGGCCGGCCGGGTGGTCGACGAGGTGGTGCAGACCGACGCGGCGCTGAACCCCGGCAACAGCGGCGGCGTGCTCGCCGACAGCGGCGGGCGCATGGTCGGCGTGAACACGGCGCTCGCGGGGATCGGCGTCGGCCTGGCTGTGCCCATCAACGCCACCACGCGCGAGATCATCGCGACCCTGATGACCCACGGGCGGGTGCGACGCGCGTGGCTGGGCATCGCCGGCACCCAGGTGCCGCTGCCGCCGCACCTCGCCGAGCGCCTGGGGTCGCCGACCGGGCTGCAGATCTCCGGCGTCTCCCCCGGCAGCCCCGCTGCCCAGGCCGACCTGCACCGCGGCGACATCGTGGTCGAGCTCGACGGCAGCCGGGTGGTGACCGCGACCGCCGTCCAGAAGCTCATGGTCGAGGACGCGATCGACCGACGGATCGAGGTCACGGTCTGGCGCAACGGGGCGCTGGTCGACGTGCTGGTCTTCCCGTGCGAGCTCGCGCTGCCGTGACCAGGGCGTCCGGTGCCGGACAATCGTCGGCGTGAGCGCCCCCGAGCTTCCGGTCACGCACCGGCATCCGCGTGACTGGCCTCCCGCCACCCGTGCTCTCGCCCTGATCCTGGGACCGTTGCTCCTGGCCGCGGTGGTCGCCATGGCGCTCACGTGGCCGCAGGACGCCGACCCCGTCGGTCAGCGGGCCGGGCTGGTCGACGTGGACGTCGAGCACGTGACCGCGCAGGTCACCGGCACACGGACCGAGCAGTGCCAGTCCACCATCGAGGACCGGCTCCCCGACGGCTCGCAACCGGACCAGGTGCAGTGTCTGCGCGTGCTCGCGACCGTCACCTCGGGGGCGCAGGCAGGGGCGGCCATCGAGGTGTGGGCGACCGCCACCGTGACCGCCGCCGACCTGCGGGACGGGACTCGGATCGTGGTCCAGCACTACCCCGCTGCCGACGGCGCCCCGGAGGTGTGGGCGTGGTCGGACTTCGCGCGCGGCGTGCCGCTGGCCACGCTCGCTCTCGCGTTCGTCCTGGTCACCGCGCTGGTGGCGGGGTGGCGCGGGCTGCGCGCGATCGCGGGCCTGGTCATCGCCTTCGTCGTGCTCTGGCAGTACGTCCTGCCCGGGCTCATCGCCGGCGAGGACGCCGTGGTCCTCGCCCTCAGTGCGTCTGCCGTGATCATGGCGATCGTGCTCTACCTCGCCCACGGGTTCTCGCTGCGCACCAGCACCGCGCTGCTGGGCACCCTCACCGGGCTGGTGCTCGTCGGCGCGCTCGGGGCGCTGGGCGCGCACGCGGCGCACCTGTCGGGCGCGACGTCCGAGGAGGACTTCCGGCTGGCGGCCCTGCTCGGTGACAACGGCGCCGCCGCCCTGCGCGGTGTGTTCCTCTGCGGCGTCGTGCTGGCCGGCCTCGGCGTGCTCAACGACGTCACGATCACGCAGGCGTCGGCAGTCTGGGAGTTGCGTGCCGCCGACCCCGGGGCGAGCTGGCGCCGACTCTTCACGGGCGGGATGCGGATCGGGAGGGACCACATCGCCTCGACGATCTACACCATCGCGTTCGCCTACGCGGGAGCGTCGCTGCCCGTCCTGCTCCTGCTGCAGATCTACGGCCTGCCGCTGGCCCAGACGCTCACCGGCGGGGAGTTCGCGCAGGAGATCGTGCGGACCCTGGCCGGCGCGATGGGGCTGATCCTCGCGATCCCGTTCACCACCGCCATCGCCGCGCGAGTCGCGCTCGGGCAGCCGGCCGGCACCCTGCGTCGGTCACCCGGGCACAGCCACGCGCACTAGCGACCCGGGGCGTGTCACGTCTCGGAGGCCTGTCCGGTCGAAAGGGTGTTGCCGGCGCGTCGCCGGCCGTCGACAACGGGAGGTCACGTCATGAGGGTCGTCGTCATCGGAGGTACCGGGCTCATCGGCTCGAAGCTGGTCGCGCTGCTGTCCGCCCAGGGCCACCAGGCCGTGGCCGCCTCCCCCGGGACGGGCGTGAACACGCTCACCGGTGAGGGTCTGGCCGAGGCGCTCGTCGGCGCGGAGGTCGTGGTCGACGTGTCGAACTCGCCGTCGTTCGAGGCAGCCGCGGTGCTGGAGTTCTTCGAGACCTCCACGCGGAACCTGCTCGCGGCCGAGGCGGTCGCCGGGGTGCGGCACCACGTCGCCCTGTCGGTCGTGGGCACCGAGCGGCTGCCCGAGAGCGGCTACTTCCGCGCCAAGATCGCGCAGGAGAAGCTCATCGCGAGCTCCGCAGTGCCGTACTCGCTGGTGCACGCCACCCAGTTCTTCGAGTTCGTGGGCGGCATCGTCGACTCCGCCACCGACGGCTCGACGGTGCGGCTGGCGCACGTGCTGATCCAGCCGATGGCCGCGGACGACGTCGCGGCCGCCCTGCTCGACGTCGCGGTGGGCGCACCGACGAACGGCCGGGTCGAGATCGCCGGGCCGGAGCGCTTCCGTCTCGACGACCTCGGCCGCCGCTTCCTGGCCGGGCGTGACGACCCGCGCGATGTGGTGACCGACCCCGCGGCGCCCTACTTCGGCGCGAGGCTCCAGGAGGACACGCTGGTCCCGCTCGGCGACGCCGCCCTCGGCTCCACGCGCCTCGAGGAGTGGACGGCCCGGTGACCCCTAGCCTGTGACGGTGGCCAGCGACACCGCCGACAACACCGCCGCCCCGCGCACGTGGTGGAACCAGAACGTCCCCGACACGGACGTGCGCGCGTTCGAGGACGTGCGCCCGCGCCTGTTCGGCATCGCCTACCGGATGCTGGGCAGCGTCGCGGAGGCCGAGGACGTGGTGCAGGACGCCTGGTTGCGCTGGCAGGGCACGGACCGCCGCGAGGTGCGCAACCCCGCGGCGTTCCTCACCACGACGACGACGCGGCTCGCGATCAACGCGACGACGTCCGCGCACGCTCGGCGGGAGACCTACATCGGGCCGTGGTTGCCCGAGCCGGTGGACACCAGCGCCGATCCTGCGCTCGGCGCGGAACGGGCCGAGGCGCTCGGGACAGCCGTCCTGCTCCTGCTGGAGAAGCTCGGCCCCACCGAGAGGGCGGCGTACGTGCTGCGCGAGGCCTTCGGGTACTCCTACCGGGAGATCGCCGACGTGCTCGACATCTCGGAGGCGAACGCGCGGCAGGTCGCCCGGCGCGCGCGGGAGCACCTCGACTCCGAGCGGTCCGCGCCCGCGTCGCCGGCCCAGCAGCGCCGACTGCTCGAGTCGTTCGTGGCGGCCGCGCAGGTCGGCGACCTCGAGGGGCTGGAGCGCTTGCTGGTCGACGACGTCGTCGTCCGCCCCGACGGCGGCGGAGAGGTGCACGCCTCGCGCGTCGAGCTGGTCGGTGCCGCACGCACCGTCACGTTCCTCGACAACGTCCTGCGCAAGTACTGGCACGACTCCGCACTGCGGATCGTCGAGGCCAACGGCGGCGCCGCGCTGCTGGTGACGACAGCCGACGGGCGGCCGCAGGCGATCGTCACGCTCGACGGCTCCGCGCGCGGGATCGAGCGCGTGTTCATCCAGGTCAGCCCCAGCAAGCTGCAGCACTTCGCCGCGGGAGCCTGACCACTGTCACGTTCCGACGCGCTGCGCGGTCGAGAGGGTGTGACACACATGCAGAGGATCGTGATCGTCGGCGGTGGCTACGCGGGCTTCTATGCCGCCTGGAACCTGGAGAAGACGCTGCGCCCGGACGAGGCGGAGATCACCGTCATCGACCCGCGCCCGTACATGACGTACCAGCCGTTCCTGCCCGAGGTGATGGCGGGGTCGGTCGAGGCCAGGCACGCGGCGGTGTCGCTGCGCACGCACCTGCGCCGCAGCAGGATCGTCGCGGGCGAGGTGACGCGGGTCGAGCACGCCCGCCGGACGCTGCAGATCCGTCCGGCCGACGGCGACGACCTCGAGCTCGGTTACGACGTCATCGTCATCACCGCCGGAGCCGTGACACGCAGGTTCCCCGTGCCGGGAGTCGCCGAGCAGGCGATCGGGATGAAGCACGTCGAGGAGGCCGTCGCGATCCGCGACCGCCTGCTGACGGCGTTCGACCGCGCGTCCGTGCTGCCGCCGGGACCGGAGCGCCAGCGGTTGCTCACCGTCACGTTCGTCGGTGGCGGCTTCTCCGGGGTCGAGGGCTTCGGCGAGCTGCTGTCGCTGGCCACGTCCCTGCTCCACTCCTACCCGGAGCTGTCGCTCGCTGACCTGGGCTTCCACCTGGTCGAGGCGTCCGGGCGCATCCTGCCCGAGGTGACGGACGGCCCGGGACGGTGGGTGGTCCGCGCCCTGGAGGAGCGCGGCGCGCACGTGCACCTGAGCACGCAGCTGGTCTCGGCGGTCGACGGGCACGTCGTGCTGTCCACCGGCCAGGAGTTCGACTCCGAGCTCATCGTGTGGGCAGCCGGCAACGCGGCCAACCCCGTGGTCGCGCAGCACACCGACCTGCCGGTCGACGAGCGCGGCTTCCTGCACGTCCGCGCGGACCTGCGGATCGGCACGGCCGACGCACCGGTGCCGGACGCGTGGGCGGCCGGCGACGACGCCGCGGTGCCCGACCTCGCAGCCGGCTCCCCCGGTGCGCGCACCGTGCCCAACGCTCAGCACGCCGTGCGCCAGGGCAGGCACCTCGCGGCGAACATCACCGCGGTGCTCCGCGGCGGGATGCCGAAGGACTACGTGCACCACAGCCTGGGGGTCGTCGCCACGCTCGGGCTGGGCCAGGGTGTGTTCCAGTACCGTCGCCTCGTCGTCACGGGCTTCCCGGCCTGGGTCATGCACCGCGGCTACCACGTGCTCGCGGTCCCCACGTGGGAGCGCAAGATCCGGGTGCTCGCCGTCTGGCTGGCAGCCGCTGTCTTCGGCCGGGACATCGTCTCGCTGGCGAGCGTCCAGCACCCGCGCGAGGCTTTCGTCCGCGGTGGCGCCCCGCGCTGACCAGCGGGCGGCCCGGGCGGGCACCGATCCCGGGAGTGTCACACGGTGATGTCGGGTACCCGCGCCTCAGGCGCGAGCCGGCGCACCGCGAGGTCGTCCGAGCGCACGGTCGCGACCCTGCTCGCGTGGACGGGAAGCTGCATCACCAGCAGAGCCCCGCCCTCGGGCGCGACACCCGCACGCACCCTGCCGCCCCGGGCCGCGACCACGTCGCGCACCAGACCGAGCCCGAGGCCGGTCTGGGAGAGCTCGTCGCGCAGCGCCTCCGCATCGTCCGCACCGTTGATCGCGGCCCGCAGGTCGGCGCTCAGTCCGGGCCCCGAGTCGGCGACGGCCACCTCGACCGACCGTGCGCCGCGCGTGCCGCTGAGCCGCACCGTGTCACCGTCCCCCGTGTACCGCAGGGCGTTCTCGATCAGCGTGTCCAGGCAGGCGCGGAGGCGCTCCGAGGACCCGAGCACCTCACCCGCGCGGGCTTCCACCACCCACTCGCGGTCGGCCACCTGCGCCCACCGGTCGACGGTCTCCCGGAGCAGGGCGTCGACGTCCACGCGCCCCAGGTCCGCGCCGCCCTGGAAGCGGATGGCGCGCACCAGCCGCTCGGTCGCCCGGGTGAGCCGGCTGAGCTCGTCATCGATGACCGACAGGTCGTGCCGCTCGCCCGGCTCGACCACCCGTCCCAGGAGAAGCTCGACGTAGCCTCGCGCGATCGTCAACGGGGTCCGCATCTCATGTGACGTCAGTCGGGTGAGCCGCTCGCGGTCGGCCGCCTGCCGGTGTTCGCGCTGCGCCATCTCCGTGACCGTCCGGAGCGCCAGCTGGCGCCGGCGCACGTGCCAGACCCCGAGCACCACGAGGAGCGTCATCAGCGGGATCTCGGTCGTCTCCTGCCAGGGGATGTAGCCCGTCGAGGCCCTGACCAGGAGCACGGCCCCGGTGGCCGCGGCGCACAGTGACACGCCCGCGACCGCCCACCGCAGAGGCCAGTTGCCCAGGGCGTAGAGCAGCGCGAACGCGGCCCACGCCAGGTGGTACGGGATCGTCTCGTTGCCGGGCCACACCCACATCAGGCCCGTGCACAGCGTCGCGAAGCCGAGCCACAGGAGGTACAGGTCCGCGCGCGCCGGCCCGTCGCCGGGCGCCGCTGGAGCGTCAGTCGCCGTCGAAGCAGTAGCCGACACGGCGCACCGTCTCGATCGTGGCGTGGTTCCCGAGCTTCCCGCGCAGGCGTCCCACGCACACCTCGACGACGTTGCTGCCGGGATCGAAGTCGAGGCCCCACACCGCCTGGAGCAGCTCGTCGCGCCGGCAGACCTCGCCGCGTCGGCGCATGAGGTGGGCCAGGAGCGCGAACTCCCGCTCCGTGAGGGACACCTCGCCGTCGGGCAGGTGCACGCGTCGGCGGTCGAGGTCGAGGCGTATCCCCCCGGCGCTCAGGTACCGCGACTGCGTCGGGGGCGTCCGCCCGGCACCGAGGTGGCGGCGCGTGCGCGCGAGCAGCTCGACCAGCGAGAACGGCTTGGCGACGACGTCAACCGCCCCACGCTCGAGTGCCTGCACGCGCGCGGCCACGTCGGTGACCGCCGAGAGCACGATCACCGGTGTGGCGTCCTGCCGCTGCCCGAGGGAGGCGAGCACCGAGAGCCCGTTGCCGTGCGGCATGAGCAGGTCGAGCAGGACCAGGTCGATGCCGCCCGACGCCAGCCGGTCCAAGGCGCTCTGGCCGTCGGCGACGGTCACCACACGGTGCCCCTCAGCGGACAGGGACCGGCCCACGAGCGCGCGGATGCGCTCCTCGTCGTCGACCACCATCACCGTGCTCATCGACCCGCCCCGCAGACGTCGACCAGCCGCCGCGTCGTTGCAGCGGGTACCGCCCTGCCACAGATCCCTACGCAGCATCCTGCGGACCGGTGGCAAATGCACGCAAACCAGGAGGAATTCACCCCACCCCCGGCGCCCCGACGCCTCATGACGGCCAGATGACGGAGTCATGACGGCTTCGCCACGAACGCAGGTCGGACCTCTCGGACGGACGACCTTGGGGATCACGGCGTCCGGGGAGGGTGCAGCGCATGCGTGGACAGACGGCAGTCGCGACGAAGATTCCTGCGTGGCGGAAGGCAGCCTCCGGGCTCGCCGCGCTCGCTCTGTCGGTGGCGATGCTCGTCGCGCTGCCCGTCGTCGCGGCACACGCGGCGTCGAACGAGCTCCGGCTGCACGTGATCAGCGCGCGGACCGAGCCCCGCGCGTTCGGCGGAGCCGGAGTCGACAAGGGCGACCTGGTGACCGAGTTCCAGTTCCTCGTCAGCAACGACAACACGGGGACCTCCGCGGTCCGCTCCCCCGCTCCCGGCACGGGGTGCGCGCCGAGCGACGCCGGCTACCCGCAGTCCTGCCCGTGGCCGTCGATCCGCGACGTCCCCCGCTCGAGCACCATCTACACGCACGGCGACCAGGACGACGTCACCGGCACGAGCTCCCTGAGCCTGCCCGACGGCCGCTACCTCGTCTCCGTGCTGGCCGACGGCTACAAGATCGACGGCGCGCACGTCACGATGCCGCTCGCCGACCCGACGGAGCTCGTGGTCGAGCTCCAGCCGAACCCCCTGCCGGACTCGACCCTGCGCGGCCAGGTGTTCGCCGACACCGCCCCGACCAACGGCACGCTCGACCCGGGCGACGCCGGCCTCCCGGGCTTCGTGGGGCAGATCACGGACTACCTCGGCGAGGTCAGCACCGACGTCTACGGCAACCCCCTGTGCACCACCTACGTGGGCGAGGACCCGGTCACGCACCAGATCCCGCTGGCGGACCTCGACGCGGACATGGCGCCGGTGGTCGACACCATGGGCGGCCAGTGCGTGAGCGACGCCGACGGCCTGCTGACGATCCCCCACCTGGGCACCAACCGGTACGCGTTCTCCGCGATCCCCCCGGACGGGCAGTCCTGGATCCAGACCACCACGCTCGAGGGCAACCACGACTGGGACGCCTGGGTGATGGAGGGGATGACGGGGTACGACACCGAGTTCGTCCAGGGCGGTGAGCAGGTGCCTCAGCCCCTGTTCGGGTTCGCTCCGCCCACGCACGACGGGCAGCCGCTCTCGCCGTCGGCCGCCGGGCACATCACGGGCACCGTCGTAGGGATCAAGACCTACACGCCCCCCAAGGGCGGAGCCTTCGACTTCTGGGGCGGGAACACGGGGACCAAGGTGGACAAGCCGATCGTCCGACCGTGGCTCTCGCTGGCCGACCTCCAGAACGGCGACCAGGCGGTCTGGGTGGGCCGCGGCGACGCGAACGGGCACTTCGACATCTCGGGCGTCCCCGACGGCAACTACATGCTCAGCTGGTGGGACGAGCCGCAGGCGTACAACCTCAACATGCTGAACGTGACCGTCAGCAACGGCGAGACGCAGGACCTGGGCAACGTCGGACTGAACGGGTGGTGGACCACCTACGACGGCTACGTCTTCAACGACACCAACCGCAACGGGTCGAAGGATGCGGGCGAGAACGGCGTCTCCAACTTCACGCTCACCCTGCGGCGCCAGGAGAACTCGCTCATGGACCGCGGCCAGACCTCCGCGACCACCGACGCCACCGGGCACTACACCTTCGAGTCCGCGTACCCGCTCGGTGAGTGGCTGGTCATGGAGGCCTACAGCGACTCCTTCTACACCACCGGCGTGACGTACCAGGCGGACAACCAGCCGACCCCCACCACGGTGAAGGGCGCCGGCGTCGACGTCGGCGTGCTCAACATCATCGGCCTCGGCGGCCGGATGGACTGGGGCGTGCACGCGTACGACCCGACCGGGGCGAACCACGTCGACCCCCGCAACGGCGGCATCGTCGGCACGGTCAGCTACGACACCACCCGCAACGAGCTCGACCCGCAGTACGCCGTCTCCGAGGACTGGCAGCCCGGCGTGTCCGGCATCCCGGTCGAGCTGTGGACGCCCGTGGCCTGCGGCACGACGAGCGCGCCGTGCGACGCGAACGAGCAGTACGAGCTCGCCGCCGACGGGTCCTACGCGACCGGGACGCTGATCAACGAGTACGTGACCGAGCACTGGAGCCGGCCCACGGGCTGCACCGCGCGGGACGTCGACGGCAACCCCCTGGTCCACGGCACCGACGAGAACGTGCTGGCGCCGGACCAGGAGACGGACGGCGAGTGCCTCTCCAGCTTCATGCAGGAGATCCAGTTCGGGCCGTACCCGACCGACCAGGGGACGCCCGACGCCAACTTCGGCGCCTCCGTCGACGGCAACTACGGGTTCGGGGACGGCTGCCTCGACGGGTCGCTCGTCGTGCCGGACCCCGCGGTCGAACCGTTCGAGCCGACGTGCCCGGGCGGGTTCGCTCCGCTGGGCGCGGGCGACTACCTGGTGCGGCTCGACATTCCCGCCGACGCCACGGGCGACCCGACGTACAAGGTCACCGGCGAGGAGGACATCAACATCGGCAACGGCGACCAGATCGTGCCGCAGGTCCCGCCGCCGGCGTGCGCGGGCGCCCTGCACACGGTCGACGTCGAGGGCGACGGGACGGACGGGTACGCCCAGGTCGTCGGTGACGGCGGCGTGACCAACGACGTCCCAGTGGGCGTGACCGTGCCCGCCTCGACCGCGACGCACAACACCACGTTCGTCGACATCGGCGCGTCGCCGTACGAGGGCACCCCGCGGCCGCGCTGCGACACCAAGCTCGTGCGGGTCAACAACGGCAAGTCGATCGTGCCGATGTTCAACGTGTTCACCGACGTCCCGATCCCGGCGCGCCTGCGCGGTCTCGTGGTCGACGACATCAACTTCTCCACCGACAAGCGCTCGACGATGTACGGCGAGAAGGCGGGCGTCCCGTTCGCCCCCGTGGGCATCTACGACTTCAGCGACCGGCTCGTCTACACCACCGAGTCCGACTTCAACGGCATCTACGACGTCCTGCTGCCCTCGACCAACCACATCAGCTGCCCGACGCCGTCCGGGGTCTGCGCGAACATGTACCGGTTCGTGGCCAACGACCCCGGGATCCCGGGCCACCTGAACCCGAACTACAACCCGCGGTACCGCACGATCGCCACGGAGTTCGAGGCGTTCCCCGGGTTGATCATCCCCACCGACCTCGCACCCACCCAGGTGGGCATGACCATCGAGTCGCCGGGCACCGGCCTCCCGCAGGTCGTGACCTGCAGCCTCGACGACGCCACGCCGCAGCTGCTCGCGGTCTCGCAGCCCTACGTGCGCGACAGCGGGACGTTCACGATCACCGGCACGGGGTTCGGCGCGACGCAGGGCGCGGGCCGCGTCACGCTCGACGGCACCACGGTGCTGCCCACCACGTCGTGGAGCACCACCCAGATCGCGGTCACGGTCCCCGCCTCGACGACCCCGGGACCCCACCAGCTCGCCGTCACGGCCGGCAACGGCCAGAGCACGGTCAACGGCCTGACGTTCCACGTGCTGCGGCGGAGCTACGCCACGTTCCCGGCGGGCCTCGTGCTCGACACGTTCAACCGCAGCACGACCAGCACCACCCAGCCGCTCGGCAGCGGCTGGGGCGGCCCGGGCAGCCAGACGACGAGCCTGTTCCGGATCACCCCGAGCACGCCCACGACCACGGCCAACCAGGCGCAGGTGCGCTCGACCGGCGGCACCATCTACCGGATCTCCGGTACCGGGTTCGGCGCCAACCAGGACGTGCGCTTCACGTTCCTGAAGACGGTCGTGAACAGCGGCAACCGCCAGGGCGGCGTGCTGCTGAAGGTCGGCACCGGCGGCGGCGGCGCCGTGACCAGCTACATCGCGGCGATGTACAACGCGACCACCGGCAGCGTCGTCGTCTCGACGGCCGCCTCCGCGGCGCAGGTGACCAACCCCGTCGTCCAGGGCACGCTCCCCGGCGTCACGTACGCCAACGGCGACCAGCTGGGCGCCCGGGCGCTGTCCGACGGCACCGTGAACGTCTATAAGAACGGCGTCCTCGTCGGGTCCGTCAACGTGGCGAGCGGTGCGACCCCCTGGCCGGCCGCCCTCGTCTCCGGTGGCGGGCGCACGGGTGTCCGGTTCACCGCGACCGCGGCGGCGAGCTTCAACACGCCGAACGACGTCCGGTTCGACAACTTCGCGGGCGGCAACGTCGCCCTGCTCCCGGGCGGCTACCTGCCGAACGTGTACGAGGTCGGTGCGGGCAAGGCGTTCACCAAGATCCAGCCCGCGCTCGACGCCGCGTTCTCCAGCGCCGGCGACGACCTGGTGGTCGTCTACCCCGGTCAGCCCGACCTGGCCAACCCGCGCAACAACCCCCGTGGTGCGTACTACGAGAACCTCATCGTCGCCTCCCCGGTCAAGCTCCAGGGCGTCGGCCCCGGCGGGTTCCAGGGCAGCACGTTCGTGCCCGGCTCGATCATCGACGCGAGCGCCTTCGGCGGCGACAGCGTCCTGGCCACCGACTGGTACACCAAGCTGGGCACGCTCACCTGGGACGGCAACCAGGACGTGAACGACGGCGAGGCCATCTACGTGCTCGCCTCGCAGAACGCCACCACCGCCGCCGGACGGGCGCGCCAGTTCACGGCCGCGTTCAAGGCCGGCATCGACGGCTTCGACATCCGCGGCGGCGACCAGACGGGCTTCCCGGGGAACATCAACGACCTCACCGGTGGGCCGACCGGGCTGCCCCCGAACATCGTCACGCAGGGCGGCGCGATCATGGCCAACGCCTACGCGCGGCATCTCCAGATCACCAACAACGTGGTGCAGAACAACGGCGGCGGCTACGGCACGATCCGGCTGGGGACGCCCGACCTGCCGGCGCCGGACACCAGCCAGCACAACGAGGACGTCCGGATCGCCAACAACCGGATCATCTCCAACGCCGGGACCAACCTGGCGGGCGGCGTCGGGATCTTCGCCGGTGCGGACCGCTACGAGGTGGCCCGCAACGACATCTGCGGCAACTTCTCGCTCGAGTACGGCGGCGGCGTGAGCGCCTACGGCCTGAGCCCGAACGGCAAGATCCACCACAACCGCATCTACTTCAACAACTCCAACGACGAGGGCGGCGGCATCATGATCGCCGGCGAGCTGCCGGCGACGCCCGGCACGCTCTCCCCCGGCTCCGGCCCGGTCGACATCTACGCCAACCAGATCCAGGCGAACCTGGCCAACGACGACGGCGGCGGCGTGCGCTTCCTGATGGCCGGCAACTACCCGATGCACGTGGTCGACAACATGATCGTCAACAACGTGTCCACCCACGAGGGCGGCGGCATCGCCATCGACGACGCCCCGAACGTGCGGGTCTCCCACAACACGATCATGAAGAACCTGACGACGGCCACGGCCGTGACGTCCGACGGCCAGCCGATGCCCGCAGGGCTGTCCAGCACGGGGAACAGCGACGAGCTCCAGGCGACCCTGCCCGCCGGCTCCCCGCTGTTCAGCAACCCGCTGCTGTTCAACAACGTCTTCTGGGACAACCGCGCCGGCACCCGCGCCGGGACCACCGTGACCGGCATCGGCGTGGCGGGCGACGCCACCCCGGTCGACCACTGGGACCTGGGCACCGGCGACGGCAGCGGCCTGCTGGCCCCGACCACCTCGGTGCTCCAGCAGACGGCAGGACCGCACCCGTACACCGCCAGCGCCACCAACACGGTGGGCGTGTCCCCCGCCGTCGTGCAGGAGTACGACGTCTCGGTCGCCTTCGCCACGTGGCGGCAGAACCCGGCGTTCGTCGACGCCACCCTGGTGACGCTCGAGGCGCCGCCGAACCTGCTGGGCAACTACCACCTGAGCGCGTGCCCCGGGTCCCCGGCGTGCAACCTCGGAGCAGCCACCAAGGCGGTCCCGTCCTACCAGCAGCCTCCGGCCACCCTCGGTGCCGCCCTCCTGGACATCGACGGCCAGACGCGCCCGGCGCTCGGCGGGTTCGACAGCGGCGCCGACGAGGTGGGCGGCGGTCCGGCTCCGGCACCGCTGTCCTTCTCCACCCTCGGCGCCACCAACCCGACCGACCTGACCGGCACGGCGGACGACGCCGACGTGTACCGGTGGACCGGCACCGAGTTCACGCGGGCGGTGGACGTCTCGGCGATCACCAACCCGCTCCCCGCCGGCGCGAACGTCGACGGCCTCGACCGGATCGACGACACGCACTTCTACCTGTCGTTCAGCACCGACCTGACGATCCCCGTCCCGGGGCCGGACCTGGCGGTGCAGGACGAGGACGTCCTCTACTACGACGCCGGCACCTGGTCGCTGTTCTACGACGCGAGCGTCAGCGGGGTGGGCAGCACCGACCTCGACGCGATCAGCGTCGTCGGCACCACGCTGTACTTCTCGACCGACAACACGACGGTGCCACCCGGGGCCGGCGGCACGGGCGACGACGCCGACATCTACCGCTGGAACGGCGGCAGCTCCTACACCCGGATGGTCGACGCCTCCGCGGTCGGCTGGTCGACGGCCAACGTCGACGGGCTCGTCTGGACCGACCCGACGCACGTCTACCTGTCGTACGGCACCGACACCACCGCGCCCGGCGCGCTGGCCGTGCAGGACGAGGACGTCGTCCGCAACGACGGCGGCACCTGGTCGACGTACTTCGACGGCACCGTGCTGCGGCTCACCGCGGACGCCCAGGACCTGGACGCCATCGATGTCCCCTGACCAGCTCCGTCACCCGAGGGGAGACAGCGGGATGACCGCGAACGAAGGCCTGAGTCGACGCCAGTTCCTGCGGGTCGCCGGCGGTGTGGCCGCCGTGGCCGGCGTGGCGTGGACCGGCAGGGTGCTCATGCCCGAGCCCGCTCTGGCGGCGGGCGGCGCACCCGACCTCGCCCTCGGGGGGACCGACGGCTGGATGTACCTGCCGCCCACGCCGGCGATCCCGCCGTTCCACCCGGACGTCTACGCGCCCGCGCCGTTCACCACGTACATCTTCGGCTTCCGGAACGTCACGGGGCTCACGCCCACCCAGCGGGCGAACCAGAAGAACAAGGCGCAGCACTCCGCACCCCTGTTCTGGGTGAAGCAGTACGACCCCGCCGCCCCCGTCGACTTCCTGGTGCAGCTGAACAACCTCGGCCTGGCGCAACGACCCGACCTGTTCGACGCGCACACGCTGCACTGGCACGGGTTCCGCAACGTCATCCCGTTCTTCGACGGCGAGCCGACCGGGTCGGTGTCCGTGCCCATGGGCCGCGACTTCACCTACGCCTATCGGCCGCGCCACCCGGGCACGTACATGTACCACTGCCACGTCGAGGACGTGGAGCACGTGCACATGGGGATGACCGGCCTGGTCTTCGTCCGCCCCCTCCAGGACGGGAACACCGCGCTCTACCCGAGCGGCACGTACATGTACAACGACGGCGACGGCTCGACCGGGTTCGACCGCGAGTTCGCCATGTTCCTGTCCGAGGTCTGGGCGGAGTCGCACTGGGCGGACGCCCACATCCAGCTGCCGGAGTGGAGCGACTACCGGGCCGACTTCGCCCTGCTGAACGGTCGCGTCTACCCGGACACCGTCGCCCCGAACGGCTCGATCGACCCGTTCCACCCGGTCAGCGACGCTACGGGCGACCTGATCGCCCCGCCGGGGTTCCCGAACCTGAAGTACCAGCCCCACTCGTCTCTCGTGAACTGCAACGCGGGTGAGCGGGTGGCGCTGCGCTTCGCCAACCTCGGGTTCCGCGAGCAGGCGATGACGCTCTCCGGGCTGCGCATGCGGGTGGTCGGCCGGGACGCGACCCCCATGCGGGGACGCGACGGCACCGACACGTCGTACGAGACGGACACGCTCAACATCGGCCCCGGCGAGAGCTACGACGTGGTGTTCACGGCACCTGCCCTCCAGGGTCCGGGACCGTTCGACACCTACATGCTCTACAACCGCGCGTACGCCCGGTCCGGCAACCGTGCGCCGGGCGGGTTCGGCGGCCAGGCCACCGAGGTCCGGGTGTACGCGAGCGGCGTCGCCCCGCAGGCCTATCCGAACGACTGGGGAGTCTGAGCGCCGTGACCACCAACCGACCTCGTCGGGCCCTGCGCGGTCCCGCGCTGGCCGCCCTGCTGGCGCTGGCGTGGGCCACCACGTCCGCCCTCACCGGCGCCGCTCCCGCCGCCGCCGACACGCCACCCCGCGTCGGCATCGTGTGCACCACCGGCGCGGGCGGGGCGGCGGGGAGCCCGATCTTCGACCTCACCACGCGGACCGGGTACATCAGCCTGCCCGACGGCAACACGGCCTTCATGTGGGGGTACTCCAGCGGGTTCGACGCCTTCCAGCACCCCGGCCCGGTCCTGTGCGTGGACGAGGGCGACGAGGTGACGGTGATCCTGCACAACACGCTCCCGGAGGACGCGTCCATCGTCTTCCCCGGCCAGGAGGACGTCCGCGCGGACGGCGCAGCGGTGCAGCCCGTGCTCAGCGGCGGGCAGGTGACCTCGCTGGCCCCGACCGCCGCCGCGGTGGACGGCACGGTCAGCTACACGTTCACCGCGTCCAAGCCCGGCACCTACCTGTACGAGTCCGGCACCAACCCCGAGAAGCAGGTGCGGATGGGGCTGTTCGGGGCCCTGATCGTCCGGCCCACGATGGGCGCCGCGTTCGCGTACGACCGGGCGGACAGCCAGTTCACGCCGACCGAGGAGTTCCTGGTGCTCCTCTCGGAGATCGACCCGTACCAGCACGCCGCGGTCGAGGCAGGGACGCCGTTCAACATGAACAGCTACCACCCGCGGTACTGGCTGATCAACGGACGCGGCTTCCCCGACAGCATCGCCGACAACGGGGCGTCCTGGCTGCCCACGCAGCCGTACGGGGCGCTGGCGTCCGTCAACCCGTTCGACGCCACGACGCACCCGCAGCCCGGCCTCGCGCGCTACCTCAACGTGGGCACGGAGGACTTCCCGTTCCACCCGCACGGCAACAACGGGCTCGTGATCGGCCGCGACGGGCGACCGCTCGAGGGACCGACCGGCCAGGACCTCTCGTTCGAGAAGTTCGCCATCAACATCGGGCCCGGGCAGACCTGGGACGTGCTGTTCCGCTGGTACGACGCCGAGGGGTACGACCCGGTCAGCAACCCCGTGCCCGTGACGGTGCCGAGCCTGGCCAACCAGGTGATCGGCGTCTTCTACAGCGGCAGCCCGTACCTGGGGAGCTCGCAGACGCTCCCGCCCGGTACGCCGACCCTGAACCAGTGCGGTGAGTTCTACATCATCAGCCACAACCACGCCCTGTTCCAGATCACCTCGTGGGGCGCGATCATGACCGGTCCCATCACCTACATGCGGATCAACCCGCCTCCGCCCAACGACTGCGGATGAGCGGAGAGGTGGGAGAACGATGATGCGCGCAACGAGCCTGCGGAGGGCTGTCTCCGTCGTCGCTGCCGGCGGAGCGCTGGCCCTCGTGCTGGCCCTCGTCTCGCCGGCGGGGCCTGCCGCCGCGGCGACCGTGCCGATCGATCTGTACGCGAAGACCGGCACCACGACGCTGCCCGCGGGCGGCCAGTCGGTCACCGTCTGGGGCTACAGCCTCACGGACACCGCGGTCACCCGCCCCGGCGGCCCGACGCTCGTCGTGAACGTCGGCGACACGGTGGACATCACGCTGCACAACATGGTCGGCGAGACCTCCGCCCTGCTGGTGCAGGGCCAGGGCATGGTCCCGGACCGCACCGGCGTCGCCACCAACGGCACGAAGGTGTACTCGTTCACCGCGACCCGCCCGGGCACCTACCTCTACGAGGCCGGCCTGCTCCCGAACGCCCAGCACCAGGTCGCCATGGGCCTGTACGGAGCGCTCGTCGTGCGTTCCGCCACCCCCGGCCAGGCCTACGGCACCGCGGCGACGGCGTACGACGACGAGGCCGTGCTGGTGCTCAGCGAGATCGACCCCGCCCTGAACAACGCGGCTGCGCCGGCGAGCTTCGACATGCGCAAGTACGCCCCCCGCTACTTCCTGGTCAACGGGGAGGCCTACCCCGACACGGACGCGGTGAGCACGGCGGTCGGCCGCACGACGCTCCTGCGGTACGTGAACGCGGGCAGCCAGTACCACTCGATGTCCGTGCTCGGCGCGCACCAGACGGTCGTCGCGCTGGACGGCAGCCCGCTGAGCTTCGCGCGGCAGTACGTCGCGGAGACGTTCGGCCCCGGGCAGACCGCGGACGCCCTGGTGACCCCGACGGCCTCGGGGACGAACCGTTCCCTCGCGGTCCACGACGGCAACCTGCTCCTGCACAACAGCAACACCGCCGGGACCGGCGGGATGCTCACCTTCCTCGACGTCACGGGCACGGGTGCGGTCGACGACTCCGGCCCCGCGACGACCGACGCACGCAGCACCGCCGACGTCACCGCGACCGTCAGCGACGCCGCCACGGGCGGGTCCGTCGTGACCGCCGCGGAGTACCACGTCGACGCCGTGACCAGCCCCGGGACCGCGATGGACCCGGTGGACGGCACGTTCGACTCCGTCACGGAGGACGTGGTCGGCGTCGGCGCACCGGCGCTCGTCGGCCAGCACATCGTCTACGTGCGCGGCCAGGACTCCTTGGGTCAGTGGGGGCCGTTCAGCTCCGTTCTGGTCAGCGGAGGCGACGCCGTCGGTCCGGTGACGACGGCCACGACGGTGTCCCCCGACGCCACGAACGGGACGGTCGCCGTGTCCGTGTCCGCGACCGCGGACGACACCGCGAGCGGCGGGAGCGACATCGCGGCGGCGGAGCTCTTCCTCGACACGGTCGGCGCGGACGGCACCGGGACCTCCCAGGTGGTGGGCACGGCTGCGGCCGTCTCCAGCATCGACGCGACGATCGCCGCGGGGACCGTCAACGCCCTCACCGAGGGCGAGCACGTCGTCTCCATCCACGCGCAGGACTCGGCAGGCAACTGGGGCGAGCACGCCACGGCGAGCCTGGTCGTGGACAAGACCGGTCCGACCACCACCGCACCGGTGTCCGTCGCCGTCACGCCCAACAACGGCACCCTCCCCTACAACCCGAGCACCCTGGCGGTCCGCATCGCGACGACGGTGACCGACCCGGCGTCCGGTGGGGTGAACACGAGGATCGCCCGCGCCGAGGGCTTCATCGACGCCGTCGGCGCGCCGGGCACGGGCTTCGTCGTGGCCGCCGCGGACGGCGCATACACCGACCCGACCGAGGGCGTCTACGCCGACATCCCCCTGGCCACCGTGGCCGCGCTCACCAACGGGTCGCACGTGGTCTCGGTGCGGGGTCGGGACGCGGCGGGCAACTGGGGGCCGGTCGCGACCGGGACCCTGATGGTCGACAAGGTCCGGCCCGTGATCAGCGCACTGACCGCGACCCCGAACCCCACCCAGGGCGCCACCACCATCACCCTGACCGGGACCAGCACCGACACCACCACCCTGACCCGCGCCGAGTGGTTCCGCGGCACCGACCCCGGCCTCGGCCTGGCCACCCCTATGACGATCACCGGCACCGGCCCGACATCCACCCTGACCACCAGCATCGACATCACCACCTGGAACGAAGGCACCCACACCCTGACCGTGCGCACCCGCGACGCCGCCGGGAACTGGTCGACCCCCGCCACCACCACCGTGGCCGTCCGCGCCCCGATCGTGCTGTCCACCCTGGGCAACACCAACCCCCCCGGCGTGGCCGGCACCCCCGACGACGCCGACCTCTACACCTGGAACGGCACCACCTACACCCGCACCCTGGACGCCACCACCATCGGGCTGACCACCGGCGCCAACATCGACGGATACGACCGCATCGACGCCACCCACTACTACCTGTCCTTCGCCACCGACACCACCGTGCCCGGCCTGGGCACCGTCCAGGACGAAGACGTCGTACTCAACAACAACGGCACCTGGTCGGTGTTCTTCAACGGCACCGCCCACGGCCTGACCGCCGCCACCCTCGACCTGGACGCCATCAACATCACCGGCACCACCCTCTACTTCTCCACCCTGGGCAACACCAACCCCCCCGGCGTGACCGGCACCGCCGACGACGCCGACATCTACTCCTGGAACGGCACCACCTACACCCGCGTCATCGACGCCACCGCCATCGGGCTACCCACCGCCACCAACACCGACGGGTTCGTCCGCAAGGACGCCACCCACTACCTGCTGTCCTTCTCCACCACCACCACCACCGTGCCCACCCTGGGCACCACCCAGGACGAGGACATCCTCGCCCGCAACACCGGCACCTGGTCGGTCTACTTCGACGGCACCACCCACGGCCTGACCACCGACACCCTCGACATCGACGCCTTCGACATCCCCTGACACCCGCCCACTTCCGCTCCGGTCGTTCCACCGGTAGAACGAGAGGACCCGGCACGACGAGGTGCGGGCATCGACGAGGACGGCACCGATGCGCAACGAGGTGCAGCTGATCGCGTACGCCGACCGCCTGGGCGGCGACCTCCCGGGTCTGACGCGCCTGCTCCGCGGCCCGCTGGCGGGAGCGTTCGGCGGGGTGCACGTGCTGCCGTTCTTCACGCCGTACGACGGCGCCGACGCGGGGTTCGACCCGGTGGACCACACCGCCGTCGATCCCCGCCTGGGCACCTGGGACGACGTCCGCGAGCTCGCCACGACGCACGACACCGTGGTCGATCTGATCGTCAACCACGTCTCGGCCGACTCGGCGGCCTTCGCCGACGTGCGGGCGCGCGGCGACGCCTCACCGCACGCCGGCATGTTCCTCACGATGTCGTCGGTGTTCCCCGTCGGCGCCACCGAGGAGGACCTGACCCGCATCTACCGGCCGCGACCGGGACTTCCGTTCACCCCCGTCCGGCTCGGCGACCGCCTCCGGTACGTGTGGACGACGTTCACGGCGCAGCAGATCGACATCGACGTGCGCTCCCCCGCCGGCACGGCCTACCTGACGTCGGTCCTGGACGCCGTCGCCGACGCGGGCGTCACGCTGGTGCGGCTCGACGCCGTCGGGTACGCGGTGAAGACCCCCGGCACCACGTGCTTCATGACGCCGGAGACCTTCGCGTTCATCGAGGAGTTCACCGGGCAGGCGCGTGCGCGGGGGGTGGACGTGCTGGTCGAGGTCCACTCGTACTTCCGCCGGCAGATCGAGATCGGCCGGTCGGTCGACCTCGTGTACGACTTCGCCCTGCCTCCGCTCGTGCTGCACGCCCTGTACACCGGCGACGGTTCCGTGCTGGCCCGCTGGATGAACGAACGCCCCGCCAACGCCGTCACGGTGCTCGACACCCACGACGGGATCGGCGTCATCGACGTCGGTCCCGACCAGACGGCCCGGCCCGGCGAGGAGCCGCGTCCGGGCCTGCTGGGCTCGGCGCAGATCGACGCCCTGGTGCAGGGCATCCACGCCCGCACGGGTGGGGCGTCGCAGCGCGCGACGGGGGCGGCGGCGTCGAACCTGGACCTGTACCAGGTGAACTCCACGTTCTACGACGCCCTCGGTGGCGACGACCACGCCTACCTGGCCGCCCGGGCCATCCAGCTGTTCACCCCGGGGATCCCGCAGGTCTACTACGTCGGCGCGCTGGCGGGCGGGAACGACCTCGACCTCCTGGAGCGCACCGGGGTCGGGCGGGACATCAACCGGCACCACTACACCCCCGACGAGGTCGAGGCGGCGCTTCGTCGGCCCGTCGTCGCCGCCCTGCTCGACCTGTGCCGGTTCCGCAACGCCCTGCCCGCGTACGACGGCGGCGTGGAGGTCGAGCTCGTCGGCTCGGTGCTGCGCATGACCCGCCGCGGCGTCGCCGAGCCCGCCGCGACCGCCCACCTCGCCGTGGACCTCGTGGAGGCGTCGGCCACGATCCGGTGGACGACCGCCGACGGCGGCTCGGGCAGCACGTCCGACCTGCTGGCTGCTCCCCCTCATGCGTAGCCGACCTCGGTCCGCCGCCCGGCCCGCTGCCAGGATGGGCAGATGACCGCACCGGGGCCGGGAGTGACCGCTCGTCGATGGCGCAGCCGACGGTCCGCGGCGGTCGCGGGAATCCTCTTCGGGGTGCTGCTCGTTGCCGCGCTCGCCATGATGCGGGTCGCGGTGTCCGGAGAGAGCCTCCAGCAGCTCGAGGCCGACCCGGCACGCCAGACCCTGATCCGCACCGCGCTGAACCTCGTGCCGTTCGCCGGCATCGCGTTCCTCTGGTTCATCGGCGTCGTCCGTGACCAGCTGGGCGAGGTCGAGGACCGGCTCTTCTCCACCGTCTTCCTCGGGAGCGGCCTGCTGTTCCTCGGCATGCTCTTCCAGGGGGCCGTCACCGTGACCAGCCTCGTCGAGATGATCCCGGGCGAGCGCCTCGACGCCGGGATCTGGACCTTCGGGCGGGGTGCGACGGAGGCGCTCGTGTCGGTGTACGCGATGCGGATGGCCGCCGTGTTCACGCTCTCGGTGAGCACTGTCGCGCTGCGGACCGCGGCCGTCCCGCGCTGGGTCCCGTTCAGCGGCTACGCCGTCGCGCTCGTGCTCCTGCTGGTGGCCGGCACGCAGAAGTGGGCGCAGCTGCTGTTCCCCGCCTGGGTGCTGGTCCTGAGCATCGCCATCCTGCTCACCCCCGGCCACGGCCGCCCCGCCGAGCCGACCCGGCCAGGCTGAGGTATCTCACCGGGGGTGGCGCACCCCTGGAGTGCATGAGCGCCGGGGTGGAGTACGTCGGGTTGCTGGCTTCCGCCGGCTCCCTGACGTTGTGGTTCCCGCAGGCCGTGCGGCTGTGGCGCCACCGGCACGACGCGACCGCGCTCGACGGCATCTCGATCACGACGCAGGTGGTGCTGCTGGTCACGGAGAGCCTGTGGGCGACGTACGCCGTGCTCACGGGATCCCTGTGGGTCGGTGTCCCCGCGATGGTCAACATCCCGCTCGCCGTTCTCGCCGTCCGGCTGCTGCGCCGCTCCCGTCGGGGCGCTCCGGCGGGTGAAACCGCGGAATCGCCCTCCGACCTCGTTCTCGACAGGCCGCTCCAGCCCCTAACGTGGACAAATCGGACACCGTGACCAGCACGGTGCCCGTCCGTCATGAGGGGGCACTCCATGGTTCGTCCACGCACGTCACTCATCGCCGCCGCGCTCGCCGGAGCCGCGGTGCTCGGTTCGGCCGGGTCGGCGGCAGCCTGTCCCACTGACCCGCGGGACGACCCGACCACGTGGGAGTACGGCGGCGTCTACGACTGCACCAAGGCGACCGTCGGCCACGGGGTCCGCACCTACACCAAGCCGTCGCCGGTGGCGTTCGTGGTGATCAAGACCGGCAAGACGTACTTCGTCAGCGACCTGGGCGACGCCAACGAGGGCGACCGCACCTACACGTTCGACAAGAACATCCGCTTCGTCATCACCTGCGAGTTCACGGACGTGTAGCCCGCTGTCCGGCCTGCCGCGCGGCGGACTCGAGCCGCTCGCGGTAGGCCGGCCAGTCGATGGCCGGGATGTTGGGGTCGTCGCGCCGGCTGCCGACCGCACCGTCGATCAGCTCGCGCACGATGTCCGCATGCCCGGCGTGCCGGGCGGTCTCGACGCTCATGTGCACGAGCATCTGGTGCAGCGTCACGTGTCGCTTCTCCCCCCACCACGGCACGTCCCCCGGGGCGTCGAGCGGCAGCGCCTCGATCGTCGCGTCGCTGTGCTCGGCCGAGTAGTGGTGCAGCGCGACGATCTCCTCGCGGGTCTCGTCCGGGGTCGCCCACATGTCGGCGTTCACCTCGGCGTCGTCGGCGAACCACGGCAGCTCGCGGTCCGGCGGACGGCCGAAGACCTCACCGAAGTAGCCGAGCTCGACGCTGGCCACGTGCTTGACGAGGCCGAGCAGGTTGGTTCCGGTCGCTGTCATCGGCCGCCGGATCGCGTACTCGTCGAGATCGTCGAGCTTGCTGAGCAGGCTGGTGCGCTGGGCGCGCAGGTAGCGGTGCAAGGTCGCCTTGTCGTCCATCCCGCCACTATGCCGTGACCGGGTCGCAGTCGTCCGTCGGTACTGTCCCTCGGTGGCCCCTCTCGAGACCCTGCGCTACGGCACGCTCCCCGACCAGCTGGTCGACCTGACGTTCCCGACGGGCGTGGCACGTCCCCCGCTGGTGGTCCTGCTGCACGGCGGCTTCTGGCGGGTCGCGTACGACCGGCTGCACGTGCGCGTCGTCGCCGACGACCTGACCGCACGGGGGTACGCGGTGGCGAACGTCGAGTACCGCAGGGTCGGGGGCGGCGGCGGGTGGCCCGCGACGTTCACCGACGTGGGGGCCGCGATCGACGCGGTGGAGGCGGCGCTCATCGACCGTGTCGACCTCGACTCCGTCGCGTACGTCGGTCACTCCGCGGGCGGGCACCTGGCCCTCTGGGCCGCGCTGCGCGACCGGCTGCCCACCGGGGCGCCCGGTCGAGCCGCCCGGCCACCCCGCGTCCGCGGGGTCGTCGCGCTGGCGCCCGCGGCCGACCTGGTCGCCGTCGACCGGCTGGGCCTGAGCCGCGGTGCCGTCGCCGAGCTGCTGGGAGGCAGCCACGCCACGGTCCCCGGCCGGTTCGCGGCGACGGACCCCGGCACGCTCGGCGCCCCCGCAGCGGCCACCGTCGTCGTGCACGGGCGGCTCGACGACACCGTGCCCGTCAGCGTCTCGCGCGGCTACCGGGACCGCACCGGTGTCCGCCTGGTCGAGGTCCCGGACGTCGGACACTTCGAGCTCATCGACCCCACGTCCGGCGCGTGGCCGGTGGTCCTGGACTCGCTCCGGGGCGTCCTGCGCTGAGCGCGAGCGGGCTGCGAGCAGTCTGCGAGGGCGTCTGGGCACCCTGGGTCATGCACACCGCACCCGACCCGGAGGAATCATGAGCACGACCACGCAGACCAGCACCGCGGGCACGAGCGACCTGTTCGAGACCCCCGCCGCCGACGCCGACGCCGAGGTCTTCTCGACGCGCGTCGTCGCGGCCACGCTCGGGGCGATGGAGGTCCTCGCGCTGCACCTGGGCCGCACGCTCGGCTGGTACCAGGCGCTGGTCGACGAGGGACCGCTCACGTCCGTCGAGCTCGCACACCGCACCGGGACGCAGGAGCGCTACGCCCGCGAGTGGCTGGAGCAGCAGGCAGTCAGCGGCTACCTGCTGGTCGACGACGACGCCGCCGCACCCACCGAGCGCCGGTTCCACGTCGCCCCCGGAGCGGTCGAGGTGCTCACCGACGCCGACAGCCCCGCGCACACCGCCCCGCTGGCCGGGTTCGCGGTGGCGGTCGGTCGCCAGTTCGACGACCTCGTCGAGGCGTACCGCCACGGCGGCGGGGTCTCGTGGGCGCAGCTGGGACCGGATGCCCGGACCGCGCAGGCCGCGTTCAACCGGCCGCTCTTCCTGCACCAGCTGGCCCAGGAGATCGTCCCCGCGCTGCCCGAGCTGCACGAGCGCCTGCTGGGGACCGCCCGCGTGGCGGACATCGGCAGCGGGGAGGGCTGGTCGACCATCGGCCTCGCCCGCGGGTTCGTGTCGGCCACGTTCGAGGGGTTCGACGTCGACGAGCCGTCGGTGGCCGCCGCTCGTCGGCACGCGAGCGCGCACGGCGTCGACGACCGGGTCACGTTCTCGACCGTCGACGCCGCCACCCTGCGCGAGTCCCGGTCCGGCGCGTTCGACGTGGTGATGGCCTACGAGTGCGTGCACGACATGCCCGACCCGGTGGGCGTCCTGACGGCGATGCGGGAGATGGCCCGCGACGACGGCTACGTCCTGGTGATGGACGAGCGTGCCGCCGAGACGTTCGCCGCGCCGGGCGACCTGGTCGAGCGCCTGCTGTACGGGTTCTCGATCCTGTGCTGCCTGCCCGACGGGCTGTCGACTCCGGGCGGCGTCGGCACGGGGACGGTGATGCGTCCGAGCGTGCTCGCGGACTACGCCGCGGCGGCGGGCTTCTCTGCCGTCGAGATCCTCCCCGTGGAGCGCGACTTCTTCCGGTTCTACCGCCTCCGGCTCTAGCGCTCTCCGGTGCGACGGGCCGGTGGTGGTGACGCCGCTGCCACCGGCTCGGAGCCCACCGGGAGCGTCGGGATCAGACGGGAGAAGTAGAGCGCCAGCGCCGCCACGATCGCCAGCACCGCGAGGCTCGCCCGCAGCGCGTCGATCCGGGCTGCCGCGTTCTCCTCGGTGATCGCCGTGACCTCGTCCGGCGGGAGACCGGCCTCGCCGAGCGCGCTCTGCAGCTGGGCGTCGGACACGAACGGCACGCCACCGGCCAGCTGCACCTCGGCGGTGGCCGTGACCTCAGCACTGACCTGCGGGTTGTCACCCAGACCGGTCAGCAGCGTCGACGTCAGGGTCGCGATGAGGATCGAGCCGGCCACCGCGGTGCCGAGCGACGCGCCCAGGTTGGTCATGGTGTTCTGCACTCCGCCCACGTCACCGCTCAGCTCGTCCGGCACGGCCGAGACGGTGACCGCGCCGAGCTGCGACGCGAGCGCGCCGACCCCGAACCCGGCGAGCAGGAGCGGGACGGTGACGATCTCGGCTCCGGCTCCCACCTCGAGGGCGCCCATGAGCACGACGATGCCCAGCAGCAACGCCGCGAGGCCCCAGCGCACGACCTCGCGCGGCGAGGCCCGGGGGAAGAACCGCGGGATGCCGATGGCGGCGATGAGGAGCGACACGGACAGCGGGAGGAGTCGCGCACCGGTCTGGAGCGCCGTCAGGCCGAGGGAGATGGACAGGAACAGCGGGACCACGAAGAAGAGTCCGGCCTGGATCATGAACTGGAAGAAGAACATCGTCAGTCCGCCGACGAGCCTGGCGTTGCGAAGCAGGTCCAGGCGCAGCAGCGGCTCCCGGCCCGCCGCGGCGACGTGGTGCTCCCACGCGACGAACAGGCGGAGCACGACGAGGCCGGCCAGGACGAGCCACACCGTCGGTGACAGTCCCACCCACGACGGGCCGCCGGGGCGGGTCAGCACCCACCCCCACTCCCCCGAGCGGAGCACCCCGAAGACAGCGAGCCCGAGCCCGAGGGCGGACAGGGCGGAGCCGACGAGGTCGAGGCGGAACCGCTCCTCCGGCTCGGCGTCGGCGATCCTCCGGGTGAGCGCCAGGATGCCGACGACCAGGACGACCTCCCCGGCGAACACGTAGCGCCAGGTCCAGTAGGTGGTGACGAACCCGCCGATCAGCGGCCCGGCGGCCACGGCGATCGCGCCGGCTGACGCGACCAGGCCATAGGCCCTCGGGCGGTCGGAGGTGCCGAAGTTCGAGGCGACCAGCGCGACGATCGCCGGCATGATCAGCGCCGCACCCAGGCCTTCGAGCACCGACCAGCCGAGGATCAGCACCGGCAGGCTCTGGGCGATCGAGGTGACGAACGAGCCGCAGGCGTAGATCACGCAGCCGATGGCGAACGCCCTGCGCCGCCCGATCAGGCTGCCGATCTTGCCGCCCGTGATCATCATCGTCGCCATCACGAGCGTGTAGAGCGTGATCGCGGTCTGGATGCCCGTCACGGTGGTCCCGACGTCCGCCGCGACCTGCGCGATGGACACGTTCATCACCGAGCTGTCGAGCGTCATGAGGAACTGCGCGGTGGCCAGCGTGAACAGGACGAGCCCCGCTGCCCCGCGGGTGCGAGAGGCCATCGGCCACCGTGTCCCCTCTCCGGCGGGCTGCCGGTCTGTCCAGGACTACCACCACCAGGGATCCGACCGCTACGCCCCCGCGGGCCCCGACGCCATCGCGGACAACGCGTGCCGGGCCGCGGTCTCCGGGTCGAGCGTCGCCCCCACGTCGGCGAGCTCGGCGAACCGGTCAGCACCGAGCCTGCTCTGCAGACGCTCTCGCGCGCGGTCGAGCCGTGCGCGCTCGGCACCGAAGCTCACCGACCCGCCCCCGAGGACCACCGCTCCCCACAGCTCGGCCGCCGCGGTGTCGGCACCGACCCGCTCGAGCAGGTCGACGAGGTTGCGCAGCGTCGTGACCAGGTGCGTGCGGTTCGCGCGCACCAGCCACCAGCGGACCACCTCGTCGAACGCGGCCATCGCAGCCGCCGGGTCCCCGTGCCGGGCGCGGACCGACGACGCCGACACCCGTGCGACCCCGCCGAGGAAGGTGCAGCCGGACTGCTCGGCCAGGGTCGCCGCCCGCTCCAGGTGCGCGAGGGCCACCGCCGGACGGTGCTCGATCTCGATCTCGCCCGACGCGTAGGCGAGGTTGCCCAGGACGGTGGGCCCGAGGTCGTGGAACCGGTCCATCTCCTCCCGCGTGCGGTCCAGCAGCTCGCGCGCCTCGTCGTACCGGCCCGCGTACGACGCGCAGAGGATCGGGTAGCTCAGACCGGTCATCACGTAGTGCGGATCACCCAGCGACCGGGCCAGCTCGACCAGGCGCAGGCCCAGCGCCGCCGAGTCGTCGAGCCGGCCGTCGTACAGCGCCACGTCGCCCAGCACCTCGAGCGCGGTCATCCGGACGCGGTCGTCGTCGGCCACCTCCAGGGCTCGCCGCGCCCGCTGCTCCCCCGCACGCAGCTCGCCGCCGACCACCAGCCGCGCCGCGACCGAGACCTGCGCGGCGGCGCCCTCGGGGTCGTCGTCAGCGAGCACCGGACCCAGCCTTGCGGCCCAGCCGAGGATCTCGTCGTTCATGGTGCCCGTGGCGTGCACGTGCAGCGCCCCGGACAGCCGCGCCGCCAGGGCGGGGTCGGTGGTCCTGGCCCACGCGTGCGCGGCGCGCAGGTCCGCCACCTGCACGGACAGCAGCGCGCAGGCCTCGGGCTCGGCGGACGTGCGCAGGGCCGCGTCGGCCTGGCGCGCCACGTCCAGGAACCACTCGGCGTGCCGCCGCTGGAGCGCCGGCCGGACCGGTGCCGAGTCGAGCACGGCGGAGCGCACGGTGTGCAGCATCCGGTACCGCGTGCGGCCGTCCCGCACGTCGAGCGCGAGCAGGGACCGCCGCACGAGGCGCTCCGGGACCTCGGTGGCCGCCTCGAGCACCGCGGTGGCGTCGGCCGGTCGTACCGGCCCGGCGAACACCGGCCAGTCGGCGAGGACCGCGCGCTCGGCGTCGTCGAGCAGCGCGGAGGACCACGCGATCACCGAGGCGAGCGTGCGGTGTCGAGGCTCGGTACCGCGGCCCGGGTGCGCGAGCCTGGCCGCGCCCGTCGCCAGCTGGTCCCCGAGGTCGACGAGCCCGACGGTCGCGGCCCGGGCGGCCGCCATCTCGATGGCGAGCGGGAGGCCGTCCAGCTCCCGGACCACCCGGTCGACCTCCGCGGGCTCGGGATCGGTCGCCCACGCGCCGGCGGCCCGGGCTCGCTCCACGAACAGCCGACGCGCTGCCGGGTCGGTGCCGTCGACCGCCAACGGCGCCACGGCGTGCACCCGTTCACCGGCCACCTCGAGCCGCTCCCGGCTCGTCGCGAGCACGCGCAGCGGTCCCCCGGCGGCCAGCAGGTCCTCGACCACCGCGGCCACCGCCTCGATGACGTGCTCGCAGTTGTCCAGCACCACGAGCAGGTCCAGCGTGCCCGCGCGACGCAGCATGGTGGACGTCGTGCCACCCTCGCCGGACAGCTCGAGGGCCGCCACCGTCGCCGCAGGCACCGCCGCTCCGTCGGTGAGCGTCGCCAGCTCCACCAGCCGCACCCCGGACCGGTGCTGCTGCCCCCGGCGGCGGGCGACCTCCAGGGCGAGCCGCGTCTTGCCGACGCCCCCCGGACCCAGCAGCGTGACGAGCGGCTCGGTGCCGACCAGGGCGTCCACCGCGGCGAGGTCCTGCTCACGACCCACCAGCGTCGACGCGGGCACGGGGAGCGACGGGCGCGCGGTCGTCCGCGCCGGGCGGCCCCGCAACGCCTCCTGCTGCGCGGCCCGCAGGTCGGCTGACGGCCGCAGCCCGAGCTCGTCCAGGCTCGCGGTCGCCCTGGCCACGGCCGCGACCCCGTCGACAGGCCGGCCCGCCGCCGTCAGCGCGCGGGCGAGCTGCGCCCAGGCAGTCTCGCGATAGGGCTCGTCCGCCACCAGGGCCTCGAGGACCGCCACCGCATCGGCCGCGCGCCCGGCGTGGTGCAGCGCGGAAGCGAGCTGCTCACGGGCGGCACATCGTGCCTCGTCGAGGCGCAGCGCCTCGCCGCGTACCGCGACGAGGTCGGCCGCCCGGCCGAACGCCGGGCCGCGCCAGAGCGCCAGCGCCTCCTCCAGCAGCCGCACCGCCTCGGTCGCGGGACCAGCGGCTGCACCCGCGACGAGCGCCTCGAACCTGGCGCCGTCCACCCGCTCCGCCCCGAGCTCGAGCAGGTACCCACCGTCGACCGCCCGCAGCGGGACCCCCTGGGAGCGCCGGAGCCGGGACGCATGGGTGTGCAGCGTGTGGGTCGCGGTGCGCGGGGGCTCCTCCCCCCACAGCGCCTCGATGAGGACGTCCGCAGGCACGACACGCCCCCGCCGAGCCACCAGCACCGCGAGCAGGGCGCGCTGCTGGCCGCCGAGCACCTCGACGGTCCGGCCGTCCTCGCGCAGCTCGAGCGGGCCGAGCACCCCGACCTCCATGCGCCGATGCTACGAGGGCGGTGCGTCAGTCGTCCGTCCCTTGTGCGCCGTCCAGCGTCACCCACTGCGAGCGCCACCCGGGCGGGTCGAACGGCTCCGCCCAGTACGCGGTCTCCCGCGCGATCTTGCCGTCCCGGAGCTCGAAGATGAACGTGCTGTGGAACACCGGCCCGTCGTAGTCCAGCGTCGCCTCGGCGACGACCAGGTCACCGGCGGCGAGCAGGCGCCGTGGCGTGATCGTCGGCAGCACCGGGAACGCGCCGTAGACCCCGCGCCGGGCGTCGCCGCCGACGATCGTCTCGCCCGACTGCGGCCAGTCCGTCACCGCGTCCTCGTGGAACAGGTCGTCCATCACCTCGATCTTGCGGTCGTTCAGGCTGTCAACGCTTCTCACCCGACGGAGGATGCAGGCATGGCCCCGATCGACGCCCCACCGACAGCCGACACCCGCACGCGGATCCTCGACGTCGCCGAGCGGCTCGTCCAGACGCGGGGCTTCAACGGGTTCAGCTACGCCGACGTCGCCGCGGAGCTGGGCATCGCCACACCGAGCCTGCACTACCACTTCGCGACTAAGGCCGACCTCGGCGAGGCCCTCATCCGCCGGTACGCCGCGCGGTTCGCGGCCGCACTCGTCTCGATCGCCGACCGCCCTGACGACTCCCGCCGCATGCTCGACGCCTACGTGGCCCTCTACACCGACGTCCTGCGCGACCAGCGGATGTGCCTGTGCGGCATGCTCGCCGCGGAGTACCCCACGCTCCCGGCGCCCATGCGCACGGCGGTCACGGCGTTCTACGACAACGAGGCGTGGCTCGAGCAGGTGCTCGACGCCGGACGGGAGCAGGGCGTCCTGCGACTCACCGGCCCGTCGGACGAGGCCGCCCGCATCATCGTCGGCGGCCTCGAGGGAGCCATGCTCGTCGCCCGGTCCCACGGAGACCCGGTGCGCTTCGAGACCGCCGCCGGCCGCCTGCTCGCCGACGTCACGGGGGTGGCGTCACAGGGCTGAGCCCGGGCTCGGCGACGTAGCCGCAGCACCGCAGCACGCGCGCACGGTCGAGCGGACCACCTCTGTCGGAGCCGACCACGAGCCGCACCTGGGGGTCCAGGAGCAGCCCGCTCGGGTGCCCCGGCTCGTCGACCGGCGAGAGGTCACCGTCCGGGAGCTCGCCTCGGATCCACTCGGCGAGCGCGGGCCACCGGGTCGTCACGACGGTCCACAGGGCGAGCGTCTTGGGCTCCAGCGGCTCCAGCTCGGTCAGTCGCGCCGCGAACGCCACGTTGTAGGCCATGAGGAACCGCTTGGTCGCGCGGGGGTTCGGCTCCAGCAGGTCCGCGAACTCCTCGAGGATGTGGCTCTGCTGCGTCGCACGCTCCGGATTGGTGCGCCGCGCCTCGAGCACCGCCTCGGCCAGACCCTGGCGGGTCGTGTCCCCCAGCCCGCGCGCCTCGGTCAGGAGATCGACCATCCGCTCGTCCAGCGAGCCGGGGCCGACCTCCTGCGGCGCCTCGCGGATCCGGGCCAGCAGCTCGGCCGCGCCCGTCGCGCGCGGCCCGCCCTTCGGTGCGACGTCGAGCAGGCCGGCGAGATAGCCCGAGACCTGCGTGCGGTTCAGTGTGGGCAGCTCGATGCGCAGCTGGAAGAGCTTGTCGAGGAACAGGTGCCCGAGCGGCCGGCCGGGTTCGCTGACGTACGGGGAGAACACCCGGTAGGCGTCCTCGTACGCGGCCCGCAGCCAGCGGCCGTCGCCCACCGCCAGCACGACGAGCGCGGGGATCGGGTCGGCGCCGGCGGCCGCGCGCCTCCGCGAACGCCGGGACGACCGCTCGGGCCCCCGACGCAGGAGCGTCTGGACGGCGTCCAGCAGCTCCACCGCGAACCGCTCGTTGCAGCGGTCGAGGTCGTCGAGCACCAGCAGCACGTCCTTGCGGCTCTCCCGGCGCAGGGCCCAGATCTGCTCCGCCACCTCCTCCATGGGGTTCTCGTTCAGCTGCTCGTGCACGCGGGCGCCCTGGAGGGAACCGAGCGACAGGAACCGGCTGCCCAGACCCCCGACCGCCACCGTGAAGGCGACGACCGCGGTGAGCACGGTCATGGTCGCGCGCGGATCACCCTGCAGCAGCCAGACCACCGCCACGACCGCCAGGACCAGCGCAGGCGGTAGCCAGATCCGCCAGAGCCGCCGCGCCGCCGCGAGGGACCGGCGCACGGAGAACCCGATCCGGCGCCGGGGGCTCAGCGACGCCCGCACACCCTCGCGGAGATGCCCGAGGAGCGCCCACCACGCGGGCGACAGCTGGGACGACCTCCACGCGTCGAGCTGGATGACGGTCCAGGCCCGCTGCGCGGGGTCCTCCGGCGTCGCGAGCCGCTCGCCGATGAACCCGACCAGGCTGCTCTTGCCGGCTCCCCAGGGGGCGTCGAGGTGGACGGCGAAGGCCTCCTCCGCCCGGTCGGGCGCCTCCGCCAGCTCGCGCAGCAGGGACGCCACCTCCGTGGCCAGGCCCGCTCGGCCGAGAAGGTCGGCCCGCGCGGGCTGGTCGTGGACCAGCTTGGTCCTGCCGGTGGACGTCTCGACGGGGGCCACCGGGTCGGTCGGTGGCGGCGGCGCCGGAGCAGCGGGACGAGGACGGGACTTCGTCGGGCCGGCCCTCGCGCGCGGGACGACCGGCTCCGGCGCCGACGGCGCCTCCTCCGACACCTCCGACACCACCGACACCTCCGACACCTCCGACACCTCCGACAGCGACTCGGGCACGTCGCCCGCGAGCTCGTGCAGCCGCTGCTCCAGCAGCTCCTGCTCCACCCGCGAGGCGACGACGACGTGCAGCCGCGCGCCCGGAGCGGCCGCACGCCCGAACCCGTCCACGAGCGCGTCGAGGGCTGCCGCGGGGGTCAGGTTCCCCGCGCCCGCACCCAGCACGGGCGTCAGGACGTCGGTGATCCCGTGCTCGCGCGTCACGGTGCCGATCTGCTCCGCGAGCCCGTCGATGACGCCCGGCTCCGCGGGAGCGCCTGCCTTCGCCACCGTGACGGCGACGGCGACGCGACGCACGTACCGCGACTTGGGGACGTCGAGCATCACCAGCCGGCCCAGCGTGGTGCCGTGGATCGGCATGTCGACGCCCAGGCTCAGCAGGAACGTGTGCCACGGATCGCCCAGCGTGCCGAGCGCGGTGGTCGGCAGCACCAGGAGGTCGGCCGGCAGCGCCAGCACGTTGCCGAGGACCACGTCCACGACCGGGCGCTGCCTGTCGTCCACGGCATCCCCCCGCGCGCGCCGCCCCGCGGATCACGCCCGCGCAGGACGCCACCCGGTCTGCACCTCGATCGTGACAGCGCCGGTGCCCCCGGGGCAACGCCGCCGCGCTCCGGGCCGGAGACGCCGTTCGGCCCCGGCGCGGTGGCGCCGGGGCCGAACGTGGTGGTGCGGGGGCAGTGCGTCAGGCGATGCGGCCGCTCGAGGTCTCCTCGTCGCCGATCTTGTGCACGACGATCGAGTTGGTCGAGCCGACGACGCCGACGGGGGCACCCGCGACGACGACGACGTAGTCGCCGATCTCCGCGAGACCGTTGGCGCGCAGGGTCGAGTCGACCTGGTTGACCATCGCGTCCGTGTCATCGACGGACGGCACGCGATAGGTCTGCAGACCCCAGCTGAGCGAGAGCACGTTGCGCACGTCCTCCGCCGGCGTGAAGGCCAGCAGCGGGATGGTCGAGCGCAGGCGGGACATGCGGCGGGCCGAGTCACCGGACTGCGTGAACGTCACCAGGTACTTGACGTCGAGCACCTCGCCGATCTCGGCGGCAGCCCGCGTGATCACACCACCGCGGGTGTGCGGGGTGGAGCCGAGGGGCGCCATGCGCTCCCGGCCCATCTCCTCGGTCGCCTCGATGATCCGCGCCATCGTCCGCACGGTCTCGATCGGGTAGTCGCCGACGCTCGTCTCGCCCGAGAGCATGACCGCGTCCGCGCCGTCGAGCACCGCGTTGGCGCAGTCCGACGTCTCGGCGCGGGTGGGCCGCGGGTTCGTCGTCATGGACTCGAGCACCTGCGTGGCCACGATGACCGGCTTGGCTGCCCGGCGGGCCAGCTCGACCGCGCGCTTCTGCACGAGCGGGACCTGCTCGAGCGGCAGCTCGACGCCCAGGTCACCGCGGGCGACCATGATGCCGTCGAACGCGGCGATGATCTCGGCCAGGTTCTCGACGGCCTGCGGCTTCTCGATCTTGGCGATGACCGGGAGGACCCGGTTCTCCTCCTCCATGATCCGGCGCACGTCGTCGTAGTCGGCGGCGGACCGCACGAACGACAGGGCGATGATGTCCGCGCCGACGTTGAGGGCCCAGCGCAGGTCCTCCTCGTCCTTGTCGCTCATCGCGGGGACGGAGACGGCCACGCCCGGGAGGTTGAGGCCCTTGTTGTTGGACACCGGGCCGGCGACCTCGACGCGGGTCACCACGCGGGGGCCCTCGACGGCCGTCACGCGGACCAGGACCTTGCCGTCGTCGATGAGGATCGGGTCACCGACGCGGGCGTCGTTGGGCAGACCCTTGTGGGTGGTGGAGACGAGCTCCTTGGTGCCCTCGACGTCCTCGGTGGTGATGGTGAACGTGTCGCCCACCGCGAGGTCGTGCTTCTCGGCGATGAACCGGCCGAGGCGGATCTTCGGACCCTGGAGGTCGACGAGGACCGCGACGGAGCGACCGGACGCCTGCGCGGCGGCGCGGACGTTGTCGTACACCGCCTTGTGGACCTCCGTGGAGCCGTGGCTGCGGTTCAACCGCGCCACGTCCATGCCGGCGTCGACGAGGGCCTGGATCTGCTCCGCGGACTCTGTGGCGGGGCCGATGGTGCAGACGATCTTTGCTCTACGCATGAAGCGAGCCTATGCCTTCCGTTGTTTCTGGGTCGGACCGAAAGTCCCGTCCGACCACCCTGGCCGGCCGGTAGAGGACCGCGGTCAGGTGGGGATCAGGGGCGCAACGCCACGGTGCTGGCGGTGACCGGGGAGGGCAGCTCCGTGCTGCCGGAGAGGTAGGTGTCGACGGCGGCGGCGGCCGCGCGGCCCTCCGCGATCGCCCAGACGATGAGCGACTGACCGCGGCCGGCGTCCCCCGCGACGAAGACGCCCGGGACGGTGGTCGAGTAGTCGTCGGTGCGCGCGACCAGCCCGCGGGGGGTGAGCTCGATGCCGATCTGCGCGGTGAGGGGGTCGATCTCGGGCCCGGTGAAGCCCATCGCGACGAGCACCAGGTCCGCGGGGATCTCCCGCTCCGTGCCCGGCGTCGGCACGCGGCGTCCGTCGGACAGGTACTGCGTCGTGGCCAGCTGGAGGGCGCGCACGTTCCCGGACTCGTCGCCCACGAACTCGACCGTCGAGGCGAGGTAGTCCCGCTCGCCGCCCTCGGCGTGCGACGACGACACCTCGAACAGGATCGGGTCCGTCGGCCACGGCTGGTGCGCGGGGCGGTCCTCCGGCGGGCGCTTGCCGATCGCGAGAGTGGTCACCGAGGCGGCGCCCTGGCGCAGCGCGGTGCCGAGGCAGTCCGAGCCGGTGTCGCCGCCCCCGATGATGATGACGTGCTTGCCCTCGGCGGTGATCTGGTCCGGCACCGGCTTGCCCGCGGCGACGGCGTTCGCCTGGTGCAGGAACTCCATCGCGACGTGCACGCCGCCCAGCTCCTTGCCCGGCACGGTGAGCTCGCGCGGGACGGTGGCCCCCGTGGCGATGACGATGGCGTCGTACCGCGCCTGGAGCTGCGGCCACGTGACGTCGCGGCCCACCTCGACGCCCGGGCGGAACCGCGTGCCCTCGGCCTCCATCTGCGCCAGCCGGCGGTCGATGTGGATCTTCTCCAGCTTGAAGTCGGGCACGCCGTAGCGCATCAGACCCCCGATGGCGTCGTCGCGCTCGTACACGGCGACCGTGTGCCCCGCCCGCGTCAGCTGCTGCGCGGCGGCCATCCCGGCCGGACCGGAGCCGACGACCGCGACCGTGTGCCCGGTGAGGCGCTGCGGCACCTGCGGCGTCACGTACCCGCGCGCGAAGGCCTCGTCGATGATCGAGACCTCGATGTTCTTGATGGTCACCGGCGGCTGGTTGATGCCCAGCACGCAGCTGGACTCGCACGGCGCCGGGCAGATGCGTCCCGTGAACTCCGGGAAGTTGTTGGTCGCGTGCAGGCGGTCGATCGCGTCCGACCACTGGCCGCGCCACACCAGGTCGTTCCACTCCGGGATGAGGTTCCCGAGCGGGCAGCCGTTGTGGCAGAACGGGATGCCGCAGTCCATGCAGCGGCCGGCCTGCTCCTTGAGGTAGGGCTGACCGTCCTGGAGGTGCTCGTGCACGTCCTTCCAGTCGCGCAGGCGCACCTCGACGGGGCGGTTGGGCGGGAGCTCACGGTCCCGCACCTTCAGGAAGCCACGGGGGTCAGCCACGTGCCACCTCCAGGATCTGGTCCCACACGCCTGGCGCGGCCGGGTCGAGACCGTCGGCCTCGGCCTGGGCGAGCGCACGGCGGACGCGGGCGTACTCGGTGGGCAGCAGGCGGGTGAACCGCGCCCGCGTGGACGGGAGGTCCTCGAGGAGCACTGCGGCGACGGGCGAGCCCGTCTCGTCGAGGTGCGCGCGCAGCAGGCGCTCGACCAGCGCGGCGTCCTCGTCGTCGAGCGGGTCGAGGGCCAGCTCCTTCGTCCGCAGGGCGTCGGTGTTGACGAGCTCGGGCACGAGGTCGAGCACGTACGCGGTGCCGCCCGACATCCCGGCACCGAAGTTCCGGCCGGTCCGGCCGAGGACGAGCACCGTGCCGCCGGTCATGTACTCGCAGCCGTGGTCGCCCACGCCCTCGACCACCAGCGTCGCGCCGGAGTTGCGGACGCCGAAGCGCTCGCCGACCAGCCCGCGCAGGAAGATCTGCCCGGTGGTCGCGCCGTAGCCGATGACGTTGCCGGCCACCACGTTGTGCTCGCTCGACAGGGCGGCGTTGCGGTCCGGGCGCACGATGATGCGCCCGCCGGACAGGCCCTTGCCGACGTAGTCGTTGGCGTCGCCGAACAGCCGCAGCGTGATGCCGCGGGGCAGGAACGCGCCGAACGACTGGCCCGCCGAGCCCGTGAGCGTGACGTCGATCGTGTCGTCGGGCAGGCCCGCACCACTGAACCGCTTGGTCACCTCGTGACCGAGCATCGTGCCGACAGTCCGGTTCACGTTGCGCACCGGCAGGTCGATGCGGACCGGCTCGCTGCGCTCGAGGGCGTCCTGCGCGAGCGCGATCAGCCGGTTGTCCAGGGCGCGGTCGAGGCCGTGGTCCTGGTCCTTGGTGCGGTGCAGCTCCGAGCCCGCGACGGGGGTCGGCACGGCCAGCACGGGGGCCAGGTCGAGGCCCGAGGCCTTCCAGTGGTCGATCGCGGCGCGCGTGTCCAGCAGCTCGACGTGGCCCACCGCCTCCAGGAGCGTGCGGAAGCCCAGCTGCGCCAGCAGCGCCCGGACCTCCTGCGCGATGAACTCCATGAACGTCACCACGAACTCGGGCTTGCCGGTGAACCGTGCGCGCAGCTCGGGGTTCTGCGTGGCGACGCCCACGGGGCAGGTGTCGAGGTGGCAGACGCGCATCATGATGCAGCCCGAGACGACCAGCGGTGCCGTCGCGAAGCCGAACTCCTCCGCGCCGAGCAGCGCGCCGATGACGACGTCGCGGCCGGTCTTCAGCTGGCCGTCCACCTGGACGACGACGCGGTCGCGCAGGTTGTTCAGCACGAGCGTCTGCTGGGTCTCCGCCAGGCCGATCTCCCACGGGGTGCCGGCGTGCTTGAGCGACGTGAGCGGGCTGGCTCCGGTGCCGCCGTCGTGACCCGAGATGAGGACGACGTCGGAGTGCGCCTTGGCCACGCCGGCCGCGATCGTCCCGACGCCGAACTCGCTGACCAGCTTGGTGTGGATCCGGGCGCGCGGGTTGGCGTTCTTGGCGTCGTGGATCAGCTGCGCCAGGTCCTCGATCGAGTAGATGTCGTGGTGCGGCGGCGGCGAGATGAGCCCGACCCCGGGCGTCGAGTGCCGGGTCCGCCCGATCCACGGGTACACCTTGTTGCCGGGCAGCTGACCGCCCTCGCCGGGCTTGGCGCCCTGTGCGAGCTTGATCTGGATGTCGTCGGCGTTGGTCAGGTACTCGCTGGTGACGCCGAACCGGCCCGAGGCGATCTGCTTGATGGCCGAGCGGCGCTCCGGGTCGTGCAGTCGCTCCGGGTCCTCGCCGCCCTCACCGGTGTTCGACTTGCCGCCGATGCTGTTCATGGCGATCGCGAGGGTCTCGTGCGCCTCCATGGAGATCGACCCGTACGACATGGCGCCGGTGTTGAACCGCTTCACGATCTCGCTGACCGGCTCGACCTCGTCGAGCGGCACGGGCTCGCGCTCGCCGTCCTTGAACGCCAGCAGGCCGCGCAGCGTCATCAGCCGGGACGACTGCTCGTCCACCCGGTTGGTGTACTGCTGGAACACGTCGAACTGCCGCGTCCGGGTCGAGTGCTGGAGCCGGAAGACGGTCTCGGGGTCGAACAGGTGGTCCTCACCGTCGCGGCGCCACTGGTACTCGCCACCGACCGCGAGGCGCAGGTGCGCCTGCCGGTTGCCGCTCGCCGGGTAGGCGTCGGCGTGCCGCGCGGCGACCTCGGCGGCGATGACGTCGAGGCCGATGCCGCCGAGGCGGCTGGTGGTGCCGGTGAAGTACTTGTCCACGAGCGGCTGCGAGAGGCCGATGGCCTCGAACACCTGCGCGCCGCGGTAGGACGCGATGGTCGAGATGCCCATCTTGGACATGACCTTCAGGACGCCCTTGCCGAGCGCCTTGATGAGGTTGGCGACCGCCTTCTCCGGTCCCACGCCGGGCAGGTAGCCGTGGCGCGCCAGGTCCTCGACGGTCTCCATCGCCAGGTACGGGTTGACCGCGGCCGCGCCGTACCCGATGAGCAGCGCGACGTGGTGCACCTCGCGCACGTCGCCGGCCTCGACGACGAGCGAGATCTGCGTCCGGGTGTGCCGGCGCAGCGTGTGGTGGTGCACCGCGGACAGCAGGAGCAGCGACGGGATCGGTGCCAGGTCGGCGTCGGAGTTCCGGTCGGAGAGCACCAGGAAGCTCACCCCGTCGGCCACCGCGGCGTCCACCTCGGCGAAGATCTCCTCGAGCCGCTCCTCGAGCGCCTCTCCCCCGCCGCCGACCTTGTACAGGCCGCGGATCAGGGTCGCCCGGAAGCCGAGGGACGGCTCCTTGGCCACGTGCACGATCTTGGCCAGCTGGTCGTTGTCGATCACCGGGAACGGCAGGATCAGCTTGCGGGCGTGCCCGGGGCCGTCCTCGAGCAGGTTGGGCTCGGGGCCGATGGCGCCGCCGATCGCGGTGACCAGCTCCTCGCGGATGGCGTCCAGCGGCGGGTTGGTCACCTGCGCGAACATCTGCGTGAAGTAGTCGAAGAGCATGCGCGGCCGGGTCGACAGCACCGCGACGGGCGTGTCGGAGCCCATGGCGCCCAGCGGCTCGGCGCCCGCGGCGGCCATGGGGCTGAGCAGGATCTTCAGCTCCTCCTCGGTGTACCCGAAGGCGCGCTGGCGACGACGGACCGAGGCGGCGGAGTGCGCCACGTGCTCACGCTCGGGCAGCTGCTGGAGGAACACCGAGTTGTCGCGGACCCACTCGGCGTAGGGCCGCTGCGCCGCCAGGGAGGACTTGATCTCCTGGTCGTCGATGATCCGGCCCTTGCCGGTGTCCACCAGGAACATGCGGCCGGGCTCGAGCCGGCCCTTGGCGACGATGGTCGCGGGGTCGATGTCGAGCACACCCGCCTCGGACGCGCAGACGACCAGCCCGTCCTCGGTCACCCAGTACCGGCCGGGCCGCAGACCGTTGCGGTCCTGCACGGAGCCGATCAGGGTGCCGTCGGTGAACGTGATCGCCGCCGGGCCGTCCCACGGCTCCATCAGCGTCGAGTGGTACTCGTAGAACGCGCGCCGCGCGGGGTCCATCTGGGCGTGGTTCTCCCACGCCTCCGGGATCATCATCATCACCGCGTGCGGCAGGGTGCGGCCGGACAGGTGCAGCAGCTCGAGCACCTCGTCGAAGCTGCCGGAGTCCGAGCCGCCGGGCGTACAGACCGGCAGCAGCGGCGCCAGGTCGCCCAGCTCCTCGCTGGCGAGCGTGCCCTCGCGGGCCGCCATCCAGTTGCGGTTGCCGCGCACCGTGTTGATCTCCCCGTTGTGGGCGATCATCCGGAACGGCTGCGCCAGCGGCCACGACGGGAAGGTGTTGGTGGAGAAGCGCGAGTGCACCAGCGCGATCTCCGAGGCGTACCGCGGGTCGGACAGGTCCGTGAAGAACGGCTCCAGCTGGCCCGTGGTGAGCATGCCCTTGTACGCGAGCGTGCGCGCGGACAGCGACGCGAAGTACAGCCCGTGCTCGCGCTCGGCACGCTTGCGCAGCCGGTAGGCGCGGCGGTCCAGGTCGATGCCGGACAGCTCCCGCGAGGGATCCGCGACGACCAGCTGGCGGAACACCGGCATGGAGGCGCGCGCCGTGGGACCCACCAGGTCGGCCGTCACGACGACCTCCCGCCAGGCGAGCACGTCGAGCTTCTCCTCGGCCGCGATCGACTCGAGGGCCGCGACGGCCAGGCGCTGCTCGGTCTCGTCGACCGGGAGGAACGCCATGCCGATCGCGTAGTAGCCGGCGGGCGGCAGCTCGGCGTCGACGACGTCGCGCAGGAACGCGTCGGGGATCTGGGTGAGGATGCCCGCACCGTCCCCGCTGTCCTCCTCGGCGCCGACGGCGCCGCGGTGGTCGAGGTTGAGCAGCGCGGTCAGCCCCGCGTCGACGATGTCCCGGCCGGGCGTGCCGCGCAGCGTGGCGACGAACGCGAAGCCGCATGCGTCGTGCTCGGCGGCAGGGTCGTAAAGACCCTGCGGCAGCGGCGCGCGCTGGGCGCCAGGGCTCGCGGGCGACGTCGACATCTGCACCGTCCTCACGGTCCCCGACGAGGTCGGGGAATTGCACGAACAAGGGGAACGCGGGACGTCGTCGGCCCAGGTCTGGTGACCATACAGCGCGGTCCGCGGACCGCCTGCATCGTCGTGCGGAGCGGCGACCAGAGCCCGCGGGTCAGCGGGCGGGATCGGTCGCGATCTCCTCGTCGTCCTGCACGGTCGGGGGTGCCAGCAGGAGGGTCGTGTCACGTCCTGGGTGCCGGCGCCCGACCACCACGAACGCTACCAGCGCTCCGAGACCGACGATGATCGACGTCCAGACGTTGATCCGCAGCCCCAGCCACTCGTGGGCGGGGTCGATGCGGAGCAGCTCGATCCAGAGCCGTCCGCTGGTGTAGATGACGACGTAGAGCCAGAACACGCGGCCGTAGCCGAGCTTGAACCGACGGTCTGCCCAGATGAGCAGGGCGGCGCCGCCGAGGTTCCAGAGCATCTCGTAGAGGAACGTCGGGTGGTAGAGCGTGCCCGCGGGGTCGCCCACCGGCATGTTCGCGGCGTCGATCTGCAGGCCCCACGGCAGTGTGGTGGGAGCACCGAAGAGCTCCTGGTTGAACCAGTTGCCCAGCCGCCCCAGCGCCTGCGCGACCAGCAGGCCCGGCGCGAGGGCGTCCGCCCAGGGGGGGAGCCGGACACCCTGGCGATGCGCACCGATCCAGGCGCCGACGCCGCCGAAGGCCACGGCCCCCCAGATCCCGAGGCCGCCCTCCCAGATGTACAGGGCACGGATCGGCTCCCCGCCGACGCCGAAGTACGCGTCCGGGGAGGTGATGACGTGGTAGATCCGCCCGCCGACGATGCCGAACGGCACGGCCCAGAACGCGATCTCCAGGGTGGTGTCGGGGTCTCCCCCGCGCTCGATCCAGCGACGGCGCGTCATCCAGAGGGCGACGACGATGCCGAGCAGGATCGCGAACGCGTAGGCGCGCAGCGGGAACGGTCCGAGGTGCCAGACGCCCTGCGACGGGCTCGGGATGGCGGCCGGGAGCAGGGCGGTCATCGCGCGGACCTCACGCCGTCGGCGAGGGCCGACGTGACCCGGGCGAGCTCGACGAGACCCGTGGCCTCGTCGGGGGCGTCCAGCAGCGTGCGGACCAGGGCGGTGCCGACGATGACGCCGTCGGCGTACCGGGCCACGTCGGCGGCCTGGTCGGGACGGGACACCCCGAGGCCGACGCACACGTGCGCGGCGCCGGCGGCCCGGGTGTCGGCGACCAGCTGCTCGGCGCGGTTTCCCAGCGTCGTGCGCTCCCCCGTCACGCCCATGGTCGAGGCGGCGTAGACGAACCCGCGGGACGCGGCCGCGGTCGAGGCGAGGCGCTCGGGCGTCGAGCTGGGCGCCACCAGGAACACGCGGTCCAGCCCGTGCGTGTCCGACGCGGCGATCCACTCCGAGGCCTCGTCGGGGATGAGGTCCGGCGTGATCAGCCCCGCACCGCCGGCCGCGGCGAGGTCCCGCGCGAACGCGTCCACCCCGTACCGCAGGACGAGGTTCCAGTAGGTCATGACCAGCACGGGGGCGCCACGGCCGGCCACCTGCTCGACGGCACGGATGGTGTCGCCGACGCGCGTGCCGCCGGCCAGCGCCGCGTCGACCGCGCGCTGGATGACCGGGCCGTCCATCACCGGGTCGCTGTACGGCACGCCGAGCTCGACGACGTCCACGCCCGCGTCGATCATCGTCCGGACGGCCGCCACGGACCCGTCCAGCGACGGGTAGCCCACGGGCAGGTACCCGATGAGCGCCGCGCGCCCCAGGGCGTCGAGGTGCTCCGCGACCTGCGACCGGAGGGCGACCGTGCTCACAGCTGCTCTCCTTGGTCGGCCAGCACCACGGGCTCGTCCTCGATGAGGTCGAACCACGCCGCGGCGGTGGCCACGTCCTTGTCGCCGCGCCCGGACAGGTTGATCAGGAGCACGGGCTCGTGACCGTCGTCGCCGGTCCAGCCGGTGAGCTCCTGGCCCAGCTGGATCGCGCCGGCCAGGGCGTGCGCCGACTCGATCGCCGGGATGATCCCCTCGGTCCGGCACAGGACGCGGAACGCCTCCATGGCCTCGTCGTCCGTGACCGGCCGGTACTCCGCGCGCCCGATGTCGTGCAGCCACGCGTGCTCGGGCCCGACGCTCGGGTAGTCCAGGCCGGCCGAGACCGAGTGGCTGGGCAGCGTCTGGCCGTCCTCGTCCTGGAGCAGGTAGGACTTGGCGCCGTGCAGGACGCCGGGCTGCCCGCCCGAGAACCGCGCCGCGTGCCGGCCCGACGAGATCCCCGCGCCGCCCGCCTCGAAACCGAACAGCCGCACGTCGGGGTCGTCGAGGAACGCGTTGAAGATGCCCATCGCGTTGGATCCCCCGCCGACGCACGCGGCGACGGCGTCGGGCAGCCGGCCGATCTCCTCGAGGAGCTGGGCCCTGGCCTCCTCGCCGATGATCTTGTGGAAGTCGCGCACCATCTCGGGGAACGGGTGCGGTCCGGTGACGGTGCCCAGCAGGTAGTGCGTCGTCTCGACGTTGGCCACCCAGTCGCGCAGCGCCTCGTTGATCGCGTCCTTGAGCGTCCGCGTGCCGATGGTCACGGGGATGACCTCGGCGCCGAGCAGCTTCATGCGCGCCACGTTCAGCGCCTGCCGGCGGGTGTCCTCCTCGCCCATGTACACGACGCACTCGAGGTCGAGCAGCGCCGCCGCGGTCGCCGTGGCGACGCCGTGCTGGCCGGCCCCGGTCTCCGCGATCACGCGCGTCTTGCCCATGCGCTTGACCAGCAGGGCCTGCCCGAGCACGTTGTTGATCTTGTGCGAGCCGGTGTGGTTGAGGTCCTCGCGCTTGAGGAACACCCGCACGCCGGGCGCCACGTGCTGGGCGAACCGCGGCACCTCGGTGAGCGGGCTCGGCCGGCCGGTGTAGGTGCGGTGCAGGCGGGCCAGCTCGCGCCCGAACGCCGGGTCGGTCAACGCCTTGTGGTACTCGGTGTCCAGCTCGTCCAGCGCCGCGATCAGCGCCTCGGGCACGAACCGCCCACCGAACTGGCCGAAGTACGGCCCCGCGTGCGTGGACAGCGGACCGCTCGCCGTGGCCTCGAGGAGCTTGTCCGAGAGCGGGCCGACGGTCGGCCGACCGGTCACTGCCGTACCGCCCGGAGGGACGGGTGGGCACCTGCTGCGACGAGGTCGGCGACGGACTCGCGCGGGGCGTCGTCGGTGACCAGGGCCTCGCCGACCAGCACCGCGTCGGCGCCGGCGCGCGCGTAGTCCATGACGTCGTGCGGGCCGCGGACACCGGACTCCGCGATCTTCACGATGTGCGACGGGATGGCGGGCGCGACCCGGGCGAACGTGGTGCGGTCCACCTCGAGCGAGCGCAGGTCGCGGGCGTTCACGCCGATCACCCGGGCACCGGCGTCGGCGGCCCGGGAGACCTCCTCCACGTCGTGCACCTCGACCAGGGCGGTCATGCCCAGGGAGTGCACGCGCTCCACCAGCGACTCCAGCACGGTCTGCTCGAGCGCGGCGACGATGAGCAGGACCAGGTCGGCGCCGTGCGCGCGCGCCTCCCACACCTGGTACGGCGTGACGATGAAGTCCTTGCGCAGGACGGGGATCTCCACCCGGGCACGGACCGCGTCCAGGTCCGCGAGCGAGCCGTGGAACCGACGCTCCTCGGTGAGCACCGAGATGACCGCGGCGCCCCCCTTCTCGTACTCGGCGGCCAGCGCGGCGGGGTCCTTGATGGTAGCCAGAGCACCCTTGCTCGGGCTCGACCTCTTGACCTCGGCGATGACGCGGACGGCGTCCTCGGCGCGCAGACGGCCGACGCACTCGATCGCGGACTCACGACGGTGCGCCCGCTCCTTGACCGTCGCGAGCGGCGTGGCCTGCTCCCGGACGGCGAGGTCCTGCCTGACTCCCGCGACGATGTCGTCCAGCACGGTCATCGACAACTCACCTTCTCCCCCGGTCGACTACGGACCACCGTGCTCGCTTCCGAACGTGGCTGTGGCCCTGCGCCACATCGTAGGGCGGTCCGGGAGTGACCCCGACCACAAGCCGCGTACTGGACATCGCCGTCCGTCAGGGCGCCAGCCACGGCGCGAGGGCCGGGACGTTGCGCAGCACGCCGAACGCGACGATCACCGCCAGGAACGCCCACGCGGCCCAGACCGGAGCCGGCCGCACCGGGCGTCCCTGGGCGCGGAGCACCACCAGACGGCCCCAGAGCGCGAGCACGACCGGGACCGCGAGCACCCAGAGCGGGTTCATCGACCAGGCACCGGCCAGGTCGCCGTGCGCCAGGTCGTGCGTCGCCCGGAGGCCGCCGCACGCCGGGCACCACAGCCCCGTGAGCGCGTACAGCGGGCACACGCCGTAGCTGCCGGTGGCGTGCGGGTCCCGCACCGCGACCAGCACGGTCGCCGCGAGCACGACCGCCCCGCCGACCAGGGGGCCTCGGACGGACGCACGACGGCCCGCCACGGCCGGCGCGGGTGCGTCGGACAGGAGCGGGCCGGTCGGCTGTGGGAGGCGACCGTCGTCGACGGTCGCCACGTCAGTTGGAGTACGTGTAGTTGTCGTTGAACGCGTCGCGGAAGTCTGCGTTCGAGAACAGCACGGCGAACAGGATGATCCCGAGCACCGAGAGCACGATCGCGATCCAGCCCAGGATGACGCCGGCCGTGGCCATGCCGCCGTTGTTCGCCTCGCCGCGGGCGACCGCCTTCTTGGCGTTGTTGCCGACGATCACCGCGGGGATGCCGGTGAACAGCCCGCACGACAGCACGAAGGACACGATGCCGAGGACCAGCGACCAGACCGCGAGGCTGTTCTTCGGGTAGACGTAGCCGCCGCCGTACGCCGGCGCGGGCTGCTGGTAGCCGGGCGCCGAGCCGTACGGGGTGGCCGCGGGGTACTGCGGAGTGCCCCCGGTCGCCGGGTACGGCGCCGACGGGTACTGCGGCTGAGGCGGCGGCGGCGGGGCGGCCGGGTACTGCGGAGCCCCGGTCGGGTCCTGCGGCGCTCCGCTCGGGTTCTGCGGATCTCCGCTGCCGTACGGGTTCTGCGGCTCGTTGGGGGTCGACATCGGTCCTCCTGGGTCGCGTGCGCCACCCGGTTCCCGAGCGGCGGTGGAACGGACGGGTCAGTGCCCGCCGGTGCGTGCCTGCCGGGCACGCGTCTTGGCGCCGCCCTGGCCGTGGCCGGACACCTGGAGCACCTTGCCGCCGATCAGGACGAGGGCAACCAGGGCCATGCCGACCCAGAACAGCCAGACCAGCGCGAACAGCACGCCGAGACCGGCCAGCGTGAACGCGATGATCACGCCGTAGGTCGTGAACCAGGCCGCGAGCGTCTTGCCGTGGTTGGTCGGGGCGGCCGTCGGCGGCAGGTGCATCGCCTCGGTCGTCGTGGCGTTCTGTGCGCGGTGCGCCAGGGTGTTGTCGGCCATCAGTGGGTGCCCTCCGTGCTCGGTTCTCCGCTCACCCTATCCGACCCTCCGGGCACCGTCCGGCACACGGCGGACGAGTCGGACCGCACGTCAGGAGGGGTCGTCGCCCCTGGTGAGAGCGTCCCAGTCGGACCGCTCGTCGGGTGTGGTCGGTGTCGCCGCGTTGGCGACGTTCTCGTGCCTCCGCGACGGTCCGGACCACGCACGTGACGCCACGACGAGCCACACCCCGGCGAGGACGTCGAGCACCCCCACCGCGACGGCGAGCCAGGGCCAGACGCTCGTCGTCACCGGCCCGGCAAGCTTGCCCACGCCGGTCTCCGCCGCGACGACGGGGATCACCGCCGCCTCCGGGTCCCCGAGCACGCCGAGGGTGGTCCCGACGACGAGCACGCCGCACGCGACGACGACGGCCGCCACCACCCAGCGCCCGGCGCGACCGACCAGCCCCACGGCGGCCACCGCGGCGAGGATCGCGACCGCGGCCGCGAGGATCGCGGGTGCCACCTGGGAGCCCGCGGCCTGCACGGTCACGGTGCCCTGCAGCGCGGTCGTGCCGGTCGTCGTGAACCACGTGGGCACGGCGACCAGGGCGGTCAGGCCGGCGAGCAGGAGCAGCGGCCCGGCGACGCGGCCACGCCCCGACCGACGCGGCCGGGCGGCGTGCGCCGGAACCGTCACGCGCCCGCCCGCCGCAGCCGGGAGGCGATCTGCACGGCGCGCACGGCCGCGGCCGCCTTGTTGCGCGACTCCTCGTACTCCAGCGCCGGCACGGAGTCCGCGACGATGCCGCCACCGGCCTGCACGCTCGCGCGGCCCTCGCGGATCAGCGCGGTCCGGATGGCGATTGCCATGTCCATGTCCCCGGCGAAGTCGAAGTAGCCCACGGTGCCGCCGTAGATGCCGCGCCGGGCGGGCTCGATCTCGTCGATGAGGGCGATCGCCCGCGGCTTGGGTGCGCCCGAGAGCGTGCCCGCCGGGAACGTCGCGACGAGGGTCTGGAGGGCGGTCGCTCCCTCGCGCAGCCGACCGACGACGGTCGAGCAGATGTGCATGATGTGCGAGTACCGCTTGACCGCCATGAACTCGACGACCTCGACGCTGGTGGGTTCGCAGACCTTGACCAGGTCGTTGCGGGACAGGTCGACGAGCATGATGTGCTCGGCCCGCTCCTTGGGGTCGGCGAGCACCTCCTCCTGGAGGCGACGGTCCTCGTCCGGCGTGGCACCCCGCGGTCGTGAGCCGGCGATCGGGAACGTCACCACCCGCCCCGACGTGACCTTCACCAGAGTCTCCGGGCTGGAACCGACGACGGCGAAGTCCCGCCCGTCCGCGTCCTGGAGCTGGAGGTAGTACATGTACGGGCTCGGGTTGATGGTGCGCAGCACGCGGTAGACGTCCAGCGGCTCCGCCGGGCAGTCCAGGTCCAGGCGCTGCGAGAGGACCACCTGGAACACGTCGCCCTCGCGGATGGCCTCCTGGCCGGTGCGCACGGCGTCCTCGAACTCCTGGCGCGTGGACCGGAACGCCAGCTCGGGCTCGGCGACGTCCGCCAGGACGGCGACCGCCGACTCGGTCGGCTCCAGCAGGGCCGCCTCCATCGCGTCGATCCGGGCGACCGCGTCGGCGTGCGCGTCGTCCACGCGGTCGTCCGTGTCGTCGAAGTTGATGGCGTTGGCGATCAGCCAGACCGAGCCGTCGTGGTGGTCGACGACGGCGAGGTCCGTGGCCAGCAGCAGCGTGAGCTCCGGGACGCCGAGCTCGTCCGGGGCGTTCGCGGGCAGGGTCGGCTCCCAGTGCCGCACGATGTCCCAGCCCAGCGCACCCACCAGCCCGCTCGTCAGCGGCGGCAGGCCGGCGATGGCGGGCGTGCGCAGCGCGTCGAGGGTGCGCTCGAGGACGTCGAGGGCGTCACCGTCGGTGGGCACCCCGACGGGCACGTCGCCCACCCACACCGCCGAGCCATCGCGGACGGTCAGCGTGGCGCGCGAGCGGACGCCGACGAAGGAGTAGCGGTCCCAGCTCCCGTCGGCCTCGGCGGACTCGAGGATGAACGTCCCGGGGCGGCCGGCGGCGAGCGTCCGGTAGAGGCCGACGGGCGTGACGTCGTCCGCGAGCAGACGGCGCACCACGGGGATGACCCGCCGGTCGCGCGCGAGCCCCCGGAACACGTCGATCGTCGGCCACGTGCTCCCCCAGGGGACCACGGCGACGGTGACGTCGGTGGGCACGGCGGGCGCGGTCACAGGGTTCCTCCGGTCTCGGTGGGGCGGGTTCCGACGACGGCGGCCAGCGGGCCACCCGCGTCGAAGCAGGTGTGGGCTCCGGTGTGGCAGGCGGCGCCCACCTGGTCGACCTCGACGAGCAGCGCGTCCCCGTCGCAGTCGACGCTCACCGCCTTGACGTACTGGGCGTGCCCGGAGGTGTCGCCCTTGCGCCAGTACTCCTGGCGCGAGCGGCTCCAGAACACCACCCGGCCGGTGGTCAGGGTGCGGCGCAGCGCCTCGTCGTCCATCCAGCCGAGCATGAGGACCTCGCGCGAGTCGTGCTGCTGCACGATCGCCGCCACCAGGCCGTGGTCGTCACGCTTGAGGCGGTCGGCGACGGCGGGATCGAGGAGGGTGTCCGGGGGGCTGGAAGGCACGTCCCGATCCTGCCACGCAGCGGCCACGGGCACGGATCCGTCCACCGGTCAGCGGGTCTGCGACACCCAGGCGGCGTGCATCGCGGCGTAGTGGCCGTCGCGCGCGACGAGCTCGTCGTGGTGCCCCACCTCCACCACCCGACCGGCGTCGACCACCACGACGGTGTCCGCCGCCTCGGCCGTCGACAGCCGGTGCGCGATGGTCAGGGTGCTGCGCCCACGCGTGAGCGAGTCGAGGGCACGGGCGATCCGCACCTCGGTCGCCGGGTCGACGGCCGACGTCGCCTCGTCGAGCAGCAGGAGGTCGGCCTCGGCCAGGTAGGCCCGCGCCAGGGCGACGAGCTGCCGCTCCCCCGCCGACAGCGACTCCCCGCGCTGGCCCACCGGGGTGTCCAGGCCGTCGGCCAGCTCGTCCACCCAGCCGTCCAGGCCGAGCGCCTCGATCGCCGCACGGATCCGCACGTCGTCGTCCGCCGCCGTGGTGGTCCCGTCCGCGTGCCGCAGTCCGTAGGCCACGTTCTGCGCGAGGGTGCCGTCGAACAGGAAGCCCTCCTGCGGCACGAGCACCACGCGTCGCCGCAGGTCGGCGACGGGGATGTCCCGCAGGTCGACCCCGTCCAGGAGCACGGACCCCTGCGTCGGGTCCATGAACCGCGCGACGAGCTTGGCGATCGTCGTCTTGCCCGACCCCGTGGCACCCACGACCGCGACCGACGTGCCTGACGGGATGGTCACGTCGACGTCCCGCAGCACCGGGGGGCCGTCCGGGTAGGCGAACTGGACGCCGCGCAGCTCGACGTGCGCCGGGCCGCGCGGGCTGGGGACCCCGTCCGCGCCGGCGTCCACCACCTCGACCGGCGTCTCCAGCACGCCGAGCACCCGGCGCCACCCGGCCACCGCGTTCTGGAGCTCGTTGAGGATCTCCGTGGCCATCTGCACCGGGCCGGTGAACAGCTGGACCAGGAACAGGAAGGCGAGCAGCCGGCCCACGGACATCTGGCCGCCGATGCCGAGGTAGGTGCCCGCGACGACCACGACGGCGAGCACGAGGTTGGCGACGAGCACGCCGCTGGAGAACACCGCGGCGACCAGGTTCTGCGCCCGCACCATCGACTCGCGCGTCGCGGCGATCGCGGCGTCGATCCGGCGCTGGGTCCGCCCGGCGACCCCGTAGGAGCGGATCGTCTCGGCGCCGACGACGGCCTCCGAGATGGCGCCCAGCATCCCGCCGACGCGCTCCCGGACCGCCGTGTACCGGGCGTTCACCCGCTTCTGGAGCGGCTGGAGCACCAGGAAGAGCGGGACGAACCCCGCCCACACGATCAGGGTCAGCTGCCAGGAGTAGACCGACATGAGCACGGTCGCGACGGCGATCTGGAGGACGGAGACCAGCAGCATGATCCCGCCCCACTGCACGAACAGCGAGATCGTGTCGACGTCCGACGTCACGCGGGAGACCAGCGACCCCCGCCGCTCGGTGTTCTGCGTGAGCACGGACAGGTCGTGCACGTGCCGGAACGCCCGGGTGCGCAGGGCCAGCAGACCGCTCTCGCTCGACCGGAACAGCCGCACGTTGACGTAGGCCGAGCAGACGGCGCCGAGCAGCAGCCCCACGGCCGCCACGCCGGCCAGCGCCACGACGCGCGGCACGTCCGGGCCGCCCTCGGCGAGGATCCCGGTGTCGACGGTCTGCTGCACGGCGATCGGCACCAGCACGCGGCCGATGGACGCGGTGACGGCCAGCAGGACGGTGACCTGCCAGCCGACCAGCAGCTGAGGCGACACCTGGATCCCGCGCCGCAGCGTCGCCAGGACGCCGAGCGAGCTGGCCGGCGCCATGCGGTGGTCGGTCGGCTGCTCGCTCATGCCCGGTCCTCCACGACCTCGAGGGCCCCCTCGTCGGCGGCCTCCGCCGCGCGTCGCGCCGTCTCCTGCTCGTACGCCGTCGCCAGCTCGCGGTACCCGGGGTCGCGCGCCAGCAGCTCGTCGTGGCTCCCGCGGTCGACCACCCGGCCGGCGTCGACGTGCACCACCTCGTCGGCCAGCAGCACCGAGGACATGCGGTACGCGACCAGGAGCACGGTCGGGCTCTGGGCCGCACCGTCGCCCCGCAGGCCGCGCAGGATCGCCTGCTCGATGCGCGGGTCGACCGCGGACGTCGCGTCGTCGAGGACGAGCACCGCCGGTCGCCTGACCAGCGCACGGGCGAGCGCGAGCCGCTGCCGCTGGCCGCCCGACAGGTTGGCGCCGCGCTCCCCGAGCGGTGCGTCCAGGCCACCAGGCAGGGCGCGCACGACGTCGTCGACCCGGGCCAGCCGGAGGGCGGCCCAGACCGCGTCGTCGTCCGGGGAGCCCGGCTCGCCGTCGTCGGCCAGCGTGACGTTGGAGCGCACGGTGTCCTCGAACACGAACGTGGACTGCGAGACCAGCGCCACGTGCCGCGCCAGGTCGGCCGGTCGCACGTCGCGCAGGTCCAGGCCGTCGACGTGCACCGAGCCGTGGGACGGGTCGTACAGCCGGTTCACCAGCGACACGAGGGTCGTCTTGCCCGCACCCGTCGGGCCGACCACCGCGATCGTGCGGCCGGCGGGGACGTCGAGGTCGATGTCGTGCAGCAGCTCCAGCTCCCCGCCGCCGGGCAGCGGCACCGAGCGGCCGACGTCGCGCAGCTCGACCCGGGCTCCCCCGGTCGGCGACCACGGCGTGCTCCCCACGCTCAGGGCGCCGTGCGAGTCGATGACGCGGGCGATCCGGTCGTAGCCGACGAGGCCGCGCGGCAGCTCGCCGAGCACCCAGCCGAAGGCACGGACCGGCACCGCCAGCAGGGTGAGCAGGTACGCGGCCGCGACCACGTCGCCCGTCCCCACCCGCCCGGCGCGGATCTGCACCGTGCCGACCACCAGCACCAGGAGCGTCCCCAGGCTCGGGAGCAGGTCGATCACCGGGTCGAACAGCGCCCGCACGACGCCCACGCGGACGTTGGCGTCCCGCAGCTGCGCGGCCCGCTGCGCGAACCGGGCCTCCTCGCGCGCTTCCGTGCCGAGCGACGTGACCAGCACCGCCGCCTCGAAGCTCTCGTGCGCGATGTCGGCCACCTCGGCGCGCAGCTGCTGCGCGCGGATCGCCGCGGGTGACATCCGGCGCTGGAAGACGACGTTGGCGATCACCGCGAGCGGCAGCACCAGCAGCGCGGCCAGCGCCAGCCACAGGTCGGTCCGCACCAGCTCGACCGTCGCCACCACGAGCATCACGACGACGCCGATCGCGAACGGCAGCGGGTTGAACACCGATGTGGCGGCCTCGACGTCCGCGCTCGCGTTGGACAGGAGCTGCCCGGTCGGGTGCTGCCGGTGCCACGACATGGGCAGCCGCAGGTACTGACGCGTCACCGCGGCGCGGTGGTCCTCCTGGATCAGGGCGTACCCCTTGCCGGCGAACATGCGCCGCCCGGCGACGGTCACCGCCAGCGTCACCGCCACGAGGGCGATCGCCAGACCTGCCAGCCAGATCCGGTCGCGCGCCTGCGCGGATCCCGCCAGCGCCGGGACGACGACCTGGTCCGTCACCGCGCCGAGCACCCGGCTGACCACGACCGTGAGCACGCCGAAGACGGCCGACGTGCCGATGGCCAGGGCGTAGGTGCCCGGGTGCGCGCGCAGGCCCCGGCCGATCAGCTGGAAGGCCCGACGGGGGACGGAGCCGGTGAGCGCCACCGACCGTGGTGACTCGTCTCGCGTGGGCACGACAGGACCTTCCGTGGAGCGCAGGGGGTCCCGTCATCCTCTCACGGAGGTGCGAGCGCTTACCCGTCACGCGGCGCTCCCGCTCGCGTGCGATCCTGCGGGGATGACCTGGCACGAGATCGAACGCGAGCAGCTCGCGCAGGCCCTCCGCGACGTCACCCCCGACGCACCGACGCTGTGCGAGGGCTGGCAGGCACGCCACCTCGCGGCGCACATCGTGCTCCGGGAGCGCAACCCCCTGGTGGGTGCCGGGATCGCGGTGCCCGCCCTCGCGGCTCTCGCCGAGAGCCGGATCGCCGCGCTCGCCGACCAGGCGACGACCGAAGGCACGTACCGGGACCTGGTGGCCCGCGTTGCCACCCGGCCGGCAGCGTGGCACCCGGCCGCGTGGGTCGCCGAGGCCACCGACGTGATCGAGTTCTTCGTGCACACCGAGGACGTCCGCCGCGGCGCGGGTCCGGTGGCGGCGCGCGAGCTGGACCCGGAGCTGGTCGAGGCGTTGTGGAGCCAGCTGAAGCGGTCGGGGACGGTGCGCCTGCGCAAGCTCCCGGTGGGGGTCGTCCTCGTCCGCGGGGACGGCGTCCGGCACCACCTGCGCTCGCCGAAGGGCGGCCTCTCCGGAGAGCACGGCACGGTCGTGGTCCGCGGCGCCGTCGGTGAGCTGGCGCTCTACCTGCTCGGACGGGGCGCGGCCGCCGACATCCAGGTGGACGGGGACCGGGACGACGTCGCGGCGATCGAGAAGGTCCTGCCCTCCCGCTAGCCGGCCGCCTGCTCCGGGTGCCCGGTGGCCAGGATGTCGACCACGAACGCGACCGTCTGACCGGCCAGCTCCTCGCTGTCGGTGACGCCGAGCGCGTAGGTGGGCGGGACGACGAGCATCACCTGGCTGCCCACGGGCTGGTCGACCAGACCCTCGGCCCACGCCTGCACGTCCTGGAGGGAGAACGAGACCGGGAGCCCGTGCGACCACGTCGAGTCGAACGCCTCCCCCGTCGTCCACGCGAAGCCCGTGTACTGCACGGTCACGACGTCGGTGGCGCCCACCTGCTCACCGGAGCCGCGGACCAGCGGCTGGGCGACGAGCGTGGCCGGCGGCTCGGTGCCGGTGGGGGTGATCGACGGGGAACCCGAGGCGTCCAGCGTGACCACGGGCAGGTCCGCGCGCACCGGTGCCGGTGTGCCCTCCGCGCGGGTGGGCAGGACGTCGACGACGGTCACCGTGGGGTAGTCCGTCGCGCCCGACCCGCTGCCCGGGCTCACCTGGAGCAGCCGCGCACCCACCTGCTGACCGCGCAGGGTCTTGTACAGGTCCGTGCCGAGGTCCTCCTCGGTCAGCAGCATCGCCGTCGGGTTGGTGGAGTAGCTCTCCTTGACCAGGGACGCGTCGGAGGCGTCCTCGAGCCAGAAGTCGATGAGCACCGGCGCGCCCTCGACCAGCTCGGCGCCCGTGCCCGGCCAGATCTGCTCCGTGCGCGTCTCGTCGACCTGCAGCGGCGTCACGTAGGTGATCGTCGGCGCCTCGCCGGGCTCCCCCGACACCGTCACGGCGGCGGGTTCGGTCTCCGGGGTGGTGCAGCCGGCGAGGGTCACCAGCGCGATCGCCAGACCGGCGACCAGGGCTCGGCCCTGCAGTCGTCGCACGTCGTTCCTTCCCGCAGCGGGACCCGGCGCGGGCGCGTCGGGCTGTATCCAGGCCGCCACACTGTACGGCGCCGTGCTGTAGGGCAGGTGCTACATGGACTCGATGAGCCGGTCCACCCGCTCGTCGACGCTGCGGAACGGGTCCTTGCACAGGACGGTGCGCTGGGCCTGGTCGTTGAGCTTGAGGTGCACCCAGTCGACGGTGTAGTCGCGGCGCGCGTCCTGGGCGGCACGCACGAAGTCGCCCCGGAGCTTGGCCCGGGTGGTCTGCGGCGGCACCGCGGTCGCCTCGAAGATCTCCAGGTCGGTCGTCACCCGCTCGACCAGGCCCTTGGCGGCCAGCAGGTTGTAGAGGCCCTCCGTGCGGGAGATGTCGTGGTAGGCCAGGTCGAGGCGCTGCACCCGGACGTCGGACAGCTCCAGGTCGTGCTTGGCGCGGTACCGCTCGATGAGCCGGTACTTGATCACCCAGTCCAGCTCGCGGTCCACCAGCGTCAGGTCACCCGTACGCATGGCGCGCAGCCCGCGCTCCCACAGGTCGAGCACCTGCTTGTTCTCCGGGCTCGGACCGCCCTCGGAGGCCAGGAAGTCCGTCACGCGGGTGAGGTACTCCTCCTGGAGGTCGATCGCGGTGACCGTCCGGCCGTTCGCCATGGTCACCGGGTGCATGCCCGTGAGGTCGTGACTGATCTCCCGGATGGCGCGGATCGGGTTCTCGAGCGCCATCTCCCGCATGGGCACGCCGGCCTCGATCATCCGCAGCAGCAGGTCCGTCGTGCCGACCTTGAGCATCGTCGTGGTCTCGGACATCGAGGAGTCGCCCACGATCACGTGCAGGCGGCGGTAGTGCTCGGCGTCCGCGTGCGGCTCGTCGCGCGTGTTGATGATCGGCCGGGACCGGGTGGTGGCGCTGGAGACCGCCTCCCAGATGTGGTCCGCCCGCTGCGAGAGGCAGTACACGGCGCCGCGCGGGGTAGTCAGCACCTTGCCGGCACCCGTGAGGATCTGGCGCGTGATGAGGAACGGGACCAGCACGTCCGACAGCCGCGAGAAGTCGCCCTGCCGCCGCACGAGGTAGTTCTCGTGGCAGCCGTAGGAGTTCCCGGCCGAGTCGGTGTTGTTCTTGAACAGGTGGATGGTGCCCGGCAGGCCCTCGTGCTCGAGCCGCTGCTGCGCGTCCGCGACGAGCCCCTCGAGGATGCGCTCGCCCGCACGGTCGTGCGTGACCAGCTGCCGCACGTCGTCGCACTCGGCGGTCGCGTACTCGGGGTGCGATCCGACGTCGAGGTACAGCCGCGACCCGTTGCGCAGGAACACGTTGGAGGAGCGGCCCCACGCGACGACCTTGCGGAAGAGGTAGCGCGCGACCTCGTCGGCCGAGAGCCCGCGGCCGTCCTGGGCGGCGCACGTCACGCCGTACTCCGTCTCCAGGCCGAAGATCCGTCTGTCCATCGCCGTGCTCCCTCCGTTCGACCCCGCGCGGCCGCCGCTCCGGTCAGTCTGCGTCGAGCAGGTCCTCCAGCAACGCCCCCGCGAGCCGCCGGAAGGTGCGCCGCGGCCGCGTCCGGTCGAGCACCGCGACCTCGAGCTGCGCCGCGGGGATCGTCCGAGCCTCGCTGGCCTCGTCCGCCGGTGAGCCGAGCGTCCGCACGGCGAGCGCGAGCACCTCCGGCAGGGTGAGCCCGGCGCGCCACTCCTGCGCGAGCAGACCGCCGAGCCGCTCGGCCTGGCCACCCATCACGACGTAGCCGTGCTCGTCGGTCACCGAGCCGTCGTACGCGAGCCGGTAGATCTGGTCACCGGCCGCCGCCCGCCCCACCTCGGCCACGACGATCTCGACCTCGAGCGGCTTGGACTCGGTGGTGAACGACGTGCCGAGGGTCTGCGCGTAGGCGTTGGCCAGCCCGCGCGCGGTGACGTCCTCACGGTCGTAGGAGTAGCCGCGCAGGTCGGCGTAGCGCACGCCGGCCACGCGGAGGTTCTCGAACTCGTTGTACTTGCCGACGGCCGCGAAGCCGATCCGGTCGTAGATCTCGGAGATCTTGTGCAGCGCGCGCGACGCGTTCTCGGTGGCGAACGCGATCCCGTCGTCGTACTGCAGGACCACGACGGACCGACCGCGGGCGATGCCCTTGCGCGCGTAGTCCGCCCGGTCCTTCATCAGCTGCTCGGGCGAGACGTAGAACGGCATGCTCATCGCGCACCCCCCCGACCCTCGTGCGAGCGCCGGCGTTCCTGCTCGACCGTCTCCGCGACCGCGGCGAGGTCGGCGTCGCTGACCCGCAGGTACCCGGACTCCGTGACGGTCGCGACGACCGGCCAGATGCCCCTCGTGTGGTCGGGTCCGCCCGTGGCGGAGTCGTCGTCGGCGGCGTCGACCAGGGCCTCGACGGCCACCCGGACCGCACCGACGGCGTCCAGACCAGGGCGCCACAGCTTCTTGAGCGAGCCGCGCGCGAACACCGAGCCGGAGCCCACCGCGTGGTGGTCGTGCTCCTCGTAGCGGCCGCCCGTGACGTCGTAGGAGAAGATCCGGCCGAGCCGACGGTCCAGGTCGAACCCGCCGAACAGCGGCACGACGGCCAGACCCTGCATCGCCATGCCGAGGTTGCCGCGGATCATCGTGGCGAGCCGGTTGGCCTTGCCGTCGAGCGACAGCAGGCTGCCCTCGATCTTCTCGTAGTGCTCGAGCTCCAGCTGGAACAGCCGGACCAGCTCCACGGCGAGCCCCGCGGTGCCGGCGATGCCGACGGCCGAGTACTCGTCGGCCGGGAAGACCTTCTCGATCTCCCGGCTCGCGATCATGGAGCCCATGGTCGCCCGGCGGTCGCCCGCCATGACGATCCCGCCGTCGAAGGCGAGCGCCAGGATCGTGGTGCCGTGCGGCGCGTGCACCTCGCCGACGGGGCGGTTACCCGGCAGCAGCTGCGGGGCGTGGCCGGACAGGAACTCCACGAACGACGACGAGCCGGGGGTCGTGAACGCGTGCGGCAGCCGCCCGGAAGCGGACGTGTCGTGTGAGCTCATCGGCGGTCACTGACCACCCTTCTGCACGAACCCGCGCACGAACTGCTCGGCGTTGGACTCCAGGACGTCGTCGATCTCGTCGAGCAGCGCGTCCACCTCCGCGTCCCGCGACTGCGCGGCGGGCGCTGCCGGGGTGGGCGTGTCCGGGCCGTCGTCCGGCTCCGCGTCCTCGCGGCGCGGGCGTACGTGTTCCTGACCAGCCATGGTGACCTCCCGGGTGCCAGACGACGTGCTGAGGCCCACCCTAGGCCCATCTTCCGACGCTCCCGGTCCCGACGCCCACGGTGCGGACGAGCGGCCGGGCGAACTTGGGAGACCGCCGCTAGGCGCCCAGCGCGTCGAGCAGGGCCGTGGCATCGGGGCTGCGGTCCAGCAGCGCGCCCACGTGCGCCTGCGTCCCCCGCAGCGGGTCGCGCATCGGCACGCGCTGGAGCGTCGCGGCGCCGGGAACGTCGAACACGACGGAGTCCCAGCTCGCCGCCGAGATCTCGCTGCCATAGCGGGCCACAGCCTCGCCCCGGAAGTACGCCCGGGTGTCCGTCGGTGGGTGCAGGACGGCGTCCGCCACCTGCTCGCCGGTCACCAGCAGCTCGACGGCGCCGGCCTGGACCAGCCGGTGGTAGAGGCCCCGCTCGGGCCGGACGTCGGACCACTGGAGGTCCATCGCCGCCAGTCGCGGGTGGTCCCAGGCCAGCTGGTCACGTCGCCGCATCCCCTCCAGCAGCCGGAGCTTGGCCAGCCACTCGACCTCGCGCGCGCACGACGCCGGGTCGGTCTCGAGCCGGTCGAGCAGCGACTCCCATCGCGCCAGCACGTCCTCGGTCTGCGCGTCGGTCGGGTCGCCGACGTGCGCCAGCGCCGTGAGCACCGCCGCGAGGTACTCGCGCTGCACCTCGAGCGCGGTCAACCGGCGACCGTCTGCCAGCTCGAGCCGCGCGGTGAGCGTCACGTCGTGGCTGACCACGTGGACGGCGTGCACCGGGTCGCGCAGGGCCAGCCGGTCGACCGCAGCGAGCGCTCCCCCGGCGCCGCCCTCGGCCACCGCCCGCTCGATGAGCCACAGTACGAGCGACGTGGTGCCCAGCCGCAGGTACGTGGCCGCCTCCAGCATGGTCGCGTCGCCGATGATCACGTGCAGCCGACGCCACCGGTCCGGGTCCGCGTGGGGCTCGTCGCGCGTGTTGATGATCGGGCGGCGCAGGGTGGTCTCCAGGCCGATCTCGGCCTCCATGTAGTCGGCGCGCTGCGACAGCTGGAACCCGGGCTCCTCGCCGCGCTGCCCCACTCCGACCCGGCCCGCCCCCGTGAACACCTGGCGGGTGACGAAGAACGGGATCAGCCGAGCCGCGAGGTCGTTGAACGGCACCGCCCGGTCGACGAGGTAGTTCTCGTGCATGCCGTAGGTGGCGCCCTTGCCGTCCACGTTGTTCTTGTACAGGGCGACGTCGGGCAGCGCCGCGGTCGACGCGAGCGCGCGGACCGACGCGAGCATGACGCGCTCGCCGGCGCGGTCCCACAGCACGGCGTCGAGCGGGTTGGTGACCTCCGGCGACGAGTACTCCGGGTGCGCGTGGTCGACGTAGAGGCGTGCGCCGTTGGTGAGGATGACGTTGGCGGCGCCGGGGTCCTCGTACTCCTCGGTGGTCGCCCGGGGCAGCGCCTGCGGCCCGTCCGGAGACCGTCCGTCACCCGACGGCGCCGGCGTCTCCGGGTCGTCCGTGAGCAGCGACGGGTGGGCCGACGCCCGCTGGAGGTGGAACCCGCGGGCGTCGTGCAGCGGGTCCTCGTCGTCGTAGTCCCAGCGTGCCTTGGTGCGCGCACCCTCGCGGGCGGCTGCGTGCACCGCGACCACGTGGCTGGACAGGAGCATCGGGTTGGCCAGCGGACGTCCGGGCTGGAGGATCCCGTACTCGGTCTCGATCCCCATCACGCGGCGCACGGTCACCCGTCCACCCTAGGGTGCTGTGACAGTGCGGCCGTGCCCGTGTCCGTCCGTCAGAGGTACTGCCCGGTGCTCGTGACGTTCTCGATGGTGCGCGAGCCCTCCGCGCCCTTCTTGCCCTGCACGATCGTCCGGATGAAGACGATGCGCTCGCCCTTCTTGCCGGAGATGCGCGCCCAGTCGTCCGGGTTGGTGGTGTTCGGCAGGTCCTCGTTCTCACGGAACTCGTCGACGCACGCGGTGAGCAGGTGCTCGACGCGGATCCCGCGCTGACCGTTCTGGAGGAAGTCCTTGATCGCCGACTTCTTGGCGCGGTCGACGACGTTCTGGATCATCGCGCCGGAGTTGAAGTCCTTGAAGTACAGGACCTCCTTGTCGCCGCTGGCGTAGGTGACCTCGAGGAACCGGTTCTCGTCGCTCTCCGTGTACATCCGCTCGACGACCCGGGTGATCATCGCCTCCACGGCCGCGGAGGCGGACCCGCCGTGCTCGGCGATGTCGTCCGGGTGGATGGGCAGCGTCGGCACCAGGTACTTGCCGAAGATCTCGCGCGCACCCTCGGCGTCGGGCCGCTCGATCTTGATCTTCACGTCCAGGCGGCCGGGCCGCAGGATCGCCGGGTCGATCATGTCCTCGCGGTTGGAGGCGCCGATGACGATGACGTTCTCGAGCCGCTCGACGCCATCGATCTCGCTGAGCAGCTGCGGCACGATCGTCGTCTCGACGTCGCTGGAGACGCCCGTGCCGCGGGTGCGGAACAGCGACTCCATCTCGTCGAAGAACACGACGACCGGGTGCCCCTGGGACGCCTTCTCGCGGGCGCGGGCGAAGATCAGCCGGATGTGGCGCTCGGTCTCGCCGACGTACTTGTTGAGCAGCTCGGGGCCCTTGACGTTGAGGAAGAAGCTCTTCGTGTCCGCGGTGGACTCCCCGCGCGCCGCCGCCGCCGTGGCAGCCAGCGAGTGCGCGACCGCCTTGGCGATGAGCGTCTTGCCGCATCCGGGCGGCCCGTACAGCAGGACCCCCTTGGGTGGCTTCAGGCCGTGCTCCAGGAACAGCTCGGGGTGCAGGAACGGCAGCTCGACGGCGTCGCGGATGGCCTCGATCTGCGGTCCGAGCCCGCCGATGTCCTCGTAGTCGATGTCCGGCACCTCTTCGAGCACCAGCTCCTCGACCTCGGCGCGCGGGATGATCTCGAAGACGAAGCCGCTGCGCGAGTCGATGGTCAGGGCATCGCCGATCCGCACGTGCGCGTCCTTGACCTGCCCGGCGAAGCGCACGACGCGCTCCTCGTCGCCGCGGCCGACCACCAGCGCACGGTCCGTGCCCAGCAGCTCCTTGACCGTGACGAGCTCGCCGACCTCTTCGTAGCCGCCGGCCTCGACGACGGTCAGGGCCTCGTTGAGCATGACCTCCTGGCCGGGCCGCAGGCGCGAGATGTCCAGCGACGGGCTGGCGCCGACGTGCATCTTGCGGCCGGACGACACGATGTCCACCGTGCCGTCGGCGCGTGAGCCGAGGAACGTGGCGTAGGTGCCGGGAGGCTTGGCCAGGTCGTCCACCTGGCGCTTGAGGTCGATGATCTGCTCGCGGGCGGCCACCAGCGCATCGCTGAGCCGCTCGTTCTTGGCCGAGAGCAGGGTGAGCTCTCGGTGCAGGTCCCGTCCAGGGGCTGCCGGATCGGTCATCTCGTCGGCCTCCGTTCCGCGTGGTGCGTGGTCGTGACTCCGTCCACCGTGCACTGCGCTGTGCCTGCTGGTCCGACGACCCTAACCACCAGTGTCAACCGTCGGTGCGCGACGCGCGCGAGCGGCTCAGATGGTGGCTATGGTCGGCCCGAGCCTGCGCTCCGCTGCGGGCGGGTGCCGCTCCGCGACCCCCACCCTCCGCTGCGCTCCCGCTCAGGCCTCGGTGGGAGGTGCCTGGCCCACGTCGCGGCGGGCGCGGCGCAGCTTCTTGTCCGAGACCAGCCGCTCCCCCATCGCCTCGGGCGACCAGAGCTCGGAGTCGTCGACCGCGGGCGCGCCGTCGGGTGCCACCGGGTAGGCGCCCTTGGCGGGACGACGTCGGCGCTGCGGTGCGTCGACACCGTCGGCGAGCCGGCGCGTGGTGAGCAGAAAGCCGGTGTGCCCGATCATCCGGTGCTGCGGACGCACGGCGAGCCCCTCCAGGTGCCAGCCGCGCACCATCGACTCCCAGGCCTCGGGCTCGGTGTAGCGCCCGTCGGTGCGGATGTCCTCCGCCAGCCGCGACAGCTGCGTGGTCGTCGCGACGTAGGAGATGAAGACGCCGCCGGGCGCGAGGGCCTGGGCCACCGCGTCGAGGTTCTCCCAGGGGGCGAGCATGTCGAGCACCACGCGGTCCACGCTGCCGGGGGCGGCCACGGTCGGCAGGACGTCGGACAGGTCCCCGACCGACAGCTCCCACGCGGGGTGCGGGCCGCCGAAGAAGCCCTCGACGTTGCCACGCGCGATCGCCGCGAAGTCCTCACGTCGCTCGATCGAGTGCAGCGAGCCCGCGTCGCCGACCGCCCGCAGGAGCGACATGGTCAGCGCACCGGAGCCGACGCCCGCCTCGATCACCCGGGCGCCCGGGTAGATGTCCGCCATCGCGACGATCTGCCCGGAGTCCTTGGGGTAGACGACCGCGGCACCGCGCGGCATGGACAGGACGTAGTCGGCGAGCAGCGGGCGCACGGCGAGGTACTCGATGCCGGCGGTGTTGCGGACCACCGAGCCCTCGGGCGCACCGAGCAGCAGGTCGTGGCTGAGGTAGCCGCGGTGCGTGTGGAACGACGCGCCCTCGGCGAGGGTGATCGTGTGCAGCCGCCCGCGCGGGTCGGTGAGCTGCACGCGGTCGCCCGCACGGAGGAGGCCGCGACGCTGCGCGGCCCCGGTGGACGTCTTCTCGGGGTTCACGGTGCCCGAGTCTAGGAGCGGATGGCGGCGACGACGTCCATCGCGCGGATCAGCCCGACCACCCGGCCGTCCACGACGGCGACGACCACGGGCGAGTGCTCGGTGGCACGGCCGACGGCAGCCACCAGCGCCTGCCCGGTGAGGAGCCCGTCGACGACCGCCCCGCCGGGCAGCGGGACGGCGACGGCCGTCACCGGCGTGGTGCCGGCCGCATCCGGCGGCACCGACGCGGCCGCGGCGCGGTCGACATAGGCCGTGGGTCGTCCGTCGGGCGACAGGATCACGACCTCCTCGGCACCGGCCGACGCGGCGAGCGCTCCCGCGTGCGCGATCGACTCGGTGTGCCCGACCCCGATCGCCCGGCGGCCCACCGAGGTGACCGTGACCTGCCCGACCGCCTTCTGCGTGCGACCACCCCGGACGGCGGCCGATGCCCCCGACCAGAGGAAGGCGCCGATCAGCGCGCCCCAGACCACGTCGGAGAGCTCCGGCTGCCGGTTCAGCGCCAGCGGCAGCAGGAGCGCCCAGGCGAACACGAGGACCGCGACGACCCGTCCGACCCAGCCCGCGGCCACCGTCCCGGTGTGCCGGTTCTTGGTCGCGCCCCAGACGGCCGCCTCGAGCAGGTACCCGCCGTCGAGCGGCAGGCCCGGCACGAGGTTGAACAGCCCGACGAACGCGTTGGTCAGGCACCCGGACCAGATGAGCAGACCCACCAGGCTCCGCTCGTCCACGCCCTGCGCGATCGCCAGGAACCCCCCGGCCAGCACCAGGTTGGCGACCGGCCCGACGACCGCGATCAGCGCGCTGCTGCCGGGCGTCGGCGTCGCGCCACCGAACGCGGTGTGCCCGCCCCAGAGGGTGAGCACGAACTCTCGCGGCTGCTGCCCGCGGGCGCGCGCCATGAGCCCGTGCGCCAGCTCGTGGACGAGGACGGAGGCGAACAGCAGGACGACGAAGACCAGTGCGACGACGTAGACGAGCCCGCCGAGGTTCTCCGAACGGGCACGGACGATCGGGGCGAAGATGAGGGTCAGGACCACTGCGGCGATCAGCCAGCTCGGGGCCAGGATGATCGGGGCGCCGACGGCACGACCGATCACCCAGCCGGAGGATCGTCGTGCGGGGGGTCGAGGGGCGCTCACCGCTCAAGAGTAGGTGGGTCGGTGGACGGTCGTGTCGGCGGTCCCGCCTACGCTCGGGGGGTGACGGTGCAGCATCTCGACCAGGACTCCCCCGACGTCTCCCCCGACCTCGGCGCGACGGTCGACGACGCGGTGGAGACGGCGATCGAGGTCGCCGTCGAGGAAGCCGTCGCGGACACCGTCGAGGTGCGTCCGCCGTCGCGTCCGGGGCTGTCCCCCTCGCGCGCCAACGACTTCCTGCAGTGCCCGCAGCTGTTCCGGTTCCGCGTGATCGACCGGCTCCCCGAGCCACCCAGCTCGGCCGCGGCCCGCGGGACGCTCGTGCACGCCGTGCTCGAGCACCTCTTCGACCTGCCCGCCACGGAGCGCACCCTCGCGGCCGCGCACGGGCTGCTCCCCGACCAGTGGGCCACCCTGCTGGAGCGGTCCCCGCAGATCGGCGAGCTGTTCGCGGAGCCGGCCGACCTCGCCGAGTGGCTGACCAGCGCCGAGGCACTGCTGTCCACCTACTTCACGCTCGAGGACCCGACGCGCATCGAGCCGCGCGAGCGCGAGCTGCTGGTGTCGACCGACCTCGACGAGGGCGGCCCCCTGCTGCGCGGCATCATCGACCGGGTCGACGTCGCGCCCAACGGGTGGGTGCGGGTGGTCGACTACAAGACCGGCCGGTCGCCGCGGGCCGGGTTCGAGAGCTCGGCCCTGTTCCAGATGCGCTTCTACGCCTACGTCATCTGGCGCACCCGCGGCGTGCTCCCCAAGCGCCTCCAGCTGGAGTACCTGGGAGACGGCGTCATCCTCACGCACGAGCCGACCGAGATCGAGATGGCGACGCTCGAGGCGCGGGTGCGGTCCATCTGGGCGGGGATCGAGGACGCGGCGCGGACGGGCGACTGGCGGCCGCGCACCTCGAAGCTGTGCGACTGGTGCTCGTTCAAGGCGCTCTGCCCCGCGTTCGGCGGCACGCCTCCCGAGATCCCGGCCGGTGCGGTCGAGCGGTCGATCGGCGTCGTCCCCGCGGCGTGAGCGCTCGTCAGCCGGCGCGGCGCAGGTCCAGCACCTCGCCGGCCGCGAGGCGCGCGAACGCCGCGAGCGTCAGGTCCGCCAGCGACACGATGCGGCTGAGCCCCGCGCGCGGCGGGACGGGCTGAAGCACCTCGATGCCCACCGCGCGCGCCCCGGACGCGACCGCGGAGGCGATCCCCGCGCTCGAGTCCTCGACGGCGACGCAGTCGGCGATGTCCGCGCCGAGCAGCCGCGCGGCCGTCAGGTACGGCTCGGGGTCGGGCTTCGGCCGGGACACCTCGTCCCCGCTCACCACCACGTCGAACATCCCCACCGCCGCGGCGAACGGCTCGGCAAGCATCCGGAACGACGACGTCACCAAGGCCATCGGCACGCCCGCGTCGTGCAGGTCGGCGAGCACCTGCTGGGCGCCCGGCTGCCAGGGGATCCCGGCCGCGACCCCGGCGGCCACCCGCTGGTTGAGGAAGTCGACGATCGCGTCGAGCGACAGGTCCACCCCGCGCTCCTGCAGGCGCTCCGCGGAGACGAGCATCGGGTTGCCCACGAGCGTCAGGCCGTCCTGGTGCGTCCAGCGGCCGCCGTACGCCTCGACGAGCTCGGTCTCGGCGGCGATCCACAGGGGCTCGGTGTCGATCAGCGTCCCGTCCATGTCCCACAGGACGGCGGACGGCAGGACGAGGTCGGTGGAAGTGCGGGGCATCGGTCCATCGTACGAGCGCTCCTGGTGACCTCCCGACGCGCGCGGGCTCGGCCGTCCGGGGCGGTCCGTCGGGATCGCTCTAGGCTGGGCCGATGAGCGAGACCCCCCCGGCCGACCTCCCCGTCGGCGAGACCGTGCTGCTCGCGGCGTTCGAAGGCTGGAACGACGCCGGGTCCGCCGCGACCCAGGCGCTGGAGCACCTGCACGAGGTCTGGGGCGCGGAGCAGGTCGACGAGCTGGACCCCGAGGAGTACCACGACTTCCAGGTCAACCGGCCGGTGGTGGGGCCGGGTCCGGACGGCCGGCGTGAGATCACCTGGCCGACCACCGCGGTGGCCGTGGCGACGGCCCCGGTCAGCGGGCGGCGGGTGGTGCTGGTGCACGGCATCGAGCCGTCCATGCGCTGGCGCCGGTACTGCACCGAGCTGCTGGACATCGCCGCCGGCCTCGGCGTCGACACCGTGGTCACGGTCGGCGCCCTGCTGGCCGACGTCCCGCACACGCGTCCCATCCCCGTGAACGCCACCAGCGAGGACGCGGGCGTCCGGGACGTCTTCGGGCTGGAGCCCAACACGTACGAGGGGCCGACGGGCATCGTCGGCGTGCTCCAGCACGAGGCCGCCGCGCGCGGCCTGCGGTCCATGTCCCTGTGGGCCGCCGTCCCGCACTACGTCGCGCACCCGCCGTCCCCCAAGGCGACGCTCGCGATCCTGCACCGTCTGGAGCAGCTGCTCGGCGAGCCGGTCCCCCTGGGCGAGCTGCCGGACGACTCGGCCGCCTGGCAGCACGGCGTGGACGAGCTGGCCGCGGAGGACGCCGAGATCGGCGAGTACGTGCACCAGCTCGAAGAGGCCAAGGACACTGCCGACCTGCCGGAGGCGAGCGGCGAGGCGATCGCGCAGGAGTTCGAGCGCTACCTGCGCCGCCGCGACAAGGGCACCGGCGGCTAGCTAGAGGCGGACGCCCAGCAGGGCGTCCAGCGTGCGGCTGATCACGCCCGGCGCGCCCTCCACCGGCACCTCGGTGCCGGCGAGCGAGCGGTGCGACCAGGCGTCGATCAGGGCCAGCGCCGCCGGCGTGTCCAGGTCGTCGGCGAGTGCTGCGCGGACGCCCGCGAGGGTGCTGTCCGCGTCGGGTCCGCCGTTGCCCGACACCGCCCGGCGCCAGAACTCGATCCGTTCCTGCGCCGAGCGCAGGGACTCGTCCGTCCAGTCCCAGTCGTCGCGGTAGCGGTGCGCCAGGATCGCTGCGCGGACCGCCATGGGGTCCACGCCCTCCTCGCGCAGGCGGGAGACCAGCACCAGGTTGCCGCGCGACTTGCTCATCTTGTGGCCGTCGAGGCCGACCATCCCGGTGTGCAGGTGGACGCGGGCGCCGTGCCCGGCGTCGAGCAGCCGGGCGTGCGAGGTGCTCATCTCGTGGTGCGGGAACTGGAGGTCGGAGCCGCCGCCCTCGACGTCGAACGGCAGCCCGAGGGCGTCGCGGGCGATGACCGCGCACTCGATGTGCCAGCCGGGCCGACCGCGACCGAGCGAGCCGCCGTCCCAGGCGGGCTCCCCGGCTCGCTCGCGGCGCCAGAGCAGGGGGTCGAGCGGCGCACGCTTGCCGGGCCGGTCGGGGTCGCCGCCGCGCTCGTGCGACAGGGCGCGCATGGTGTCGTCGTCGAGGCCCGCGACCGCGCCGAAGTCGATGTCGGCCGTGAGGTCCGCGTAGACGTCGCCGAGGCCGTCGTCGACCAGCGCGTCGGGGGTGGGGACGCGGTAGGCGGCGCCCGCGGCGAGCAGCACCTCGACGGCCTCGACGACCGCCGGGATCGCCTCGACCACGCCGGAGTAGACGTCCGGCGGGATGACGGCCAGCGCGGTCATGTCCTCGGCGTAGAGCGCGGTCTGCTCGGCGGCGAGGTCCCGCCAGTCGACGCCGGTGGCCGCCGCGCGCTCGAGCAGCGGGTCGTCGACGTCGGTGACGTTGGACGCGTACCGCACGCGGTGGCCGGCGTCCCGCCACGCGCGGCCGAGCACGTCGAACGCGACGTACGTGGCGGCGTGGCCGAGGTGGGTGGCGTCGTACGGGGTGATGCCGCAGACGTACAGCGTCGCGTCCTGGCCCGCCGCGGCGACCACCAGCCGGTCGGTCGAGGAGTCGCGCACCTGCACGGCCAGGCCTCGTCCGGGGAGCTGCGGGATGTACGGGGTGGGCCAGGTGAGCACGGCGGAAGCCTAACCGCGTCCCAAGGTCCACAATGCCCAGGTGACGCACGAGACCTCCACCGACGACCTCCGAGAACGTGTCTGCGTGAAGACGTCGGAGGGCTGGACGCTGCGTGCTCCGGGCGAGCCCTCGAAGGGACCGCGCTGGGTGATCGTCGAGTCGATGGCCGACCTGGCCGAGGCGTCGCGCCGGCACGGCATCGGCGAGCACGCCATCGCGTTGCTGCTGCACAAGGGGCCGGGCGCGCACCCGTCCGCCGCGGACCACCCGTTGCGCGCCCGGCTCGACCGGTCTCCCGACGGCGAGTTCGTCCTCACCGCGCCCACCCTCTCGTTCGTGGAGGCGACGAACGACGTCAACACCGGTGCGCTGACCTGCGTCGTCGGCAAGGACGTCGTGATCATGTGCGAGCTGGGCGACGCCGACGTGGTCGGGCACGCGATCGAGAAGCTCACCGGCGGCTACCCGGTGCCCGACGAGGGCGTGCACCAGGTTCTCGCGGCCGTGGTGCTCTCCCTGGTCGCGGAGGCCTCCGACGTGGAGATCGCGCTAGGTGACGCGGTGGCGGACGTCGAGCGGCTGGTGTTCTCGTCGGCCCGGCACCACAACCCGCTCGAGAAGATCTACGACCTCAAGCGCGAGATCGCCGAGGCGCGCCGGGCGCTCGGCCCGGTCACGTCGGTGCTGCCCGAGCTCATCGCCGAGGCCGAGGAGTCGCGCGAGCGGCGGCACTCGCAGCCGTGGCTGGACCGGGCGGTGGCGTGGGTCGACCGTCTCGACAAGCACCTCGACGGTTACGACGACCTGCTGGGCGACATGCTCTCCGTGCACCTGTCGCAGGTGTCGGTGCGGCAGAACGAGGACGTCCGGAAGATCTCGTCCTGGGCGGCCATCGCCGCGGCCCCGACGCTGGTGGCCAGCATCTACGGGATGAACTTCCACCACATGCCGGAGCTGTCCTGGAGGCTCGGGTACCCGCTGGCGATCGTCGTGATGGGCGGCGTCTGCTTCACGCTCTACCGGCTGTTCCGCCGGTCCGGCTGGCTCTGAGGCGCTACGTGGTGACGGGCGCGCTGTTGGCGTCGAGCACGCCGGTGAGCAGCAGGATCACGACGAGCGCCGCCAGGCCGAGCCGGTAGTACACGAACGGCCGGTAGCTGAAGGTCGACACGATCTTCAGGAACACGATGATGACGAGGTAGCCGACGACGAACGCGACGAGCGTCGCGACGAGGGTCGCCCCGAAGCCGGGCGTGCCGCCCTTGCCGAAGTCGTCCACGCTCTTGGCCAGCTGGAACAGCCCGGACCCGAACACCGCGGGGATGGCCAGCAGGAACGAGTACCGGGCGGCCGCCTCGCGGGTGTAGCCCATGAGCAGCCCACCCGTGATGGTGCCGCCGGAGCGCGACACCCCAGGGATGAGCGCGAGCGCCTGCCAGAACCCGAACTGCACCGCGTGCCGCCCGGTCAGCTCCGAGAGGTGCCGCTGCTTGGCACCTCGCCCGTCCGCCCAGCCGAGCACCAGGGCGAAGCCGGCGAGCGTGAGGGCGATGAGCCACAGGTTGCGGAACGTCTGCTCGATCGCGTCCTGGAACAGCAGCCCCAGGATGACGATCGGGAGCGAGCCGAGGGCGATGAACCACGCCATCAGCGCGTCGTGGTCGGCCGCCTGGCCCGTCGGCATCCCGGCGCGCGAGCGCCAGTCGGTGCCGTGGTCGCCGCGGACCGCCCGCCACCAGGCCGAGGCGATCCGGGCGATGTCGTGCCGGAAGTACAGGATCACCGCGGTCTCGGTGCCGAGCTGCGTGATCGCGGTGAACGCCGCGCCAGGATCGGACCCCAGGAGGTCGCCGACGATGCGCAGGTGCGCGCTCGACGAGATCGGGAGGAACTCGGTCAACCCCTGCACGAGCCCCAGAAGGATCGCTTCACCCAGTCCCATGGCCTCCGTCACGAGCGGAACGATAGCCGGGGTGCGTTGCCGCAGATGACACACGCGCGCCGATTAGTGTTGCGCCTCATGGAACAGCGCCACCTGGGCCGCACCGGTCTGCGGGTCTCCCGGCTCGGGCTCGGCACGATGACGTGGAGCCGCGACACCGACGCGCACGACGCCACCGAGCAGCTGCGGGACTTCACCGACGCCGGCGGCACGCTCATCGACACCTCGGCGTCCTACGCCGACGGCGGCGCGGAGGAGCTGCTCGGGGAGCTGCTCGACGACGTGGTCCCCCGCGACGAGGTGGTGCTCTGCACGAAGGCGGGAATCCGGCGGACCAGCAACGGCGGGGTGGTCGACGCGTCGCGTGGCGGGCTGCTCGCGTCGCTCGACGGCTCCCTGCGGCGCCTGCGGACCGACCACGTGGACCTCTGGCTGGTGCAGACGCCCGACCCGCGCACCCCGCTCGACGAGACGGTGTCGGCCCTGCGCCTCGCCGTGACCAGTGGTCGTGCCCGCTACGTGGGGCTCTCCAACCACGCGGGGTGGCAGGTGGCCCGCGCGGCGAGCCTGCTCGAGGGCGAGGTCGGGCTCACCGCCGTCGAGGCCGAGTACTCGCTGCTCCAGCGCGGGATCGAGCGCGAGGTGGTCCCCGCGGCCGTCGCGCTCGGGGTCGGCGTGCTCGCGTGGTCGCCGCTGGGGCGCGGCGTCCTGACCGGCAAGTACCGCCGCACCATCCCGGCGGACTCGCGGGCGGCGTCGCCGCACCTCGCGGGCTTCGTCGAGCCGTACCTCGCGCGCGCGTCGGCGACGATCGTCGAGGCCGTGGCCACCGCGGCCGAAGGGCTCGAGCGGACCCCGCTGGAGGTCGCGCTCGCGTGGGTCCAGGCGCGGGGAGTGGCCTCGGCGATCGTGGGTGCGCGGACGGCGACGCAGCTGCGGGGGTCGCTGGCGGCGCAGGACCTGGAGCTGCCGGACGAGCTCCGTCGGGCGCTCGACGAGATCAGCGCCCCGACGCTCGGCTACCCCGAGCGGTTCTAGCGGGTGGCCTCGTCGGCGAGGTCGTCGACATCGGCGTCGTCGTAGTCCTCGTCGTCGTCGTCCTCGTCGTGGTCGTCGTCGTCCTCCTCGGCGAGGTAGAACGGCGTGGCCTCGCCGTGGACGGTGCCGAGGGCGTCGTCGTACACCTCGAACGCGTCGGCCAGGATGTCGTAGGCGTCGTCGACCGCAGGGTCGTCCTCGCCGTGCGGGGCGGCGACGGCGGTGTAGTGGGCCTCGAGGGCTGCGATCAGGCGGTCCAGCGCGGCACGCGGGTCGACGGTCATGCGATGACCGTAGCCTTACGCGAGGCACAATGGCAGCGCGTAAGGTTCTTCGGCATTGCGTCGTCAGAGCATCGGGCGCAGCATCGTGACGTAGGCGCGGACCGCGCGGGACGGGGTGGTCGATGGCTTCCAGTCAGACAGGGACGAAGCGGCCCGACTGGGTCGCGCAAGGCGGTCAGTACGAGTACCGCGTGCTCCGGATCCCGGCGACGACCTCCCGGAACGACGCTCGCAAGATGCTGACCGAGCACGCGGAGCTGGGTCGGTGGGAGCTGTCGCGGACGCTCCTGTTCGCCGGCGGCGAGCGCAAGGTCTGGTTGCGGCGCAAGGTCATCCGCGTGCGCAGCACCCTGGCGGAGACCTCGGGCTAGAGCTCGTCGAGGGGCACGTCCTGCCGGGCCAGCCGGTCGGGCGCGATCCGGCGGCCGACGAGCGCCCGCAGCTGGTCGTTGACGTCCCAGACGTTGACGTTCATCGCGGCTCGGACGTGTCCGTCGCGCAGCCAGAACACGATGAGCTCCCGAGCGTCGAGCTCCCCGCGGACCACGACGCGGTCGTCCGAGTCGGCATACCCGACGTACTCCATGCCCAGGTCGTACTGGTCGGTGTAGAAGTACGGCTGCCAGTCGTAGGCGGCGTCCTGCCCGAGGATCGAGCGCGCCGCGAGGGTGCCCTGACGGATCGCGTTGTCCCAGTGCTCCACACGCAGGGCGTGCCCGAGGGCGGTGTTGTGCGCGTGCGCGACGTCCCCCGCCGCGAGGACCACCGGATCAGCGGTGCGTAGGTGCTCGTCGACGGTGACGCCCGCTGAGGCGTCCGCCGCGAGGCCGGCCCGCACGGCCAGGCCGACGTTCGGTGCGGCGCCCACCCCGACGAGGACCACGTCCGCGGGGACGAGCTCGCCGCCCGCCCGCACCCCGGTGACCCGCCCGTCGGAGCCTTCGAACCCCTCCACCCCGACTCCCGTGCGCACGTCGACCCCGTGGTCCCGGTGCAGCGTGGCGAAGAGCTCCCCCAGCTGCGGGCCCAGCACCCGCACCAACGGCTGCGCGGCGTACTCGAGGACCGTGACGTGCAGACCGGCGGTGCGCGCAGCCGCCGCGACCTCCAGCCCGATCCACCCACCGCCGACGACCACCAGGCGCGACCGCACGGCCAGCTCGTCGCGCAGGACGTCGCTGTCGGCCAGCCGACGCAGCGTGTGCACGCCGTCCAGCGCCGCACCCGGGACGTCGAGGGTGCGCGGGCTCGACCCGGTGGCCAGCACCAGGTGGTCGTAGCCGAGCACGGAGCCGTCCGCGAGGGCCGCGGTGCGTGCCGCCCGGTCGATCGCGGTCGCGACCGTGCCGAACCGGGTGGTCACGTCGTTGTCGGCGTACCAGCCGGGCTCGTGCACGAACACGTCCTCGCGTGGGGTCGCCCCCTGGAGGTATCCCTTGGACAGCGGTGGCCGTTCGTACGGCCGGTCGATCTCCTCCCCGACGAGGGTCACCGGGCGGTCGTACCCCTGCGCGCGCAGTGTCGCGACGACGTGTGCCGCGGCCAGTCCTGCTCCGACGACGACGGTTCCTGCCATGGCGACCTCCTAGGTGCGGACCGCGGCGAGGAACTCGGCGCGGCTGGACGGCGAGTCGCGCAGGACGCCAGACAGCGCCGACGTCGTCGTCGTGGCCCCTCCCGCGCGAACACCCCGCAGGGTCATGCACAGCTGCTCGGCCTCGATGACGACGCCCACGCCCTGGGGTGCCAGCTGCGCGTCGATCCAGTCCGCCACCTGTCGGGTGAGGCGCTCCTGCACCTGAGGGCGACGGGCGAACATCTCGACCACCCTGGCGAACTTGGAGAGCCCGAGGATCCGGCCTGCCGGCAGGTACCCCACGTGGGCGACGCCGACGAAGGGCAGGAGGTGGTGCTCGCACACCGACTGGACCGGGATCGAGCGGACGACCACCAGCTCGTCGTAGTGCTCGTCGTTGGGGAACGTCGTCATCTGGAACGGACGAGGCGTGAGCATCGCGGCGTACGCCTCGGCCATCCGGCGCGGGCTCTGCTCGGTCCCGGGGCTGTCGCACGGGACGCCGAGCGCCTCGAGGAATGCCCGCGCCGCCTCGGTCGCGACGTCGGTGCGGGTCGGGGCGAGAGTCACCGCGGGGCCTCATTTCTATCGGACGCTTCTCTGTACGTTAGAAACCTCCGCCGGTACTGTCAAGGACATGGACGAACCGACCGGCGGGACGTTGGCCGCCGACGCGGAGAGCGTCGGCGCGCTCGCCGACCCCGTGCGGCTCGCGCTCTACAGGTTCGTGTGCGCCCAGTCGGAGCCCGTCAGCCGCGACCAGGCGGCCGAGGGCGTCGGGATCCCGCGGCACCGGGCCCGGTTCCACCTCGACCGGCTCGCCTCCGACGGCCTGCTCCAGACCAGCCACGCGCGGCTCACCGGACGATCCGGACCGGGCGCGGGCCGACCGGCCACGCTCTACCGCCGGGCCGCGCGCGAGATCTCGATCTCGCTCCCCGACCGCGAGTACGGGCTCGCCGCACGCCTCCTGGGCGACGCGGTCGTGGAGTCGGCGCGCTCGGGCGCGCCCGTGATCGACGCGGTGAACGGGGCGTTCGCGGCGTACGGCGACGCGGCGGGACGGGCGGCCGGCGACCCGGAGGCGGACGGGGACGTGCTCGGCACGGCAGTGCGGGTGCTGGCCTCGCACGGCTACGAGCCCCGCCGGACCGAGGATCACGTCGACCTGCACAACTGCCCGTTCCACGCGCTCGCGCAGGTGCACACCGAGCTCGTCTGCGGGGCAAACCGCTGCCTCGTCGGCGCGCTGGCCGACAGGATCGCGCCGGACCAGCTCGACGTCCGGCTCGAGCCGCAGCCCGACCGCTGCTGCGTCGTGCTCGACGCGCGTCGCTAGGAGCTCAGCAGGTCCGTAGGAGCCGGTCGAGCACGCGCGTACCGAACCGCAGGGCGTCGGTGGGCACGCGCTCGTCGACACCGTGGAACATGCCGGCGAAGTCGAGGTCCGCAGGCAGGCGCAGCGGCGCGAAGCCGTACCCCTTGATGCCCAGCCGAGACAGCGACTTGTTGTCCGTGCCGCCCGACAGCGTGTACGGGAGCACGGTCGCGTCGGGATCCTCGGCCAGCAGCGACTCGACCATGCGGTCCACCAGGTCGCCGCTGAACGGCACCTCCAGCGCGGTGTCGTGGTGTAGCCGCTCGATCCGCACGTGCTCACCGGCCAGCTCCGCGACGGTCCGGACGAACTCGTCCTCCAGACCCGGCAGGTAGCGGCCGTCGACGGTCGCCTCCGCGGAGCCCGGGATCACGTTGGCCTTGTAGCCAGCGGTGAGCTGGGTGGGGTTGGTGGTATGCCGCAGCGTCGCGCCGACGAACTTCGACGCGGGACCCAGCGCGGCGACGAGCCGGTCGACGGCGGCGGGGTCCTCCGGGTCGAACGGCAGGCCGGTCAGGCGCGCGACGCCCTCGAGCAGCGCGCGGACGGTCGGCGTGAGCTGGAGCGGCCAGGGATGGCGGCCGAGCCGGGCGACGGCCTCGGCCAGGTGCGTCACCGCGTTGTCGGCGTTGACCTGGCTGCCGTGGCCCGCACGGCCGTCCGCCACGAGGCGCAGCCACGACAGGCCCTTCTCGGCGGTCTGGAGCAGGTAGGCGCGATGTCCGTCGACGTCGACCGAGAAGCCGCCGACCTCGCTGATCGCCTCCGTCGCGCCCTCGAACAGCTCCGGTCGGTGGTCGACCGCCCAGCGGGCACCCAGGCTGCCCCCGGCCTCCTCGTCCGCGAACATGGCGACGACGACGTCCCGCGCGGGCTTGCGACCCTCCCGGGCCATCTGCCGGACGACGGACAGGATCATCGCGTCCATGTCCTTCATGTCGACGGCGCCTCGGCCCCAGACCAGGCCGTCGGTCTCCTCCGCACCGAACGGGTCGACGGACCAGTCCTCGGCCCGCGCGGGCACCACGTCGAGGTGGCCGTGCAGGACGAGCGCCGGACGACTCCGGTCCGCGCCCTCCAGCCGGACGACCACGTTGGCACGGCCCGTCGTGCTCTCGAACAGCTCCGGGTCGAGGCCCACCTCGGTGAGCAGCCCCATGACGTGCTCGGCGGCGGCGCGCTCCCCCGGCCCCGAGTCGTCGCCGTAGTTCGACGTGTCGATGCGGATGAGGTCGCGGCAGATCTGCACGACCTCGTCCTGCGCGGTCACGGTGGCGGGCGTGCCGGAGGCCGGGTGGGTGACGGGCATGCCGTCCACCGTACCGGCCCCCGGACGACGGCTGTGGTCCGCGACTGCTCAGTGCGCGGCGGCCCCGAGCAGGCCGCGGCGGGCCAGCAGGGGGTCGATGAGCGGGTCCCGCCCGCGCAGGTCGCGGAACGCCTGCATCGGGTCGAGGGAACCGCCGCGCGAGAGCAGCCGGGCGCGGAACACGTCGCCGTTGGCGCGGTCGAGGCCGCCGTTCTCCCGGAACCACTCGACCGTGTCGGCGTCGAGCACCTCCGACCAGATGTACGAGTAGTACCCGGCCGAGTAGCCGCCGCCGAACGCGTGGTTGAAGTACGTGGTGCGGTAGCGGGGCGGCACGGGGACGTAGTCCACACCGGCGCGCTGGAGCGCGGCCGCCTCGAACGCCTCGACGTCGTCGACGTCCGTCGGCACCTCGTCGGGCGTGAGCCGGTACCAGGCCTGGTCCAGCAGCGCCGCGGCCAGGTACTCCGTCGTGGCGAACCCCTCACCGTCCTGCCGGGCGGCCAGCAGCGTGTCCACCCACTCGGTCGGCATGGGCTCACCGGTCTCGTGGTGCAGCGCGAAGGACCGGACGATCGACGCCTCCCACGCCCACATCTCGTTGACCTGGGACGGGTACTCGACGAAGTCCCTGGGGACCTCCGTGCCGGACTGCGACGGCCAGTGCACCGCGGAGAACAGGCCGTGCAGCGCGTGCCCGAACTCGTGGAACAGCGTGATCACCTCGTCCCAGGCCAGCAGCGTGGGCTCGCCCGGCGGGGGCTTCGGGATGTTCAGGTTGTTGACCACCACCGGCCGCTCGTCCAGCAGCGTCGACTGGTCCACGAGGGTGTTCATCCAGGCGCCGCCGCGCTTCGACTCGCGCGTCCAGTAGTCGCCCAGGAACAGGCCGAGCCCGCTGCCGTCCGCGTCGAACACCTCGAAGACGCGGACGTCCGGGTGGTAGCCGACCAGGTCGTGGCGCTCCGCGAACGTGAGGCCGTACAGCTCGGTCGCGGCGCGGAACACCCCGTCGGCCAGCACGCGCTCGAGCTCGAGGTACGGGCGCAGGATCGAGTCGTCGAGCGAGCGCCGCTCCTTCTTGACCTGCTCGGCGTAGAACTGCCAGTCCCACGGCTCGAGGCGGGCGTCGGGGTGGTCGCGCACGAGGGCCTCGGCCAGGTCCGCACCCTCGGCGCGCGCGTTGGCGACAGCCACCGGGGCCAGCCGCTCGAGGATGTCGGCGACCGCTTCAGCGCTCTTCGCGGTGGCGTCGGCGGCGACGTACTCCGCGTGGTGCGCGTACCCCAGCAGCCGGGCGCGCTCGGCCCGCGTGCGCGCCAGGCCCAGCAGCGTCGGTCGCGTGTCGTGCGGGCCGGAGGCACCGCGGCCGGCGGAGGCGCGGAACACCCGCTCGCGCACGGCGCGGTCGCGGAGCACCGCCAGGGGCGCCTGCTGCGTGGGCAGGGCCAGCTCGAGGAACCAGCCGTCCTCGTGGCCCCGGTCGCGTGCCGCCTTCGCGGCGGCCGCGCGGGCGTCCTCGGACAGGCCGTCGAGCTCGTCCTCGACCGTGACCAGCACCCCCGCCGCGTTGGTCGCCGCCAGCAGGTCGCGGCCGAACGCGGTCTCCAGGCTCATGATCTCGGCGTTGAGCGCGCGCAGCCGGTCCTGGGAGGCGTCGTCGAGCTGCACGCCCGCCCGGACGAACTGGGTGTGCGTGCGGTGCAGCAACCACGCGGTGTCGGGCTCCAGCTCCAGCTCGCCGGAGTCCGCATCGGCACGGAGGGCCGAGATCCGGGCGAACAGGCGGGAGTCGAGGTAAATCGCGTCGTGGTGGGCAGCGAACAGCGGCGCGATCTCCTCCTCGACGGCATCGAGGCCGGGTGTCGAGTCCGCGCTCGACTGGTTGTAGAAGCTCACGACCGCCCGGTGCAGCAGCCGGCCGGACCGCTCGAGCGCCTCGAGCGTGTTCTCGACGGTCGGGTGCGCCGGATCCGTCGCGATCGCCTCGATCTCCGCGCGCTGCCGGGCCATGCCGGCGAGCAGAGCGGGACGGTAGTGCTCCTCGCGGATCTGCGCGTGGTCGGGGAGGCCGTACGGAAGGGTGGACGGCGCGCCGAAGGGGTTGTCGGCGGCGAGGTCGGTCGGCTGCATGGCGGACATCATTCCCGACGGTCGCGCCCCGCGCCCGTCGCGTCAGGCGACGGCACCTGTCCGGGCCTCGTGCGTGGCGTACCCGTGCGCCCGGCCCACCGCGGCGTTGTACAGCTGGCCGCCGTGCGTGGTCAGACCGGCGCCGAGGGCCGGGTCGGCGGCGAGGGCTGCCGTCCAGCCGAGGTCCGCGAGCGCGCTCAGGTACGGCAACGTCACGTTGGTCAGCGCCCTGGTCGAGGTCACGGGGACCGCACCGGGCATGTTCGCGACGCAGTAGAAGACCGAGCCGTGCACGGGGTAGGTGGGCTCGTCGTGGGTGGTGGGCTTGGTGTCCTCGAAGCAGCCCCCCTGGTCCACCGCGACGTCCACGAGCACGGAGCCGGGACGCATGCGGGACACCAGCTCGTTGGTGACCAGGTGGGGTGCGCGTGCGCCCGGCACCAGCACGGCTCCGATCACCAGGTCGGCGTCCAGCAGCTCGCGCTCGATCGCGTACGCGCTGGAGGCCACGGTGCGCACGCGCCCGCCGAAGGCGGAGTCCGTGTCCCGCAGCCGCGGCATGGACACGTCCAGCACGGCGACGTCGGCGCGCATGCCCACGGCGATCTCGGCGGCGTGCCGACCCACGACTCCTCCGCCGAGCACCACCACCTTGGCCGCGTCCACGCCGGGGACCCCGCCGAGCAGCACCCCGGAGCCGCCCTCGTTCTTCATCAGGTGGTACGCCCCCACCTGCGTCGACAGTCGGCCGGCCACCTCGCTCATGGGCGCCAGCAACGGCAGCGTCCCGTCGGGCAGCTGCACGGTCTCGTAGGCGATCGACGTGGTGCCCGCGGCGAGCAGCGCGTCGGTCGCCGGACGGTCCGCCGCGAGGTGCAGGTAGGTGAACAGGAGCAGGTCCTCGCGCAGGTACCCGTACTCGGACGCCACCGGCTCCTTGACCTTGCAGACGAGGTCGGCGCTCCCCCACACCTCGGCGGCGTCGGCGACCACCTGGGCTCCGGCGGCGGCGAACTGCTCGTCCGTGATGGCCGAGCCGGCACCCGCACCGGCCTGGACCAGCACCTGGTGCCCGGAGCCGACCAGCTGGTGCACACCCGCGGGCGTCACCGCCACGCGGTACTCGTGGTTCTTGACCTCGCTGGGGATGCCGACCTGCATGGTGGTCTCCGTCCGGGCTGAGCTTCGGCAGTTGCCCTGATTCTGAACTTCCTGTGTTGCGATCGGATGACGGCGATTCAAGATTCGCTAGATTCACCCCATGTCCGCCGCCGATTCACCACAGCGCCCCCTTGCCGGTTCCCACCGAAGCGCGTTCGGCTCGATCGCTCTCGACGACGTCGACCGCCGGCTCCTCAGCGAGCTGGAGCGGGACGGACGGATCTCGAACAAGGAGCTCGCCGCCCTGGCCGGCATCGCCCCGTCCACCTGCCACGCGCGGGTGCGGGCGCTGCGCGAGTCGGGCGTGCTGCGCGGCTTCCACGCCCAGGTGGACCCGGAGGCGGTCGGCCGCGGGCTCCAGGCGATGATCGCGGTGCGCCTGCAGCCGTCCGCGCGTGCACGCCTGGCCGAGGTCGCGCACCGCTTGGCGCAGCGGCCCGAGGTGCGGGACGTGTACCTGCTGGCCGGCGTCGACGACGTGCTCGTGCACGTGGCGGTGCGGGACTCCCCCGAGCTGCGGGCGTTCGTTCTCGAGCACCTGAGCACCCGCCCGGAGGTGGCCCACACGCAGACGAGCCTGGTGTTCGAGCACGTTCACGCGCCAGGCACCGCGTCGCTCTGATCAGGCGAGCAGCCGTCCCCAGACGTCCGCCTGCCCGAGGATCAGTCGCGCGCCCGGCTCGTCGTGCAGCTCGTCCCAGACCCACAGGGCCGACTCGGTGCACCGCGCGAACCCCCATGCGGTCACCCGGTCGGGGTCGAGGTCGAGAGCCCCGGCGAGCAGCCCGACCCGCTCGCGCAGCACGTCGGCGGGGTCGGGGTGCTCGAACGGGTCGTCGACCTGCTCGAGCAGCGGCCACAGGTCGTACGCCGGGTCGCCGCGCATCGGCTTCGGGTCGATGGCCACCCACCGGCCGTCGCCCGCCGCCAGGACGTTGCCGGGGTTGAGGTCGCCGTGCACCAGCACGTCCGCCCGGCCGGGGAGGGTGCGCAGGAGGTCCGCCGCGACCCGGACGTCGACCCCGTGCCGCGATCCGCGCTCCTGGAGCAGGTCCGCCCAGCCCGCGCACACGTCGCGCATGGCGGGCACCACGACCCGGACACGCGCGGACCACAGGATCCGCGCCACCTCCGCCGCGATCGTCAGGCGCTCCCGGGCGGTACCCGGCGCCGCAGTCAGCGGGGTGCCCGGGGCGACCCTGTCCAGCAGCAGGGCCCAGTCGTCCGCGTCGGAGCCGAGCAGCTCGGGGACGCCGTGCCCGTGCCACGCGCGCAGCGCAGCAGCCTCGTGCCGCGCCTCGTCGTGCGGGAACGAGATCTTGACGACGACGGCGCGCCCGTCCGGGAGCGAACCCGGCGCACACCATGACGCGGCGCCGCTGGTGAACGGGTCGGCCAGCGCGACGTCCCACCGCCGGGCGGCACGATCGACGAGCGCCGGCAGCCGGCCGATCCACTCCCGGCCGGCGGGGGTGCGACCGGGGCCGTCCCGCAGGATCGGGGGGACCACGAGACCGGCCACGCGCTGCTCCTCCCCGCTCGTTGCTCCGACGTCCCGGCTCAGTATCACCACGGGTGCCGGACGCGCGACCGTCCCCCGTTGCTCCGCTCGGGTGAACGCCGCACCGGGGCCGACGCCGTGTGCGATCCTGCGCGCACCGACGGTCGGAGCACGGGGAGGGCACGGCGTGACTGCTGGCGAGCCCCAGGGGCTCAACCCCTGGGTCGGCGCGCGCGGCGACGCCCCCTTCCCGGTCGTGCTGCCACGCCCCCGTGCCGCCGGCGACGAACCGGCCGTCCGGTTCCTGGGTCCACCGGTGGCCGTCCGCCGCGGACCGCGCGTGGGCTTCCTCCTCGTCGTCGCGCTCGCGGTCGGAGCGCTGGTGCTCGGGGGCCGTTGGTGGATGGCGTCGTCGTCCGCGCTCGGCCCGCCGGGAGGGCTCGAGGAGTCGGCGCTCCCGCTGGGAGTTCCCCCGGTGGTCCAGCCGGGACCGGGCGCGTTCGCGTTCACCGGGATGCAGCCCGACGGCAGCGGACCCGTCGCCTACAGCCCGTGCCGACCGATCCACTACGTCGTGCGACCGGACGGCGCCCCGCTGGGCGGCGACGAGCTGGTCCGGCGCGCGATCGCCAGCGTGTCGGCGGCGACCGGCCTCCAGTTCGTCGACGACGGCGAGACGCAGGAGGCGCCGAGCGTCGACCGCGAGGCCTACCAACCGAGCGTCTACGGCCGCCGCTGGGCGCCCGTCCTGATCGCCTGGTCGACGTCCACCGAGTCCCCTGAGCTCGTCGGCGACGTCGCGGGGATCGCCGGCTCGGCCACCGTGACGCGTGCGGGCCGGACGGTCTACGTCAGCGGGTCGGTCACGCTCGACGCCGAGGACATCTCGCCGCTCGTCGCCTCACCGAGCACCCAGCCCACCGCCCTCGGCATCGTGACCCACGAGCTCGGTCACCTGGTGGGGCTCGACCACGTCGACGACCCCACCCAGCTGATGTACCCGAGCACGCAGGCCCTGGTGGCCGGGTTCGCGGGCGGTGACCTCACCGGTCTGGCCGCCCTGGGCGCAGGCGAGTGCGCGCCCGACGTCTGACCCAACCCTTCACACCGGACGCGCAGGCTCTCCCGGCGAACTCCCAGGCCCCGCAGGTACGCTCACCGCGGACCACCCCACCGTCGCCCTCGAGGAGCGCCTCATCCACCGTCGACCCATCGTCCTGGTGCACGGCACCCGCACGTCGTCGGCGATCTGGCGCCGCCAGGTGGATGCCCTCGAGCGCTCCGGGCACCCCACCGTCGCCCTCGACCTGCCCGGCCACGGCCTGCGGTCGAGCGAGCGGTTCAGCCTCGACGGCGCTGTCGCTGCCATCGGCGCAGCCGTCGACTCGTGCACGGAGCCCCCGTTGCTGGTGGGCCTCTCGCTGGGTGGGTACACCAGCCTGGCGTACGCGCGCCACCACGGGGACCGGATCGCCGGCGTGGTCCTCGCGGGCTGCTCGACCGAGATCAAGGGCAAGCCGCTGGGTGCGTACCGGCGTGCGTCCGGGATGGTCACGCGGGCGCTGCGGCTGGGCGGCCCGGACTGGAACGTGGTCACCGACATGCTCACGGAGCTCGCGGGCTACTCGCCGCTGGCGGACCTGCGTCGCACTGCCGTACCCGTGTGGCTGGTCAACGGTCGCCGCGACCCGCTGCGCCTCGACGAACGCCGCTATCTCGACGCGCGTCCGGGCACCCGGCTCACGATCGTCCCGGGCGCCGGTCACGACGTGAACTCGCACGCCCCTGTCGCGTTCAACCGCATCCTGCTCGACGCGCTGCACGAGCTGCGCAACCGCGGCGGACTCGCGATCGCCTGAGCGCGCGGCCCTCCCGGTCGCGGCAGGCAGAGTAGGGGTGTGGACCCCGCGCAGCTCGCCGACGCCTCCCGGCTGCGCACCCGCGCGACCGTGCTGCACGCCGACGCGGACTCGTTCTTCGCGGCGGTCGAGCAACGCGACAAGCCGTCGCTCCGGGGTCGCCCGGTGCTGGTCGGCGGCACCGGACCGCGCGGGGTGGTCTCCACGGCGTCCTACGAGGCGCGTCGGTCGGGGGCACGCTCCGCGATGTCGATGAGCCGGGCACGCCGGCTGAGCCCGGCCGCCGCGGTGCTGTTCCCCCGCTTCGAGGCGTACTCGGCGTACTCGCGGATCATCATGGCCACGCTGGGCACGTTGTCCGAGCTCGTCGAGCCGCTGAGCATCGACGAGGCGTTCGTGGACCTGGAGGCGGGCCCGTTCGCCGACGACCCCGCCGCCGCGGCCGCCGACGTCCGGGCCCAGATCCGCGAGCGCACGGGCCTCGCGGTCTCGATCGGCATCGGCCGGACCAAGCTGATCGCCAAGCTCGCGTCCGACGCCGGCAAGCCGGACGGGCTGCTGGTGGTCGAGCCGGCCGACGAGGACGACTTCCTGCTCCCGCTGCCCGTGCGGGCGGTGCCCGGAATCGGCCCCGCGACGGCCGCGGCGCTCGAGCGGCTCGACGTCCGCACGGTCGCCGACCTGCGCCGGCAGGAGCTCGACGTCCTGACCATGACCGTCGGGGAGTCGTCGGGGGTCAACCTGTTCCGGCTGGCCCGCGGCATCGACCTACGACCGGTGGCCCCGGGAGGCGAGCGCAAGTCGGTCGGTGCGGAGCGCACGTTCGCGGAGGACATCTTCGGGGCGGACCTGATCGCCGCGGCGATCGACCGCGTGGCCGACGAGGCTCTGCGTCGGCTGACCGCCCACGGCGGCGGCGCGCGGACCGTGGTCGCCAAGGTGCGGTTCGCCGACTTCACCACGCTGACCCGCTCGGTCACGCTCCCCCAGCCGTCCGCCGAGCCCGCCGAGCTGCGGGCCGCGGCGCACCAGGCCGCTCGCGCCGCAGGCATCAGCGACTCCGTGCGGCTGCTCGGGGTGTCGTTCCACAACCTGTCCGCGCACGCGCAGCTGACCTTGCCGTGGGGCGACGAGGAGCCCCCGCCGATGCTCGAGGAGGAACCGTCCGAGGCCCCGACGAACCTCGGCCCGCTCACGCAGGAGAACGCCCGTCCGGGCCTGGACGTCGAGCACCCCGTGCTCGGTCGCGGCTGGGTGGTGCACGTCCGCGGGCGGCAGGCGACCGTGCGGTTCGAGAGCGTGGACACGCCCCCGGCGCGATCACAGGTGGTCGACCTCGACACCGATCCGCTGCTCCTGGTGCCGCCGCTCACCCCCGACCGGGTCACCTGAGCCACGGCTGCGCTCGGTCACCCCAGCGCCTGGCGGCTGCGCCGGTCGTTCTCCTTGTCGATGGCCTCGACCAGCTCGTCCTTGCTCATCCGCGAGCGCCCCGCGATCCCGAGCTCCGTGGCGACGTCGTACAGGTGCGCCTTGGTCGCGTTCGCGTCCACGCCGCCCGCCGTCGGCGCGCGCGACCCGTACCCCTCCTCGGCGCGCCGGTCCGAGGGTCCGGCCTCCGCCTTGGGCCGCCAGCTGTCGCCCACCTTCTCGTGGGTGTGCTTGAGCGCGGCGAACGCGACGCGGTGCGCACGCTCCTCGTCACCGTCGTACTGGTCCATCGCCGCGTCGTACGCCTGCGCGAACGTGCGCTGCGCCTTGGCGTCCGAGCGTTGCAGCGTGCTCGGCAACTCGCTGCGTCTCGCGTCCCCGGACCGTGTCGTCTTGGGCATGACACACCCCTCACGTCTGACGTCCAGATGATCGTGGCCCGCGGGTCACCGGGACGCCACCGGTCCCTGCGCCGCGGTGGGCCGTTGGTCACTGGTCCGTGGCCGCGCCACCTCGGACGATTGTTGTGTCCCTGCCGGCCCGGCGCCAGACGCCCGCGCCCTCGGGGGACCTCGGGCGACGGAGCCCGAGTCGTCGCGACGACCAGGAGAGCAGACGTGTCAGGCAGCAGGACGGAACGCAAGCCCGGTCACGTCGAGGTGGAGAGCGCGCACGGCAGGGTCGCCGCGTACGTACGGCACCCGAACGGCGGCGGGCTGGTCGAGGTCACCGCGCGCGTCCACGTGGGCGCGACCGTGCACGAGTCCGCGTACGTCGAGGCCGGGGCGGTCGTGGGCGACGGCACCCACATCGGTGCGAGCAGCTGGATCGACTCGGACGTGATGATCGGCGCGCGCGTGCACATCGGCCGGAACGTGCACCTCGGCGCCGGGTCCCGGATCGCCGACGGGGCGCAGATCAACGCCGGCGCCCGCATCGGCGAGGCCGCGATCGTCGCCACCCGGGCCCGCGTGAGCACCGACACCGTGGTCCCGCACGGCGCTGTCGTTCTCGGGCCGGCACGCCGGTCGCCGCGCTCGGACTTCGGCACCGCCGCGTAGCCACCCGTCAGGCCCGGTCTACGCTGGGCGGGCATGAGCTTCGTCTACGACGAGCGAACCTCTGCCTCCCGCTACGTCGACGTCGTCTGGCACACGGTCGACATCAGTGACGGACCTACCTGGCGTCCGCCGACGCATGGTGGCGTTCGGTGAGGGGAGCCGCTGATACGCCGCATCCTCGATCCCGATGGGCGTCTCGCCTTCTGGGCGGAGCATCCCCGGGGCGGTCACTTCCCCGCGATGGAGCGCCCGCAGGAGCTCGCCGGGGACATCCGGGCGTTCCTCGCCCCGATCCCGGTGGGCTGAGGGTCTGTGCGGATGTGGGTGGTGTGCGGTCTGATCGTGTCGGGCGGTCGCGTGGGCGGCCGCTGACGGCCCAGGAGGACGCACCATGGCGACGATCGTCTCGACCCTGTTCATCTCGCTCGACGGCATCGCCGAGATCGACCCGGCGTGGCACTTTCCCTACTTCGACGAGAACATGGGCGCCGCGGTCGGCGAGGACTACGAGGACGTGGACGTGCTGCTGCTCGGGCGCGTCACGTACGACAGCTTCGCCGGCGCCTGGCCGGAGCGGGAGACAGCCGGCGGCCAGGACGCCACGTTCGCCGCGCAGCTCGGTGACGTCCGCAAGGTGGTGGCAACACGCGGTGCGCAGGAGCTGGGCTGGCGCAACGCCGAGGCGGCACCTGACGTCGTCGCCGCCGTCACGGCGCTGAAGGCGGACCCGGGCATCGGGAAGGTCCTGGTCGCCGGGTCGATCTCGGTGGTCCGCCAGCTGCTCGCCGCCGGTCTCCTCGACGAGCTGCGCCTGCTCGTGCACCCGGTCGCAGCGCGCACGGGTGAGCGGCTGTTCGACGACGGCGAGCCCATCTACCCCCTGCGGCTGCTGCGCTCGGACGTCTTCCCCACGGGAGTCGTCCGGCTCGTCTATGCGCCGAGCCAGCTGCCGGGAACCCAGGGCTACGAGGACGTCACCGACAAGGTGCCCGGTGCCGCCTGAGCCGCTGACGTGGCCGCAGGCGCTCGCCTGGCGGATGCGGCGACAGCTGCTGGACCCGGTCGCCGACGTGTCGGTCGCCGACGTGGTGCGGACGCTGGGCGCCGTCCCCGCGCAGAACGACGCCACGACGGAGCAGGCGATCAACGCCCGCAGGCTCCGGTCGCGGCCGGGCGAGATGACGCGGGCGATCGCCGAGGGCGAGCTCCTCCGCACGTTCGCGTTCCGCGGCGCCGTCCACCTGGCGACGCCCGAGGACGCCGGCGTCTATCTCGCGCTGCGTGCGTCCAGCCGGATGTGGGAGCTGCCCAGCTGGCAGACCTACTACGGGCTCGCCCCGTCCGACTGGCCGGCGTTCCGGCGGGCCGCACGAGACGCCCTGGCCGACGGCCCGCTGACGCCCACCGCCCTCGGGGACACGCTCACCGCCCTGCCGGCGTTCCGCCACCTCCAGAACGTCTTCGCCGACAACCCGTGGACGCTGCTCAAGGCGCTCGCGTGGCAGGGCGACCTGTGCTTCGGTCCGTCGCGCGACGGCCAGGCGACGCTCCAGCGGCTGGACGACAACCCCCGCTGGAGCGGGCTCGTGGAGGTCGACGTCGCCGGACCCCGTGCGGTCGAGTCCTACGTCCGGGCGTACGGGCCGACGACTCCGGCGCACCTCCAGTACTGGCTCGGCGAGGGGCTCGGCGTCCGGCGCGGACATCTCCGGACCTGGATCGCCGGCCTCGGGGAGCAGCTCGCCACCGTCGAGGTGGAGGGCGAACCGGCACTCGTCCTGCGGGAGGACGTCGAGGAGCTGACCGCGGCTCGCCCATCGACCACCGTCCGCCTGCTGCCGCGGTACGACCAGTGGGTGCTCGGGCCGGGCACCGCCGACCCGCACGTCGTGCCGGCCGCCGAGCGCGCTGCGATCAGCCGCGGTGCGAACCTCGCGGTGGTCGGGGGTGTCGTGCGCGGGACGTGGTCGCAGTCCGACGACGAGGTCCGCGTGGTGTGGTTCGACGACGCACCTGCGCATGCGGCCGTCGAGCGCGAGGTCGAGCGGCTGGCGACGATCCTCGACAGGCCGCTGCGCCTGGTCGCCGACGCGCGCTGAGCCGGCGGACCGCGCTGCTGGCGCAACCGCAGGCCACGTTGCTAGCGTCCGCGTGCCGCACAGGTGCGCGGGGGCGACCACTGCCCATCGACTTCGACGAGTAGGGACTGCCCATGAGCATCGGATGGCGTCTGCACGGTGACGGACGGACGGTCCCCGTCGGAGAGGTCGTCGCTCCCGACGAGCGCCTGAGCTGGCCACGGACCATCGGCATCGGCATGCAGCACGTCGTGGCGATGTTCGGCGCCACGTTCCTGGTCCCGCTGCTCACCGGCTTCTCCCCGGCGACGACCCTGTTCTTCTCCGCCGTCGGCACCGTGGTGTTCCTGCTCATCACGCGCAACAAGCTGCCGAGCTACCTGGGTTCCTCGTTCGCGTTCATCGCGCCCATCGCCGCAGCGACCGCCACCGGCGGGCAGTCCGTCGCGCTGGGCGGCATCGTCGTGGTCGGCGTGCTGCTCGCCGCGATCGGCGCCGTGGTGCACGTGGCCGGCTCCGGGTGGATCGACACGCTGATGCCGCCCGTCGTCACGGGCACGATCGTCGCGCTCATCGGACTGAACCTCGCACCGGTCGCCTGGGGGACGTGCTCGCAGAGCGTCGTCGACGGGGAGATCGTCGAGACGTGCAACAACGGCTTCCGCGCGGCACCGATCACCGCGCTGGCCACGCTGCTCGCGATCATCCTGAGCACCGTGCTGTTCCGCGGAATCCTCGGGCGCCTGTCGATCCTGGTCGGCGTCCTCGTCGGCTACGCGGTCGCCAACCTGCGCGGCGAGGTCGACTTCTCCGGTGTGCGCGCCGCCGACTGGGTCGGGTTCCCCCAGTTCCTCGCCCCCACGTTCGACATCGCCGTGCTCGGGCTGTTCGTCCCCGTCGTGCTGGTCCTGGTGGCGGAGAACATCGGCCACGTGAAGTCCGTCGCCGCGATGACCGGTCACGACATGGACCCGCTGGCCGGGCGCGCCCTGTTCTCCGACGGCATAGCCACCACCCTGGCCGGACTCGGCGGCGGCTCGGGCACCACCACCTACGCCGAGAACATCGGCGTCATGGCTGCTACCAAGGTCTACTCCACGGCCGCGTACTGGGTGGCCGCGGCGACGGCGCTGGTGCTCTCCCTGTCGCCGAAGTTCGGTGCGGTGGTCGCCTCGATCCCCGCCGGGGTGCTCGGCGGCGCGACGACGGTCCTCTACGGGATGATCGGCATCCTCGGCGCCCGGATCTGGGTGCAGAACCGGGTCGACTTCTCCGACCCGAAGAACCTCACGACGGCCGCCGTCGCGCTGGTCATCGGAATCGCCAACTTCACCTGGGCGCCGGCCGAGCTCGTCTTCGGCGGCATCGCGCTGGGCACCGCAGCCGCGCTGATCATCTACCACCTGATGCGCGTGCTGGCCGACTGGCGCGGCACCAGCCAGGAGCCTGCGTCCCCGGCGTCGGTCCCTGCGGGCGACCCGGTGGGCCGGTAGGGACGCCCACGGCGGCAGCACTGCCTCAGCGGCTGTCGCGTCCGGATCGCAAGACCGACGTGACGTAAATCACGCGGTGCCGCATCCTGTCGTGACGTCGGCACCGTGGCCGACGTGGGGCCGGCACCGTCGCCGGACCTGAGCGGGACGGGGTCGACGATGACGAAGCCGCGCGTGGTCGCACTCTGGGTGGCGCCTGCCGTCGCCTTCGCACTCCTGGTCGTGCTCGTGGCCTCGCGGGAGCCCCTCTGGGTCACGTGGCCAGGCACCGTCGTGCGGCTCGGCGGCTTCATGCTCGTCGCTGCCGGGCTGTACGCGCTCGCCGCACGGTGGGACGGTCGCGCCGCGCGCCGCTGAGCTGTCCTCGCCGCCGGTCTCCTTGACGCCAGGCTCGGACACGCATCAAGTCACCGGCCGGTCCTGCCGATGTCGCCTCTCGTGCACGCCGCCCTTCCGCCTGCCCGCCGCGCGCCGAGGCGGCGGGACCGACGAACGGACCCTCGCGCGTCGATCGTGGCGGGCGCGCTCGGCATGGCGGTCGGAGTGCTCTTCACAGTCGGTTGCCTGGTCGGCAACCTCGGTCCGATGGTCCGTGGTGACGAGCCGGGACCCGGACAGTCCGTCACGCAGGGGACGGTCGTCAGCACCGGCCACACCCAGCAGCACGGCCGCAGCGGATGGCACGACTACTACCTCCCCACGGCCAGCTTCGTCGTCGACGGCCGGACGTACCGCGTCTCCTACGGCGGATCACCCTCGAGGACCGAGACGCCGGTGGGAGCGACGGTGACGGTGATCTACGACCTGGACGACCCGGCGGACGCTCGCATCCCGCTCGACGAGAGGGATCGGGCGACCTTCCTGCCGTTCCTCGGGCTCGGCACGGCGCTGACGGTGTGGTCCTACGCCGCGCACGTTCGTCCAGGAGTACGGCTGTCGAGGGCCGCACGGCCCGGAACCTGATCAGGCCTGCCCAACGACAAAACCCCCGATCCGCATCACTGCAGGTCAGGGGTCAGTCGTCGCTGTCTCAACGAGTGTCCGGAAAGGGACTTGAACCCTCACGCCCGTTAGGGCACTAGCACCTCAAGCTAGCGCGTCTGCCATTCCGCCACCCGGACAGGTGGACCGCAGGGCACCCGGAGGCGCCCTCAGGTGCGGCAAAAAAGATAGCACGGCGCGGCGGGCGAGCACGCATCGGCCCCCCGGGGCAGACTTGCGGCAGACGCCGAGACAGCAACCCCTCGGCCGCGAAGCAGGGAGCCCGATGACCGACACGAGCACCTCGACGGGACGGGCTCCTGCCAGCCCCACGGCGAGGAAGGTTGCCGGCGCGCGCCGCAACCCGAGCGCCTACGGAACGGAGCACACCGCCCCTCGCTGGTTGCGCGGCGCGGCCGGTGTCTCGTGGCGGCTGCTCGTGGTCATCGCGATGGTGGCGCTCATCTTCTTCGCCACGTCCAAGGTGCAGCTGCTGTTCATCGCCGTGTTCCTCGCATTCGTGTTCACCGCGGTCCTGCGGCCGGTCGTCGACTTCCTCGCCCGGTGGATCCCCCGCGGGCTCGCCACAGCCCTGGGCATCCTCGGCGGCATCGTGTTCTTCCTCGGGCTGCTGACGTACGTCGGCTACTCGATCGCGAACCAGTGGACCGACCTGACCAAGCAGTTCAGCGACGGCATCGGCCAGATCACCGACTTCCTGGAGAACGGGAACCTGCCGTTCACCATCACGAACGACCAGATCGCCGAGTGGATCAGCACCGGGCAGCAGTGGGTGCAGGAGCACGCCGGGGACCTGGCCGGCCAGGCGGCCGCGGGTGCCGGCTCGGTGGTCGAGGTGTTCACGGCCCTGGCCCTCGCGATCTTCTGCACGGTGTTCTTCCTGGCGCGGGGCCGCGAGATGTGGACGTGGTTCCTCAACCAGCTGCCGTCCCGCGTGCGCGACAGCTGGAAGACGGCCGGTGGCGCCGGCTGGTACACGTTCTCCGGGTACACGCGCGGCACCGTGATCATCGCGGTGACGGACGGCGCCCTCGCGTTCATCCTGCTGAGCATCCTGCGCGTGCCGCTGTCGGCGCCGCTGGCCGTGCTGGTGTTCATCGGTGCGTTCATCCCGCTGATCGGCGCGCCGCTGGCGATGGTCATCGCGATGATCGTGGCGCTCGCCGCGAACGGCCTGCTCTCGGCCGCGATCGTCGGTATCGGCATCGCCCTGATCGGCCAGTTCGAGGGGCACATCCTCCAGCCGATCGTGATGGGCAAGCAGGTGTCGATCCACCCGGTCGTCATCGCGCTCGCCGTGACCGCGGGAACCCTGACCGCCGGCATCCTCGGTGCGGTCATCTCGGTGCCGCTCGTGGCGGTGTGCTGGGCGATCTTCTCCCGGCTGCGGACGCTGGACCCTCCGATGGAGGAGGACGAGGCCGACGACGACGTCGAACCGGTCGACTCGGTCGAGGAGATCGACGACGACGAGGCCGTCAAGCAGCCCTGAGCCTCAGCGGAAGTCGCGCGACGCCGACCTGACCTTCAACGACATCGCAGCCAGGTGCTCGGCCACCAGGTTGGTCGCCCCGTCCGACCGTTCCAGCCGCCCGCGGACCACCATCGCGCGCGACGTGCGGGCGACCTTGCGGAACTTCTGCCACAACCCCGCCGAGCAGATGACGTTGAGCAGCCCGGTCTCGTCCTCGAGGGACAGGAACGTGATCCCACCGGCCGTCCCCGGTCGCTGTCGGTGGGTGACGACGCCGGCGACGGCCACCCGCCGGCCGATCTCGTGCGTGTACGCCTGCTCGACCCGCAGGACGCCTGCCGCATCGAGCCCGTCGCGCACGAACTGCGTCGGGTAGGAGTCGACGGACACCCCCGTGGCCCACACGTCCGCCGTGGCGATCTCGACGTCGCTGAGCCCGGGCAGCATGGGGGCGCTCACCCCCACCGAGACCCCCGGCAGCGTGTCCGGTCCCTCCTGCGCGAGCGCGCCTGCCGCCCACAGCGCCTCCCGCCGCGTGACTCCCAGACTGTCGAGCGCCCCGGCCGTGGCGAGCGCCTCGAGCTGCGCGGTCGACAGCTGCACCCGCCGCACCAGCTGCCGCAGGTCCGCGAACGGGCCGTGCGCGCGGCGCTCGTCGACCACCCGCTGCGCGACGTCCTCCCCCACCGACCGCACCGATGCCAGCCCCAGCCGGACCGCGAGCGACCGGGCGCCGTTGCCCGTGCGCACCCCCGGCGCGGTGACCGGTCCGGTCCCGCTGGGTGTCGGCACCAGCCGCGGCTCACCGTCGGCCGGCGTCGGACCGAGGCGCTCGACGCACGCCTGCACGTCGGAGGCCTGCACGTCCGGGCGCAGCACCTCTAGGCCGTGCCGGCGCGCGTCGGCGGCCAGGCTCTGCGGCGAGTAGAAGCCCATCGGCTGCGCCGCCAGCAGCCCCGCGTAGAACGCCGCCGGGTGGTACACCTTCAGCCACGCGCTGGCGTAGACCAGGAACGCGAACGAGTACGCGTGCGACTCGGGGAAGCCGAAGTCGGCGAACGCCTTGAGCTTGTCGAAGATCTGTGTGCCGGTCTCCGCGTCGATCCCGTGCTTCGCCATGCCGGACATCAGCCGCCCCCGCATCGCCTCCATCCGCTCCGTCGACCGCTTGGAGCCCATCGCCCGGCGCAGCTGGTCGGCCTCCGCCGGGGTGAAGTCGGCGACGTCGATGGCCATCTGCATGAGCTGCTCCTGGAACAGCGGCACACCCTTGGTCTTGGCCAGCGACTTCTCCAGCAGCGGGTGCAGGTACGTGACCGGTTGGCGGCCGTGCGCGCGCTCGATGTACGGGTGCACGGAGCCGCCCTGGATGGGACCCGGGCGGATCAGGGCGACCTCGATGACGATGTCGTAGAACGTGCGCGGCTGGAGGCGGGGCAGCGTGCCCATCTGCGCACGTGACTCCACCTGGAACACCCCGACCGTGTCCGCGGCGCTGAGCAGGTCGTACACGCGCGGGTCCTCCGCGGGCAGCCCGTGCAGGTCCAGCTCCTCGCCCTCGTGGTCGCGCACGGACGTGAACCCGATGCGCAGGGCGGTGAGCATGCCGAGGCCGAGCAGGTCGAACTTCACCAGCCCCGCGTCGGCGCAGTCCTCCTTGTCCCACTGGAGCACCGTGCGCCCCGGCATCCGCGCCCACTCCACCGGGCACACCTCGATCACCGGCCGGTCGCACATGACCATGCCACCCGAGTGGATGCCGAGGTGCCGCGGCAGGCGCAGGAACCGGTCGGCCAGGTCGATGACGTGCTCGGGGATCTCGTCGAGGTCGCTGGCCGACGGGGGCCGGATCGCCGGGACGACGTCGTGCCCGTCGGCGGTGGCCATGCCCGGCGTGTCGACGCCCTTCGGGGCGCGCACCACCGACGGCGGCTCCCACGTGTTCCCCCACATCGACGCCTGCGTGCGCCGACGCACCTCGCGGGCCGTGGTGGGCACGGGACCGACGTGGTCCACGTGCGGGCGCGCTGGCCGTCCCGACGACGACGGCTTCTCGGGCGCAGGCGGAGGCGCGTCCGACCGCAGGCTCCCCCACCGCTCGATCGACGACGCCCACGCGTCCTGCTGCCCCGCGTCGTACCCGAGCGCCCGCGCCGCGTCCCGGACGGCCGACCGCGGCCGGTAGGAGATGACGTTGGCCACCTGCGCGGCGTGCGACCGGCCGTGCTTCTCGTAGACGTACTGGATGACCTCCTCACGCCGCGCGGACTCGATGTCCACGTCGATGTCCGGCGGCCCGTCCCGCTCGGGCGCCAGGAACCGCTCGAACAGCAGCCCGTGCCGCACCGCGTCCACGGCCGTGACCCGCAGGGCGTAGCAGACCGCCGAGTTGGCGGCCGAGCCGCGGCCCTGCGCCAGGATCCCGTTGCGGCGGCAGAAGTCGACCAGGTCGTAGACCACCAGGAAGTACCCGGGGAAGCCGAGGTCCTCGATGACGGTCAGCTCGTGCGCCAGCTGCGCGTACGCACCGGGCACCCGCTCCGACTCCGGCGGCCCGTACAGCTCGAGAGCACCCCGACGTACCAGCTCGCGCAGCCACGTGGCCTCCGTGTGGCCGGGCGGCACCGGGTAGGGCGGGAGCTGGGGCGCGACGAGCGACAGGTCGAACGCGCACTCGTCGGCCAGGTCCGCCGCGGTCACCACGGCCGAGGGGTGCCGGCGGTGCAGCACGAGCATCTCGGTTGCCGACCGCAGGTGTGCCATCGGGCCGCCGGGCAGCCAGCCGTCCAGGTCCTCCAGCGAGGAGCGCGCCCGGACGGCGGCGAGCGCGGCGGCCAGGTCGGCGTCGCGCGGGGTGGCGTAGTGCACGTTCCCCGTGGCGACGAGCGGGAGGCCGGCGTCGGCCGCGAGGTGCGCGAGGGCGTCGGCACGGTCGGCGTCGTAGGGGTCGCCGACCGCGGTGACCTCGACCGCCACGTTGTCCCGGCCGAACAGGGCGACGAGCCGGTCCAGCTCGGTCCGGGCCGCCTCGACCCCGGCCGCGGTCACGCCGGTGACCCCGGACGGGTCCCCGCCCGCGAGCGCGCGCCGGACAGACCCCTTGCGGCACCCGGTGAGCACGAGCCACTGCCCGGCGGCGGTCGCCGCGAGCTCGTCGAGCCGGTAGTCCGCGGCACCCTTCTTGCCCGTGCGCAGGTGCGCCTCCGCGATCGCCCGGGACAGGGCGCGGTACCCGTCGGGGCCGCGCGCGAGCACCAGCAGGTGGGACGCGCGCGGGTCGGGGATGCCCGTCGGCAGGTCGAGCACGGGCGGACCGGGTGTGACGCGGGCGGCCTCCCGGGGGTGCCGACGCCCGTCCGGCGCGGGCAGGTGCAGCTCCGCCCCGAACACCGTGGGCAGCCCGACCGCCTTGGCCGCCTGCGCGAACCGCACCACGCCGTACAGCCCGTCGTGGTCGGTGAGCCCGAGCGCGCCCAGCCCGAGCCGCGACGCCTCCGCGGCGAGCTCCTCCGGCTGGCTGGCGCCGTCGAGGAAGCTGAAGGCGGAGTGCGCGTGCAGCTCGGCGTACCGCGGGGGGAAGTGCGCGGATCGCTCAGTCATACGTCGCCTCGCACGTCCAGCCGGTCGCCGCGCAGGCCAGGAGCACCGCACGACCGTCGTCGAACGTCACCTGGAGGTGCGCGCGCAGGCCGGGGCGGTCGTCGGCCGCCACCCACCACCGCTCGCTGAGCAGCCAGGGCCCGGCCCACCCGGCCACGGCGCGTGCTTCGTCGGCGGCGGGGACGGCCAGGTCCCACGCGGCGCCACGACGCCGCCCCACGCGTTCCGTCGACGCCTCGTCGGGCTCCGGCGGCAGCCACCGCACCCACGCCGGCTCACCGCTCATCCCGCTGCGCACGTCCAGCACCACCGGCACCCCGGTGGCGTCCCGCACGTCGACCCGCTCTGGCGGGTCCAGCACGCTCGCCGGAGCGGGGTCCGGCAGCCGCCCGGGCCAGGGCCGGTCCACGGGCCGCGCCGGCTCGGTCTGCTCACCCCACGGCTGCAGGTGCACCTGGTCGCGCACGTCCCGCCCACCCTGCAACGTCGCGACGAGGATCCCCGACCCCCCGACGATCCCCTGCACCCGGTCGAGCGCCCGGTGCGCGCGCAGGTCCCCGCCCGACGGGCCGCCCCACAGCCGACCCTGCTCGGCACCCGCGGGGGCGACGTCCAGGGCGGTGATCGCGAGGTGGACCAGGGTGACCGCGCGGGACTCGTCGTCAGGCCACGGGTTCGTCGGCAGGTCGTCGTGCGCCCAGGGGTCCCTCCCGGACGCGACGGCGTCCCGCGCTGTCCTCGACCGCGCGCGGGCGGCGGGGTCGTCGGCTGCGCGGCTCCGCGCGGTCTCGATCGCGCTCGACGCCAGCCAGCCCTCCAGCTGCCACCGGATGCGGTCCGTGATCCGTGCGGGGGTCAGGCCGCCCCAGCCGCCCAGGTCGGTCCGCCAGGTGCGCACCAGGTCGACGCCCTCGTCGGTGCGTGCCGCGATCTGCAGGCGCCCGCACGTCACCGAGTGCTGCATCAGCAGGGCGTGCAGCTCCTCGGCCAGACGGCGGCCGGCGAACGTCGCCGAGTCGACCCGGTCGAGCGGCGGGTCGAGGTCGGTGGCTACCTCGAGGTCGGCCTCCGGGCGGCGCCGGGCCGGCGGACGCTCGTCGTCGCCGCGCGCGAGCGTCTGCGCCCACGTGCCCAGCCGCCCGAAGCGGGCGTGCACGTCGGTGGGCGGCAGGGCGGCGAGCTGACCGAGCTGCCGGAGCCCCAGGCGGTGCAGCAGGTCCACCAGCTGGGCGACCGCGGAGGCCGCCTCGTCGGTGACCGCCGCGTGCACCAGCTCGCTCATCGCGCGCGGGGCCAGGTACGCCGCCGACGCCCCCGCGGGCACCACCGCGCCGGTCCGGGTGGCCAGCACCGCCGCGAGCAGCCCGTCGGCCGTGCCCACCGCGCACTCGTGCCCCGACCCGGCCGCGACCGCGTCGATGAGCAGCTCCGCGAGGGCCTCCTCCGACCCGTGGTACCGGCTGGCGCCGCCCGCGGGCAGCAGCAGCATCCCGGCGCGGACCACCTCGATGCCCGCCACCACGGTCTCCGCAGCCGCCGCGACCGGCTCGAACAGCCGCACGTCGCGCGCGTCGTCCGCGGGCAGCAGCACCAGCTCGGGGCAGACGCCCTGCGCCTGGCGACGCCGCATCCCCCGGCGCACCCCCTCCGCCCGCGCGAGCGCCGACACGGCGGTGAGCTGCCGCCCGTCGTGCACCGCGGAGGGCACGTGCGGCGGCACCTGCTCGGACGTCGCCGCGGCCACCACCGGCCAGTCCGGGACCCAGAGGACGGTCGTGCGCGTGCTCATCCGACGAGCCTCAGTCCCGGTGCCGGGGCCTCGACCTGCGGCGCGACGGTGGAACCGATCGGCAGGGTCAGGTCGAGCGCACGCGGCACGGCGGCGCTGCCCCGGCCGGTGCGGACCAGCCGGAGCTCGTGCGTGCGCAGCCGCCCCTCACCGGCGTCGACCCCCGTCCACCGGCCCGACTCGACCGTGAGCACCACGCCGGCGCCCGGCCAGTCGGTGGTCGACAGCAGCACCGACCCACGGTCCCGGGCACGGGCGGACAGCTTCCTGCGCTCGGCGTCCGTCAGGGCTGCCCCCGGCCCGACCACCACCACGTCGACGCCGTCGAGCAGCGCGGACACGACGGTCGGCGCCTCGAGGCCCGGGTGCGGGATCACGGCCAGCCGGTCGAGCGACACCCCTGCCTGGGACGCGGCCAGCAGCCCGATGGTCGGCTGTCCGACCACGGCCGCCCACGCCCCGCCGGCGCACGCGTGGGCGAGCATGGCCAGCACCAGCGACGTCGACCCCGTGACCACGGTGGTGCCGCCGCGCCGCAGCCCCTCGGGCAGGATCGGGGCCAGCGGCGGCGGGACCGCCATCGGGGGGCGTTCGCTGGTGATGATGCCGGTGGTCGGCTGCTCGACGGGGATGGCCGGCAGGTCGGGCACCAGGGCGACCACAGGCGTCGCCGGTCTCTCCTCGCGGGAGGCTGCATCTGCCGCGGAAGCCCGCTCGCCAGAAGCCGCGAGACCCCCGAGCGGCAGGACGCTGCGCGCCCCGGTCCGCTGCTCGGCGCGCGCCAGGGCGGCCCGCGCGAGCATGACGCGGTCCTCGCGCGACATGGTGCCGACGGACATGCGGAGCTCCCCTCGATCGGCCGATGAGAGGGTGCTCTCGAGACCTTCATCGAACATCTGTTCGAAGATCTCAGTACACGCTGACACTCCCGGCACTGTCAATCCGCGGCGAGCCGACCGGGTGACGTCACAGGTCTCGGCTAGGTTCTCGTCGCCCGGCAGCGTCGCCGGCGTGGGACACCACCAGCACGGAGGGCACGTCATGGGAGTCGTCGTCGGGATCTACCGCCTCGCGCTGGCGGCGGTCACGTTCCTCGCACTGTTCTGGGCGCCGAGCACCGGCGTCACGTTCGACCTCGAGGACTACGTCTACTTCACCAACCAGTCGAACCTGATGCTCGCCGTGGTGATGCTCTGGGGCGGCGTCGCCGTGCTCGCCCGGCGGGCCGAGCCGCCGCCGTGGCTGTTCGGCGCGGTGACGCTCTTCCTGCTCATCACCGGGCTCGTCTCCTACCTGATCCTCGACCCGGCCCCTCCGGGCGAGGAGGTCATCGCCCTCGGGCTCACCCACGACCAGCTGGTGCACCGCCTGACACCGATCGCGACGTTCGTGCACTTCCTGCTCCTGGTCCCGCACCGCCGCCTGCGCATCCGCACCGCCGCGTACTGGCTGCTCTACCCGGTGGCGTACTGCTCGTTCAGCACGGTCCGGGGCCTGCTGAGCCCGACCAGCGACTACCCGTACGGCTTCGTCGACGTCTCGGAGCTCGGGTACGGCGGGCTGGTGCTCAACGTGCTCATCTACGGCGTCGGGTTCTTCCTGCTCGGCCTCGTCCTGGTGGGCCTGGACCGGCTCCTGCCCGCGCGGGCGATCATCGGCCGACGCGAGCCCGAGCCGACCCCGCGCGCGTCGCTGGTCCCCGCGGAATGATGTCGCCATGTCCGTGAACCTCACCCGTCCCGTCGCCCCCGACCCGTACTCGCTGCTCCCGGCCGTCCCCGACTTCACGCTGACCAGCGACGACGTCGGCCCCGGCGAGCGCCTCCCGGACGTCCACACGAACACCGACGCCGGCAGCAACGTCTCGCCTCAGCTGTCCTGGGAAGGCTTCCCCGAGGCCACGCGGTCGTTCCTGATCAGCTGCTTCGACCCGGACGCGCCCGGCCCGGCCGGCTGGTGGCACTGGACCGTCGTCGACGTCCCCGCCACCACCACGTCGCTGGCCGCCGGTGCGGACCTGCCCGCCGGGGCGTTCGCCCTGCGCGGCGACGACGGCGAGGCCCGCTACGTCGGCGCCGCTCCCCCGCCCGGGGACCAGGTGCACCGCTACTTCTTCGTCGTGCACGCCCTCGACGTGCCGTCCCTCGGGCTCGGCCCGGACGCGATGCCGGGCGCCGCGAACACCGCGGTCACCTTCCACACGCTCGCGCGCGCGGTCCTCGTCGGGACCTACCAGCGGTGACCCTCGGCACACTGACCTGGGTGCGCGCGCTCGACCGCCCGGACCTGCTCGCGCCCTCGACGCTGAGCGCGATCACCGCCTGGGCCGCGACCGACCCGACCGTCGCCGACGCGGTGCTGGTCACGGAGATCGACCCGGACCTGGCGGACACCGCCGCGCTGACCGAGGCCTACCGGCTGCCGCCCGCGGCGTCGGCCAACTGCGTGCTCGTCGCGGGCCGGCGCGAGGGCGAGGAGCGGGTGGCCGCGGCCGTCGTCCGGGCGACCACCCGTGCGGACGTGAACTCCACGGTCAAGCGGCTGCTCGACGTCCGCAAGGCGTCCTTCCTGCCCATGGACCGCGCCGTCGAGGAGTCGGGCATGGAGTACGGCGGCATCACCCCGCTCGGGCTCCCCGCCCGCTACCGGGTGCTGGTGGACGGTCTCGTCGCCGTGGACGACCCCGACTCCGGGCCGACGGTGATCATCGGCAGCGGGGTGCGCCGGTCGAAGCTCGCGCTCCCCGGGGCGCTGCTCGCGCGGGCGCCCGGCGTGGGCGTCGTCGAGGGCCTCGCGCTCGCATAAACTTTCTTCGAGTAGCATCGGAGGCAAGTTTACGAGCGGGGAGGTGGGCATGGGCAGCTACGTCACGCGGCAGTGGACGCCGCGCGCCACCGACGGCGTCCCGCGCCGGTTCACCCGCTCGGGCAGCTACCAGGCGTTCGTCCCCGACTCGCTGCTCGACCACGACCTGCCTCCCGACGCAGGCGTCACCAGGCTCCTGGACGAGGCGGAGAGCCGCGCCCGGGAGGCCGCCGACCTGGCCGCGCACGCGAGCCTCGGGCAGATCGGCGACCTGCTCGTGCGCTCGGAGGCGGCCGCGTCCTCCCTGATAGAGGGGTACGAGCCGACCGCCCGCGCGGTCGCCGTCGCAGACTTCGTGGCACGCGGCCGCGAGTCCGCCGTCACGGTCGCCCGCACGCTGCACGCGGTACGGGAGTCGGTGGAGCGCGCCCGGGACCCGGACGTGTCCCTCGTGTGGGACGTCGTGGAGCTCCAGCGACTGATCGCGCCGCGGCATGCCGGCGTGCGCACCGAACCGGTGTGGATCGGCGGCCGGACCCCGCTCGAGGCCCACTACAACGCCCCGCCGCACGAGCTCGTGCCCGGGCTGCTCGACGACCTCGACGCCTACGTGGCCTCCCGCCGGCACCGCCCCGTGCTGGCGGCCGCCCTCGCGCACGCCCAGCTGGAGACCATCCACCCGTTCGCCGACGGCAACGGCCGCGCCGGCCGGGTCCTCATCGGGACCGTCCTGGCCCGCTACGGCGTCGCGCCCCAGATCACCCTGCCCGTCAGCACCGCCCTCTTCCGCGACCGCGAGCGCTACTACGCCGCCCTGGACACCTACCGCCGCGGGGACCAGGGCGTCGCGATCGTGACGGTCGTCGCCGAGGCGGTCGTCGCGGCGGCCGCCGACGCGCTCGCGCTCTCCGGCCAGGTGACGGACTGGCAGAGCCGGCAGACCGACGCCCTCGACGCCTACCTGCGGGACCGGTCGCCGACCGGGCGCGTCCGCCGCGGCGTCGCGCACCGGGTGGTCGCCGACCTCCCCACGCATCCCGTGCTCGACGCGGCGTCCGTGGCCGCGCGGTACGAGATCACGACGGTCGCGGCTCGGAACGCCCTCGACTCGCTCGCCGGCGCGGGGGTGCTGCGCACGGACCGGAAGGCGGACCGCACGCGCACGGTCTACGTGGCCACCGGGCTGCTGGACCTCGTCGCGGAGCCGGGCACGCCCGAGGCCGACGGCGTCGAGGTCGCCGTCGCACCGGCCGCACCGGGCCCGGAGACGGCGTGCGGCGCCTGGCTCCCCCGCGCCGGTCGCGCCTGCCGCCTGCCCCGCGGCCACCGGGGCCAGCACCGCTGACGTCGGTGCCTCGCGCTAGGGTGCGCGGCATGAGCCGGACGACCCACCGCGTCATCAGGGACAGGGCGGTGTGCCGCGCGCACGGGATCGCGGGCGTGCTGGTCCAGCCGGCCGCCGGTGCCGAGACCGCGGTCGTGGTCCTCGGCGGGTCCGAGGGCGGGATGCACGAGCGGGATGCCGTCGCGCTCGCGGAGGAGGGGTTCGCCGCGCTCGCCCTCGCCTACTTCGGGGCGGCCGGCGTCCCGAGGATGCTCCTCGACGTCCCCCTCGAGTACTTCGGCCGGGCGATCGACCTGCTCGAGACGCAGGGGTTCGCACCCGGTTCGATCGGTCTGCTCGGCGGCTCCCGTGGCGGCGAGGCGGCGCTGCTGGTGGGCAGCCGCGACGAGCGCGTGGGGTCGGTGGTCAGCGTCGTCGGCAGCGGGGTCGTCACCGCCGGCATCGACTACGACGTGGGCCGGCTGGACCGGATCCTGCGGTCGTCCGGCCCGGCCTGGACCCTGGACGGCGAGCCGCTGCCGTTCCTGGCGTACGCGGTCACGCCCGAGCTCCAGGAGGCGATCGAGCGCCACGACCCGGTCGCGCTGCGCGACGGGTTCGCCCCGCTCCCGACCGACCCCGACGCGCTGGAGCGCGTGAGCATCCCGGTCGAGCGCATCCGCGGCGGCGTCCTGCTCGTGGCCGCCGGCGACGACCAGATGTGGGACTCCCCGGCGTACCACCAGGTCGCGGCCGACCGCCTGGCCGATCACCCGTTCCCCTGGGCGAACGTCGTGCTCGACAGCGTCGGGCACCTGATCGCCGGCCCGCCCGGCGGCATCGCGACCAGCCAGGGCTCCGGACCGGGAGTGACGTTCCGCTACGGCGGCGACCCGGTCCTCACGGCGCACGCCCGCCGGGAGACGTGGGCGCGGACCATGGGCTTCCTGCGCTACACGCTCCCGCGTGACGATCCTGCGTGAACGCGGTCAGCTGTTCTGCCCACATCAGCCGGCCAACTCTGGGACCGTCTTCGCGTGATGGCAGAGGAGCGGTTCTGGGCACTGATCGACGAGCTCGGCGGGGTCGCCGACGACCGCGGCCGGCACCGCCTGTGGCTCGCACTCCGCCGACTCGAGGACGGGGACGAGGTGCTGGCGTTCCACGACCGCTTCTCCGAGGTACTCCACCGACTGGACCTTCGCTCGATCGCGACGCAGAGGTGGCGGGCGAGCGACCAACCGTGGTGGCTCTCGAGGGTTCCCGGCATCAGCGCCGACGGCTTCCTCTACGCACGCTGCGCGGCGGTCGCGGAGGGCCGGACGACGGTCGAGGCGATCCTCGCGGAGCACTCGGCGTTCCGACGTCGCTGGGAGCTGGCGGAAGAGCTGCTGACGGTCGCGCCGGAGGCGTACGAAGCGACGACCAAACGCCCCTTCCCCGGGACCGTGACGCTCCCTACAGCTACGAGACCGGGTCGAACGAGCTCGGCGGGTGGCGGCGCCGCGCGCTGCCACCCGGTAATCCTCAGTGATGTGCCTGGCGAGGCGGCTTCACTGCACCCGGGTCGCCCAGAACGCGACCGCGGCGGCCGCGGCGACGTTGAGCGAGTCCACCCCGCCCGCCATCGGGATCCGCACCACCAGGTCCGACCCGGCGACGGTCACCGGCTTGAGCCCGTGCCCCTCGGCACCCAGCACGAGCGCGAGCCGCTCGGGCGGGTCGGACACCAGCTGGTCGAGCGTGATCGCGTCGTCCGACAGGGCCAGCGCCGCGGTGACGAACCCGGCCTCGCGCAGCAGGGCGATCCCCTCGGGCCAGGGGTCGATCCGCGTCCACGGCACCTGGAACACGGTCCCCATCGAGACTCGTACGGACCGTCGATAGAGCGGGTCGGCGCAGCGCGGGGTGACCAGCACGGCGTCCACGCCGAGCGCGGCGGCGGACCGGAAGGCCGCGCCGACGTTGGTGTGGTCGACGATGTCCTCGAGCACCGCGACCCGACGCGCGCCGACCAGCAGCTCCGAGACGGGCGCGAGCGGCGGCCGGTGCATCGCTGCGAGCGCCCCGCGGTGGACGTGGAACCCGGTGATCGCCTCGAGCACGGGCTCCTCGGCCACGTACACGGGGACGACCGCGTCGTCGGCCGGCAGGCTCGCCAGCAGCCGCTCCAGGTCCGGCAGCCACCGCGGCGACAGCAGGACCGACCGCGGCCTGTGCCCAGCGGCGAGCGCGCGGCCGAGGACCGTGGAGCTCTCGGCGATGTAGAGGCCCTTGGCGGGCTCCTGCCGCGAGCGCAGCGCGACGTCGGTCAGGGAGACGTAGTCGGCGAGGCGCTCGTCGGCGGGGTCGGTGACGGGCTGGACGGAGGCGACGGGCACCCGCTCATCCTTCCAGCCGGACGACGACCTCCCCGTCGCGCTCCAGCGAGAACGGCATGCCGTCGACGGAGTAGTCGCCGAGGAACCCGCTCACCGGCACGCGTCCCGTCGAGGAGGTCCGCAGCGTCGTCGGCGCCAGCCACCACTCGTCCTTCACCAGCCGCCGCAGCGCGTCGTACGAGGGCTTGGGCGTGCCGTCGGCCCGCACCAGCCCGCCGGGTGCGCCCAGCCACGCGCCCTCGTCGGTGATCCCCCAGTACGTCGCCGCCTGCACCGCCGGGTGCCCGACCAGGGTGCGGTAGTGCCGCTCGATCTCGTCCGCCTGCCGCGCCTCCCCGTCGGGCGTCGAGGGCCACGACGGGACCTGGTGGTCGTTCAGGTCGTCGATGTGCGCGGGCATGAGCTCGCCGGACAGCAACGTCGTCTCGGTCAGGTGCAGCGGGAGCCCGAAGCGCGCGAACCGGTCGAGGATCGCCAGCGTCTTCTCCTCACCCCAGTAGCCCTGGTGCATGTGGCTCTGGAGCCCGAGCGCGTCGACCTGGATGCCCGCCTCGAGCACCCCCTCGATGAGGCACTCGTACGCGGTGGACATGTCGAAGTCGTTCAGCAGCAGGGTGGCCGACGGGTTGGTCTGGCGCGCGGCGTCGAACGCCAGCCGGATGGTGGGGATGCGTCCGCGGTCCCAGGCCAGCCGGGTCAGCCCGTTGGGTTCCTTGTCGAACACCGGCATGATCACCACCTCGTTGATCACGTCCCAGGTGTCGATCACCCCGGCGAAGTCCCCCACCTCCCGACGGATCCGCGCGTCCTGGGCCGCGGCGATCTCGTCGGTGCTCAGGTCGAGCAGCCAGGGCGCCCCGACGGTGTGCCACGCGAGCGGGTGCCCCTTGACCGCGACGCCACGGTCGGCGAACCACCGCGCCGCGGTGAGCAGCCGCGCCGTGTCCGGCCGGCCGCGCACCGGCTCGAAGCCGCCCCAGTAGAACGGCAGCGTCGCGGCGTTGAACACGTCGAGCCAGAGGTCGGCCAGCGCGGCGGCGGAGCCGACCGACGCACCGCCGAACGCGGGCGGCTCCGCGGCGTCGCCCTCGCCGTTGGCCAGCCCGACGAAGTCGAATCCGATGTTGCCGAAGAGGAACGCGTGCCGCTCCTGGGCGACCACGACGTCGGTGTCGGCGAGCGGGTGGCCGGCGCTGTCGAGGACGGTGACGACGACGTCGGCGCGCCGGTGGCTGAGCGTGGGCATGGGCCCAGCCTGCCACGGTCGAAAACGTTATCGATCCGCCACGCTGGGCTCCATCTCGACGGACGCGAGGGGGGTCCGGCGAGCAGCCCGGCCGCCCAGGAACGCCACGACCGCGCCGACGAGCGCGATGACCGGCACCACGAGGAACGCCTGGTGGGTCCCGACGGCGTCGGACAGGGCACCGAGCGCGAAGGGGGCCACCCCGATCGCCACACCGCCTGCGAGCGTCGCGCGCGCCTGCGTCGCGTCGGCGCGGCCGGGCGCGGTGGCCAGCAGGAGCGCGATGGACAGCGGGTACTGCGCGCCGTACCCGAGCCCGGCGACGAACAGGCCCACGATCGCGACGGTCGGTGTGGTCGCGGTCCACAGGATCGCCCAGCCTCCGATCGCGACGAGGAACGCGACCGCCAGCAGCATCGTCGGCGCCACCCGCAGCGAGAGCGGACCGACCACGAACCGGATGAGCGACATGCCGGCCACCAGGCCCGCGGTGGTGGCTGCGGCGATGCCCGGTCCGGCGCCGGTCTGCTCGATCACCAGGCCGGTCGCCCAGTACGTGGTGGCGAACTCCAGCGCGATCGCCGCGACGAGGGTGCCCAGGAAGAAGCGCGCAGGCAGCGACCGGACGGCGCGGACCGGAGACGGCTCGGGCGGGCCGGCCGGGTCGACCACGTCGGGCGGGGTCATCGCACCTCCCACGGAGATCCTGGTGATGACGAGCGCCGTGGCCACGGCCAGGACGGCCGTGACCGCGACCGCAGGACGCCAGCCCCACCCGACGGCGACGCACGCACCGACCGCCAGCGGGCCGAGCAGGCCGACCGACGAGCCGACGCCGTTGCCCTCGGTCAGCGCCGCGGACGCCTTGCTGCCGTGCCGCAGGGCGAGCCCAGCCTGCGCGGCGCTGATGGCGATGTTCCCGCCGACCGCCATGACGAACATGCCCGCCAGGCTCCAGCCGAGCGCGGGTGCCGCGACCAGTCCGGTCGTCCCGGCCGCGATGCACACGCACGCGATGACGACCGCGGCACGGCGGCCCCACCTGCGAACGAGCCTCGGGGTGAGGAACGCGGCGAGGATGCCACCAGTCGCCATCGCCGTCCCGTGCAGTCCCGCCTGAGCGTCGCTGATTCCTAGCTCGTCCGCGAGCAGCGGCACGCTCGGGTTGAAGCTGTACAGGAGCCAGCCCCACACCACGAACGGTCCGTAGAGCGCGAGAGTCAGCTGGTCGCGTGGGAAGCCCGTCCGGGGCGCGGGCATGGTCACGGCCCGAGCGTACGTGCCGTCAGAGGGCCCCCCGTGGGCCGTCAGTCCACCGGCGCCACGGCCGCTGCGAACTGGCTCGCGTACAACCGGGCATAGGCCCCGTCGGCGGCGAGGAGCTCGTCGTGCGACCCCTGCTCGACGATCGCGCCGTCCTCCATGACGAGGATGGTGTCGGCGTCGCGGATGGTGGACAGCCGGTGCGCGATGACGAACGACGTGCGCCCGTGCCGGAGCGCGTTCATCGCCTGCTGGACCAGCACCTCGGTGCGGGTGTCGACCGATGACGTCGCCTCGTCGAGGATGAGGATCGCCGGGTCCGCCAGGAACGCGCGGGCGATGGTGAGCAGCTGCTTCTCGCCCGCCGAGACGTTCGAGCCCTCGTCGTCGACCTTCGTGTCGTAGCCGTCGGGCAGCGTGCGCACGAACTTGTCCACGTGGGTCGCCTCCGCCGCGGCGACGATCTCCTCCTGGGTCGCCCCGTCGGCGCCGTACGCGATGTTCTCCGCCAGGGTGCCGCCGAACAGCCAGGTGTCCTGGAGCACCATGCCCATCTGCGAGCGCAGCGCGTCCCTGGTCAGCTCCCGGGTGTCCACGCCGTCGAGCGTGATCCGGCCGCCGTCCACCTCGTAGAACCGCATGAGCAGGTTCACCAGCGTCGTCTTGCCGGCACCCGTGGGGCCGACGATCGCGATCGTCTGGCCCGGCTCGGCCGTCAGGGACAGGTCCTCGATGAGCGGCTTGTCGGGCGAGTAGCTGAACGCCACGTGCTCGAAGGCGACCCGTCCCCGGGTGGGCTGGACAGGCGGGGTCGGGTCCGCCGGGTCGGGTGACTGCTCGGCGGCGTCGAGCAGCTCGAACACCCGCTCCACCGACGCGACCCCGGACTGGAGCAGGTTGGCCATCGAGGCGATCTGCGTGATCGGCTGCGTGAACTGGCGGCTGTACTGGATGAACGCCTGCACGTCACCGAGCGTCATGGTGCCCGACGCGACGCGCAGCCCGCCGACGACCGCGACGATCACGTAGTTGAGGTTGGACACGAACCCGAGCGCCGGCTGGATGATCCCGGAGATGAACTGGGCCCGGAAGCTCGCGTCGTAGAGCTTCTCGTTCCGCTCGGCGAACACCTCGGCCGCCTCGGCCTGCCGCCCGAACACCGTCACCAGCGCGTGGCCCGTGAACATCTCCTCGATGTGCGCGTTCAGCTTGCCGGTCCACGCCCACTGCTCCATGAACTGCGGCCGGGACCGCTTGGCGATGGCGCCGGCGATCATCACCGAGAGCGGCACGGTGACCAGCGCGATCACCGCGAGCAGCGGGGAGATGAGGAACATCATCACCAGCACGCCGACCACGGTGAGCACCGAGGTGATCAGCTGCGAGAGCGTCTGCTGGAGCGTCTGCGCCACGTTGTCGATGTCGTTGGTCACCCGGCTGAGCAGCTCGCCGCGCGGCTGGGAGTCGAGGTACCGCAGCGGCAGCCGCGACAGCTTCGCCTCCACCCGCTGGCGCAGCCCGTACACGACGCGCTGCACGACGACCGCGGTCAGCCGCCCCTGAAGCCAGCCGAACAGGAACGAGCCCACGTAGATGAGCAGCACGACCATGAGCAGCTGCCACAGGCGGTCGAAGTCGATCCCCACGCCGGGCACGGCCCCGCTGCCGGCGACGACGTCGGCGAACGTGTCCTGCCCGCTCGCGCGCAGCGCCGAGACTGCTTGGTCGGTGGTGGTGCCGGCCGGGAACGCGGCGCCCAGCTGCGTGCCGATGACCCCGTCGAAGATGATGTTCGTGGCGTTGCCCAGCAGCTTGGGCCCGATGACCGCGAGCACCACCGAGGCGACCGCCAGGGCGATGATGAGCACCATCGGCAGCCGCTCGCCGCGCATCTCGCGCAGGAAGCGGCCGGCGGACCCGCGGAAGTTCATCGACTTCTCGACGGGCATGCCCATCGACATCATCGGGCCGCCGGGACCGCGGCGGACGGGCGGGATGCGCTGTGTCTGGGTGCTCATGCCGCCTCCTCCACGCTGACCTGCGAGTACACGATCTCCCGGTAGGTCTCCGACGACTCCAGCAGCTCGGCGTGCGTGCCCACCCCCACCACCAGCCCGTCCTCCATGACGACGATGCTGTCCGCGTGCCGGATCGTGGCCACCCGCTGCGCGATGACGAGCACGGTGGCCTCCCGGGTCTCCGGCACCAGTGCCGCCCGCAGCCGCGCGTCCGTGGCGTAGTCGAGCGCGGAGAACGAGTCGTCGAACAGGTAGATGTTCGGGCGCCGCACCAGGGCTCTGGCGATGGCGAGCCGTTGTCGCTGACCGCCCGAGACGTTGGTGCCGCCCTGCGCGATCTCCGCGTCGAGCCCGCCCTCGAGCGCCTCGACGAAGTCGCGGGCCTGCGCGACCTCGAGCGCGTGCCAGAGCTCCTCGTCGGACGCGCCCGACCGGCCGTACTCGAGGTTGGACCGGACCGTGCCGACGAAGAGGAACGGCTTCTGCGGGACCAGTCCGATCTGGGTCCACAGCTGGTCCGCGTCGAGCGCGCGGACGTCGACGCCGTCGATCAGCACCTCGCCGCCCGTCACGTCGAACAGCCGCGGGATCAGGTTGAGCAGGGTCGTCTTGCCGGCACCCGTGGAGCCGATGATGGCCGTGGTCCTCCCCGGCTCGGCCACCAGGTCCACCCCGTGCAGGACCGCGCGCTCGGCACCCGGGTAGCGGAACTCGACGCCCCGCAGCTCCAGGAGGCCCGGCCGCGACGCGGCGCCGGTGCGCAGCGTGGCCGGCTGCGCGGGCGGCACCACGGAGGTGCTGGTGAGCAGCACCTCGCCGATGCGCTCGGAGGACACGACGGCCCGCGGGACCATCACGAACATCATCGTGGACATCATCACGGCCATGAGGATGTACGCGATGTAGGACAGGAACGCGGTGAGCTGCCCGATCATCAGGTGGCCCGCGTCGATGCGCTGCGCACCGAACCACAGGACGGCGACCGTGGTGGCGTTGAGCACCAGCATGACCGCCGGGAACATCAGCGCCATGAGCTTGCCCACCCGCAGCGAGGTGTCGTAGAGGTCGGAGTTCGCCCCGTCGAACCGGGCGGACTCCCGGCGCTCCCGCACGAACGCCCGCACCACCCGGACGCCCGCGATCTGCTCGCGCAGCACCCGGTTGATGCCGTCGATCCGCTTCTGCATGGTCCGGAAGTACGGGATCATCCGCGTGACGATCAGGGCGATGACGAGGCCGAGCACGGGCACCGAGACCAGGAGGACGGCCGACAGCCCGACGTCCTCGCGCATCGCCATGACCACGCCGCCGACCAGCATGATCGGCGCCATGATCATCAGGGTGAACGTCAGCAGCACCACCATCTGCACCTGCTGCACGTCGTTCGTCGTGCGGGTGATGAGCGTGGGCGCCCCGAACTTGGCGACCTCCTGCGCGGAGAACGTCTGCACGTGCCCGAACAGCCGCTTGCGCACGTCGCGGCCGAACGCCATGGCGGTGCGCGAGCCGAAGTACACGGCGATCACGGCGGCGATCACCTGCACCAGGCTCACCGCGAGCATCACGCCGCCCAGCCGCATGATCTCCGCGGTGTCGCCCTGCGCCACGCCGTCGTCGATGATCCGCGCGTTGAGGCTGGGCAGGTAGAGCGTCGCGATCGTCTGCACCAGTTGGAGCACGACCACGGTGAGGACCGCACCCTGGTAGGGCGCGAGGTGCTCCTTGAGCAGCTTGACGAGCATCACACGCTCCTGTCGGTCGGGGTGGGGGCGAGGACTCCGTGCAGGATCAGGTCGATGAGCTGCTCGTGGTCGGGGGGGCCGGTGTCGAGCCCGCGCCGGGCGGCGTCGACGGTACGCATCGTGAAGCCGATGAGCACGGTGTTAAAGAGCTCGATCACGTCGGCGACGGGCAGGCGCAGCAGGTCTGCGTCGGGCTCCAGCAGCTCGGCGACGGCGGCGGTCACGGCGGCGGTCCCCGCCTGCTGCCGACGCCCCCACTGCCGGATGGCCGCCTCGCGGTGCTCCCCCGTGGGGCCGGTGGGCTCGAGCCGACCGACCTCGTGCAGCAGTCCCATCCACCGCATCGAGTCGCCGACGTGCGCATGCGCCTGCACCATCAGCGCGGTCAGCTTCTCGCGCAGAGGCAGCGCGCGGTCGATGGTGCGGACCTCCGGCACGGAGTCCGCGGGGTCGATCGCCGCGAGCACCGCCTCGCGGATCAAGGTCACCTTGTCGGTGAACACCCGGAAGAGCGTGCCTTCCGCGACGCCGGCCGCCTCGGCGAGCTCGCGGGACGTGACTGCGGCCCCGCGCTCGAGGAGCACGGGACGGACGGCCAGCAGGATCGCCGCGCGCCGCTCGTCGGGCGGCAGCGGCGTCGCGCGCCCGGAGCGGGGCGGGACCGGCTCGGTGAAGGTTCCCACGCGGCGAGGGTAACTGAGTGAGCGCTCACTCCGGTACACCACGCGTGTTCGCTGTGAGCGAACATGCCGCAGGGCCGGACCCGGGGGGATCCGGCCCTGCGAGCGTCAGGCGGTCGGCGCGTCCTCGGGCGGGGGCTCGGGCGCCCGCGGGGGCACCGCTCCCCCACCAGGCCGCTGACCGAGCTCCACGGAGGGGTCGAACGGCAGACCGCTCAGGGTGCCCGAGCTGGTGGCGTCCGCGGTCGCCGCCGCCGACTCCCGTCGCGCCTCGGCGAGCGCCTCGGCCGGATCGGTCAGCGTGGTCGGCGGCAGGTCGTCGCCCAGCGGCGAGGTGCCGGCGGGGCGGCCCGAGTCGGACACTCCCCCGTCGCTCCCGGTGAACGCGCCGCCGAACCCCTTCGCGAACGTGCCCAGCGCGCTGGTCAGCTCCGACGGCAGGAACCACATCTTGTTGGACGGGGTCGCCGCGATCTTCGGCAGCACCTGGAGGTACTGGTACGCCAGCAGCTTCGGGTCGGCGTCGCCACGGTGCACCGCGTCGAACACCTGGAGGATGGCCCGCGCCTCGCCCTCGGCCGTGAGGATCGCCGCCTGGGCGCCACCCTCGGCCCGCAGGATCGCGGCCTGCTTCTCGCCCTCGGCCGTGAGGATCTGCGACTGCTTGAAGCCCTCGGCCGTGAGGATCGCGGCGCGACGGTCACGCTCGGCGCGCATCTGCTGCTCCATCGAGCCCTTGATGGACTCCGGCGGGTCGATCGACTTGAGCTCGACGCGGTTCACGCGCACGCCCCAGCGCCCGGTCGCCTCGTCGAGCACGCCGCGCAGCTGGCCGTTGATCTGGTCGCGGCTGGTCAGCGTCTGCTCGAGGTCCATCGACCCGACGACGTTACGGAGCGTGGTGACGGTGAGCTGCTCGATGCCCTGGATGTAGTTGGCGATCTCGTAGACCGCCGACTTGGGCTCGGTCACCTGGAAGTAGATGACCGTGTCGATGCTCACCACGAGGTTGTCCGACGTGATCACGGGCTGCGGCGGGAACGACACCACCTGCTCGCGCAGGTCGACGCCGGCCCGCACGCGGTCGACGAACGGGATGAGCAGGTGCAGGCCGGCATCCAGCGTGCGGGAGTAGCGCCCGAGCCGCTCGACGATGATCGCGACGGCCTGCGGCACGATCTTGACCGCCCGTACCAGCGCGATGACGACGAACAGCAGCACCAGTCCCAGCACGAGATAGAGGGCGAGCTGCCCACCGCTCGGGTCGTCCATGGATCCTCCTGGGGTACACGCGGGCGAGCTGCCCGCGAAGGTTCTGTGCTCAGGCGCCGGTGACGGGGACGACGACGGCCGTCGCACCGTCGATCCGGGACACCCGCACCTCGGTGCCCGGCAGGATCGCCTCGGCGGCATCCGCCCGGGCGCTCCACACCTCACCGTTGAGCTTCACGCGGCCGCCCTCGACCGTCACGGTCGAGACGACCACCGCGTCGCGGCCGACGAGCGCCGCGGCGTTGGTCTCCACGAGCGGCATCCGGGCCTTCAGGTGCCGCAGCAGCCACGGCCGCAGGGTGGCGAGCAGCAGGACGGAGGTCACGGCCGCGACGATGAACTGCACGCCGATCGGGGCGCCGAGCCAGTAGGCGATCGCACCCGCGATGGCGCCGCCGGCGAACATCGCGAGCACCAGGTCGAGCGAGAGCATCTCCAGGATGCCCAGCGCGAGAGCCGCTCCGATCCACCACAGCCAACCCATCGGTGCCCACTCCCTCGGTCAGGGCAGGTCCGACGCCGGATCCTGCTGTCCAACCGATACTAGACGGGTTCTTTGCGAACCTGTGGGGAAATGCTCAGCCCTGAGAGGAAGCGGCGCGCGCCGACCAGCGACCGTCCGTCTTGTCCACGACGAGCGGGAGATCGAATGCACCCGACAACGTCTCCGGAGTCAGCACCTCGTCGATCGGGCCGGCCGCGAACGCCTTGCCCTGACGCAGCAGCAGGAGGTGCGTGAAGCCGGGCGGGATCTCCTCGACGTGGTGCGTGACCAGCACCATGACCGGAGAACGGTGGTCGCCGGCCAGCTCGGCGAGTGCCGCGACGAGCTCCTCGCGGCCCCCGAGGTCGAGCCCCGCGGCGGGCTCGTCGAGCAGCAGCAGCTCGGGATCCGTCATCAGCGAGCGGGCGATCTGCACGCGCTTGCGCTCCCCCTCGGACAGGGTGCCGAAGGTGCGGTCGGACAGGTGCGCCACGCCGAACGCGGCCAAGAGGTCCGAGGCCCGCGAGTCGTCGAGCGCCTCGTACTCCTCACGCCACCGGCCGGTCACGCCGTACGCGGCGGTGAGCACGACGTCGCGCACGCTCTCCCCCGGTGGGATGCGGTCCGCGAGCGACGCGCTGGACAGGCCGATGCGCGGGCGCAGCTCGAAGACGTCGACCCGGCCCAGCCGCTCGCCGAGCAGGTCGGCGGTCCCGCCCGTCGGGTGCATCCGTCCGGACGCGACCTGGAGCAGCGTGGTCTTGCCCGCGCCGTTGCGGCCGAGCACCACCCACCGCTCGCCCTCGCGGACCGTCCACGTCACCTCGTCGAGGATCGTCGTCGTTCCCCGGCGGATCGTCACGGCCTGGAGGTCGAGCACGTCGGTCATGGGCATGACCCTAACCGTCGAGCCGCACGTCGGCGGCCCACGACGGGCCGCTCGTCGGTGCCCTCGGTCACGACCTACGGTTGTCCCGTGGACCTGACCCTGGAGCTCCCCCGCTCCGTCCTCCTCGCGCTCTGGCTGGCGGACGACAGCACCGACCGCGCGGTGCTCGTCGACGCCGTGCAGTCCGACGACGAGCCGCACACGGTCCAGCGCCGGCCGTCGCACGACGAGCCGCTCCGCGACGACCTCACCGACCAGCCGCTCGGTGCGCTCCTCGACGCGTGCGCCGGCGCGCCCCGCGACGTCGCCGCCGTGCTGCCCGTGCCGGGCGACCCGGGCGCCACGCCGGCGACGGTGAGCTCCGCGGCGACCGAGGCCGGCGAGGCCGTGCTGATCCGCACCCCGCAGGAGTGCCTCGTCGCGGTACCCGTGGTGCAGCGCTTCGGGTCCGCGCTCGAACCCGGGCACCTGGTCACGTGGGAGCTCTCCGACGTCCCCGACTGGCGGCACGCGGTGCACGCGCAGACCGGGACGCTCCAGGACGCGGAACGCGAGCTGCGCCACGGGCTGCTCCAGGCGACCGAGGCGCTGGTCCGCCTCGACGTCGCGCAGTGGCGCCCCGACGCCGCCGAGACGGTGGCCGCCCTGCGGGAGCTGGAGCTGCCCGCGTGGCGGCTGCCCGACCGGCTCGACGGCCGCCGTGTGCGGGTGCTCGCCAGCGCGGCGCGGCTGCGGGCGATCGTCGCCCTGGCCACGCAGGACGACGGCGCGGCGGTGAACCTGTGGCAGGCCGACCAGAGGTCGACGGCGCTGCGCGAGGTGGACCGCATGGCCCGCCGGGCGATGGCCGCCGCGGCGTCCCAGGTGACGGCCTGACGGTCAGCCGAGCGCCGCTCGATACACCTCCAGCGTCCGCTCGGCGATCGCCTCCCACGTGAAGTGGTCCTCGACCCGCCTGCGCGACGCCAGACCCCACTGCGCCGTCCGCGCCTCGTCGCCGACGACGTCGGTGAGCGCCTCGGCCAGGTCGTGCACGAACCGGTCCGGGTCGACCGGCGTGCCCGTGCCGTCCTGGAGCTGGTCGATCGGCACGAGCCGGCCTGTGACGCCGTCGTCGATGACCTCCGGGATGCCCCCGGTCGCGGTCCCGACCACCGGCAGGCCGACCGCCATGGCCTCGAGGTTGACGATGCCGAGCGGCTCGTAGACCGACGGGCACGCGAAGACCGTGCCGTGCATGAGGACGGCGATCAGCTCGTCGCGCGGCAGCATCTGCTCGATCCAGACGACCCCGGACCGCTTGGTGCGCAGCTGCTCGACCAGCCCGGTCACCTCCGCCATGATCTGCGGCGTGTCCGGCGCTCCCGCGCAGAGGACCACCTGGACCTCGGGCGGCAGCAGCTCGACCGCGCGCAGGAAGTACGGCAGGCCCTTCTGCCGGGTGATCCGGCCCACGAAGACGACGCTGGGGCGGGACGCGTCGATGCCCAGCGCCCGGACGGTCGCCGCGGCCTTCGCCACCGCCTCGTCGCTGGTCGGTCGCTGCCACTGGTCGAGGTCGATCCCGTTGTGCACCACCTTGACCCGCGCCGGGTCCACGCTCGGGTAGGCCCGCAGGATGTCCTCGCGCATGCCGCCGCTGACCGCGATGACGGCCGCAGCACCCTCGTACGCGGTCTTCTCGGCCCAGCTGGACAGGGCGTAGCCGCCGCCCAGCTGCTCGGCCTTCCACGGGCGCAGCGGCTCGAGGCTGTGCGCCGAGACGACGTGCGGCAGCCCGTGCAACAACCCGGCGAGGTGGCCGCCGAGGTTGGCGTACCAGGTGTGCGAGTGCACCAGGTCGGACGCGACGCCGTCGGCGCCGACCGCGCCCACCGCGTCGGCCATCTCGAGGTCGATCCCGAACGTCTGGAGCGCTGCGTTGGCCCCCGCGAGCTCGGTGGGGACGGAGTAGCCCGTCACGCCCGGTGCGTCGCGCGGGCCGTCGAAGCAGTGCACGCGCACGTCGATGGTGCGCTCGAGCACCCGGGTCAACCCCGCGACGTGGACGCCCGCTCCGCCGTACACGTGCGGCGGGTACTCCCGGGTCAGCAGGTCGACTCGCACAGCAACCATCCCCTCGCCACCGGCACCGACGACCGGTTCTCCCGCCGACACGCTAGCGCGTGAGCGAAGTCACGCCTCGCTGGGACCGCGCGGTGGGCCTAGGGTCGTGCCCATGGCAGCGCCGCGTGTCCTCGCTATCGTCCTCGCTGGTGGGGAGGGCAAGCGCTTGATGCCCCTCACCGCCCACCGCGCCAAGCCGGCGGTGCCCTTCGGGGGGCTCTACCGGCTCATCGACTTCGCCTTGTCGAACGTCATCAACTCCCGGTACCTGCACGTCATCGTGCTCACCCAGTACAAGTCCCACAGCCTCGACCGCCACGTCTCGAAGACGTGGCGCATGTCGCCGCTGCTGGGCAACTACGTCGCCGCCGTCCCGGCGCAGCAGCGGGTGGGCAAGCACTGGTACCTGGGCTCCGCCGACGCCATCTACCAGTGCCTCAACATCATCGAGGACGAGCGGCCCGACATCGTCGTCGTGGTCGGAGCCGACCACGTGTACCGGATGGACTTCTCCCAGATGGTCGACGCCCACATCGCGTCGGGCGCCGAGTTCACCGTCGCGGCGATCCGTCAGCCGATCGAGGAGGCCGACCAGTTCGGCGTCATCGAGGTGGACCCGACGGACCCGACCCGCATCAAGGCGTTCCTCGAGAAGCCGACCGACCCCGTGGGCCTGGCCGACTCCCCCGGCGAGATCCTGGCGTCCATGGGCAACTACGTGGCCAACACGGACGCCTTGGTGGCGGCCGTGGCGGCCGATGCCGAGAACGTGAGCTCCCGCCACGACATGGGCGGTGACATCGCGCCGTACTTCGTCGAGCGCGGCACCGCCGGGGTCTACGACTTCCTGCGCAACGACGTCCCGGGCTCGACCCCGCGCGACCGCGACTACTGGCGCGACGTGGGGACGATCGACGCGTTCTACGAGGCGAACATCGACCTCATCTCGATCGAGCCGGTGTTCAACCTCTACAACGACGAGTGGCCGCTGTACAGCGGGTACACCAGCATGGCGCCGGCCAAGTTCGTCCACGCCGGCGCAGGCAGGCTGGGCCACGCCGTCGACTCGGTCGTGTCGCCGGGCGTGCTGATCTCGGGCGCGACCGTGTCCGGGTCCGTGCTGTCCCCGGGCGTCCGGCTGCACTCGTGGGCGCAGGTCACCGACTCGGTGCTCATGGACGACGTGCACGTCAGCCGGTACGCGCAGGTGCACCGGGCCATCATCGACAAGAACGTCACCGTGCCGGAACGCGTCCGCATCGGGCTCGACCACGACCACGACCGCGCACGCGGATTCACCGTCACGGAGTCGGGCATCACGGTCGTCCCCAAGGGCTCGGTCATCAAGGACTGAGCAGGGGGCGCACCCGTGCGCACGCGCCGCTACCCTGCGGTCCCGTGAGCCCGCAGCCGCCCCGCCTCGTCGTGATGGACGTCGACTCGACGTTCATCACCGGCGAGGTCGTCGAGATGCTCGCCGCCCGGGCGGGCTCCGAGGAGCTCGTCACCGAGATCACCGAGCGCGCCATGCGCGGCGAGATCGACTTCGCCGAGTCCCTGCACCAGCGGGTGGCGACGCTGACCGGGCTCCCGGACAGCGTGCTGGCCGACGTGCTCGCCGAGGTGGAGCCGTCCCCGGGCGCCGCGGAGCTCGTGACAGAGATGCGTGCGCGGGGGTGGCCCGTGGGCCTCGTCTCGGGTGGGTTCATCGAGATCGTCCGACCCCTCGCGGCGTCGTTCGGCATCACGCTGACCAGGGCGAACGCCCTCGAGGTGGTCGACGGCCGGCTCACCGGCCGGGTGAGCGGAGCGGTCGTGGACCGGGCGGCGAAGGCACGGACCCTGCGCGAGTACGCGGCCTCGGTCGGCATCCCGATGGAGCGCACGATCGCCATCGGCGACGGCGCCAACGACCTCGACATGGTGGTCGCCGCGGGGTTCGGGATCGCCTACAACGCCAAGCCGCTGCTGTGCGCGGCCGCCGACGCCGTCGTGCGCGATCGCCTGGACGCCGTCCTCGACCTGCCCGTCTTCGCGTCGTGACCGAGGGCTGGCACGGACCGCGCGGGCCCAGCCGCTAGCTGGTCAGCGCTGGCGAGCCTGCTGCCCGGATCCGAGGGAGGATCCGCGGGCATCGGTTCGTTGCGTCGGAACGTCGCACGCCAGGTCGGCGTCGACGAAGAGGCGCAGCCGGTCGTCCGCCGCCAACGACGCCAGCGCCCACTCGCGCCGAGCAGCGGTCGCGGCCGTCTCGACGTGGTCGGCGGTCACCTCCAGTGCCTGGGCCTGCCGCATCAGCCGCTCGTCCTCGGGAGCGGCGGCTGCGGCGACGGCGGCGGCGTCGGCACCGTGGCGGGCCCGGCGGGCCGCGAGCATCAGATGGGCGGCCCGGGCTCGGGCCACGTGCTCGTGCCGCCGCGCGCGGAGCTGCTCGGCGGTCGCGCTGGCGTGCGGAGCGGTGCGGTCGTGCTGCGTGGTGGTCATGTGGCTCGCCTCCTGTCAGGGACTACGGCAGACGGCACGCCGGGCTTGAGGGTTTGGCCCCGTGCTGCGACGTCCGTGTCGACCGTCCGACGACCTCGCCTGCATCACGGATCCGCATCGTCGTCCGCGAATCCCACCGCCTGGACGGGCGGCTCTGACACAGTGCGACGGTGAAGAGAGCGATCGTCGCCGCCCTGGCCGCGGTCGTGATGGCGAGCCTCGCGGCGTGCGACCCGTACGGGCCGTCCGGCCAGACGGACGCCGTCGACATCGACGTCGTCGTCAACACGGATGGGTCCACCACCGCCCAGGTGTTCCTGGACGACAGCGCCGCCCGCAGCGATGCGCAGCTTCTGACCTGGGGCCACGCCATCGGCACCCGTCTCTTCCCCGCCGCGACGTCCCTCGCCGTCCGAGTCGAACCGAACGGCGCGGGCTACCCCTTCGCCGTCATCGACGCGCCTGACGTGTACGAGCCCGGGCCGCATCCCCGCGTCTCACTCGACACCCGCGACGCCGTGGCCTGGATCCTGGCCCAGGACGCGACGCTGGTCGACGTCTACGTCAGTGCCCCCGGGGTCCCCCTGACGTCGAGCTGGGAACCCTCTCGCGGCCAGGACGTCGCCGAGTGGGCGTGGATGGACGTCTCGGACGCAACGGATGCTCCGGTCGGCGTCGTGGTGATGTCGCCCGAGCCCTGGCTCGGCCTCCTGGCCGTCACGCTGACGGCGCTGGGTGCCGCCGTGCTCGTCGGCGCGTTCGTCGCACTGCGGCGCCGCCACCGCGCGGTCGCGATCGCGCTCGCCGGCGCCGCGCTCGTCACCTCGTTGGCCGTGCTGCTCCGCGGAGGAGCGAACCTCCCGGACAACCTGGGCGTGGCCGGTGTCGCCTCGAACGCCTGGGTCCAGGTCGCCGCGATCGTCACCGCACTGGCGGTGCTCGAGATCCCGGCTGCGTGCACCATCGTCGCGGCCGCCGTCTCGCAGCGCCCACCCTCCACCCACCGGTTCGTCCCTGCGCCCGGGTGGCCGACGCCGCCCGCCGGCTGGCGTCCGCCGCCGCGGTGGCAGCCCGACCCGAGCTGGCCCGCGGCCCCGGCGGGGTGGAAGTTCTACGCGGAGCCGACCGAGAAGCCGGCGGACGGGCCGACGCCGTCGTCGTAGAGCGGCAGGCGTCGAGCTCGGTCTGGCCGAGCGCGTCCCACCGACGAGCCTGACCTCAGCCGGGCAGCACGAGCCTGCGCAGCGTCGCCGACCCGCTGCCGAGCGCGTCCCAGCCGTCGACCTCCAGCAGGGACCAGCTCGCCGTCGGCACCCCCGCGCGCACGCGCGCCAGGATGTCGGGGTCAGACTCGGGACCGGCGAGGGCGACCGCCGACTGCGACATCGTGGGCTCGTGGCCGACGACGAGCAGCGTGCGGACGTCGGCGGAGACCGCGCGGACCAGGTCGATCAGCGCGCGCGAGCCCGCGTAGTAGAGCTCGTCGAGGAACCGCACGTCAGGGTCGGCCCCGAGCGACGCACGCGCCAGGTCCCACGTCTGCCGCGTCCGCACGCTCGCGGAACAGAGCACGAGGTCCGGCACGAGGTCGTCCGCCGCCAGGGCCTCACCGACGTGCGCCGACTGGCGCCGACCGTGCAGCGACAACGGGCGCTGGATGTCCGCGATGAGGTCGGGGTGCTCGGCCTTGGCATGCCGCAGGAGCAGCAGTCGCCGGGTGCCGGAGTCGGACGTCACTCGCTCAGAGTGCCATCCGCGACGGGATCGTCACAGGCCCATCGCGTGGTAGCCGCCGTCGACGTGCACGATCTCGCCCGTCGTCGCCGGGAACCAGTCGGAGAGCAGCGCGGCGACCGCACGGGCCGTCGGCTCCGGGTCGAACGCGTCCCAGCCCAGCGGTGCGCGCTCGGGCCAGCCGCCCTCCATCGCCTCGAAGCCGGGGATCGACTTGGCGGCCGTGGTGCGGATCGGCCCGGCGGAGACCAGGTTCACCCGGATGCCGTGCGGGCCCAGGTCGCGGGCCAGGTAGCGCGAGGTCGACTCGAACGCCGCCTTGGCGACGCCCATCCAGTCGTACACCGGCCAGGCGTAGCGGGCGTCGAACGTGAGGCCGACGATCGCGCCGCCCGAGCTGAGCAAGGGCTGCGTGGCGACCGCGAGAGACTTGAGCGAGTAGGCGCTGACCTGGAGGGCCGTCGCGACGTCGTCCCACTCGCCGGCCAGGAAGTTGCCGCCCATCACGGACTGCGGCGCGAACCCGATCGAGTGCACCACGCCGTCCAGCGAGTCGAAGCCCGCCTCCCGGACGCGGTCCGCGAGCGCGGCGAGGTCGTCGGTGTCGGTGACGTCGAGCTGGAGGACCTGCGCCTCCTTCGGGAGCCGCCTTGAGATCGCCTGCGTGAGCCGGAACTGACGGCCGAACGAGGTAAGCAGCACCTCCGCGCCCTCCTGCTGCGCCAGGCGCGCCACGTGGAAGGCGATCGACCCGTCCGTGAGGACCCCGGTGATCAGGAGCTTCTTGCCGTCGAGCAGACCCATGTGCGTTCCGTTCTGTCGTGTCGCCGTGCAACAGGTTGAGGTCAGTGGCCCATGCCCAGGCCGCCGTCGACGGGGATGACCGCCCCGGAGATGTAGCCGGCCGCGTCGGAGGCGATGAACTCGACGACGCCGGCCACCTCGTCGGGCAGGGCGAACCGGCCGAGCGGGATGGAGTCGCGGTAGGCCTTCTGCTTGTCCTCGGGCAGTGCGCGCGTCATGTCGGTGTCGATGAACCCGGGCGCGACGACGTTCGCCGTGATCGCCCGACCGCCGAGCTCCCGCGTGATCGAGCGCGCCATGCCGACGAGCGCCGACTTGGACGCCGCGTAGTTCACCTGGCCGGCCGACCCGTAGAGGCCGACCACCGAGGAGATGAAGATGATGCGCCCGCGGCGCAGCCGGATCATGCCCTTGCTGGCGCGTCGCGCGCACCGGAAGGCGCCGGTGAGGTTGACGTCGATGACCTCGGAGAACTCCTCGTCGGTCATCCGCATGAGCAGCTGGTCGCGAGTGACACCGGCGTTGGCGACGAGCACCTCGACCGGGCCGTGCGCAGCCTCGATCTCGGCGAACGCCGCGTCGACGCTCGCGGTGTCCCGCACGTCGCCGACCACGCCGAGGACGCCGTCCGGCAGGTCACCCGAGCGGTAGATCGTGGCCACCTTGTCGCCGTTGGCGACGAACCGCTCGGCGATCGAGCGGCCGATGCCACGGTTCGCCCCGGTGACGAGGACGCTGCGGGAGGTGGCTGTGTGGTCGGAAGTCTCAGGCACGGGACACGACGCTATCCGACGTCTCGCGCGCCTTGCGGCAGGGTCCGCGCCCACGTTCGTCGCGCCGCATTGTGGGACGTGCACAACACCGTCCCTCAGCGCCGCCACAGGCTCGCCGGACTAGAATCACGTGGTGAGCAGCAGCCGTCGGCGCCCGGACCTCCCCTCGGAGGAGGTCCACAGCATCACCAGCGCACCCGAGCCGCTCGCGGACGACCTTGCCCGTCGCCAGAAGCGCTACCTGATCCAGATGGGCATCCGCATCCTCTGCTTCGCCGGGGCCGTGCTCACCTGGGGCCGCATCCCCATGTGGACCTCCCTGCTCCTGATCGTCGCGGCCGTCGTCCTGCCCTACTCCGCGGTGCTGTTCGCCAACGCGGGCCGCGAGCGCCGCGACTCGGACGGCACGTTCATGGCCGCCCGCGAGATCGGTCCCGGCTCGGGCGCCCCGCGGGGCCTCGGCTCCTCCGACCACCCGGACGGTCGCGCGTGAGCCTGTTCGGCCCGGTGCCCGACGCCGTCGACGACCTGATCTGCAGCAGCCGCGGCTGCCGGGCCGACGCCACCTGGGGCCTGCTGTGGAACAACCCGAAGCTGCACACCCCGGAGCGCCGCAAGGTCTGGCTCGCGTGCGACGTCCATCGGGAGCACCTCGGCTCGTTCCTCGACGTGCGCGGCTTCCTCCAGGGCGTCGTCCCCGTGGCGGAGCTCGAGTCCGCTCCTCGGTCATGAGCCCCGCGGCCCGCCGCGCGACGGGGCTGGTCCTGGTGGGCATCGTGCTCGCGGTCGCGTGCACGTTCCTCGGCCGGTGGCAGTGGAACCGGCACGTGTGGCGCGACGGCGCGATCGCCGTGGTGGAGACCAACTGGTCGGCCGAGCCGGTGCCGCTGGCGGCGGTGCTCGACTCCCCCGGCACCCCTCTGACCGACGCGGACGTGTGGCGGCGCGTGACGGTGGTCGGGCACTACGAGCCGAGCGGGACCGTCCTGCTGCGCAACCGTCCCGTCGACGGCGCGGCGGCCTATCACGTGCTCGTGCCGTTCGTCGTGGAGGACGCCGGCACGGTGCTCGTCGTCGACCGCGGCTGGGTGGAGCCCGGTGCGGACGGGAGCGTCGACGTGACCCCACCGGAGCCGCCGGAGGGGACGATCACGCTCACCGCTCGGCTGCGCCACGACGAGCCCGCGTCCGACCGCACCGCTCCCGCGGGCCAGGTGCAGGCGATCGCCGTCGACCAGGTGCTCGCCGCCGGGGGCGTCGAGGGCCAGTCCTACGACGCCTACGTCGCCATGACCGCCGAGGACCCGTCGATCTCCCCGGTCCCCGGGCAGCTGCCCGCGCCGAGCACCGACCCGGGCTCGCACCTGTCGTACGCGTTCCAGTGGTGGACGTTCGCGCTCGGAGGCCTCGTCGCGTTCTGCCTGGGCGCCCGCCGCGAGCTCCAGGACGAGCGGGCCGCGGCGGCCGGCGATCCGCCCGCACAGGCACCCCTGCCGGTCACCGTGTCGGGCGTCGAGCTGTGGCCCACCCGGGACGCGCCGCGGCAGCGTCGCTCCCCGACGGCCCCGGACGTGCCGCACCGGCGCGGAGGTCGCGACGAGGATGCCGAGGACGCCTTGATCGACGCCCAGCTGGCGCAGCCCGGCCGGGACGACCGCTAGGCCAGCGCGATCAGGTCCAGGTACGCCGGGTTCCACAGGTCCTCGTCGCCGTCGGGCAGCAGCAGCACGCGCTCCGGGTCGAGCGCCGCGACGGCGCCCTCGTCGTGCGACACCAGGACGACAGCGCCCGCGTAGCCGCGCAGAGCCGCCAGGATCTCCTCGCGGGAAGCCGGGTCGAGGTTGTTCGTCGGCTCGTCGAGGAGCAGCACGTTGGCGCTGGAGACCACCAGGGCCGCGAGCGCCAGGCGGGTCTTCTCGCCGCCGGACAGCACGCGGGCGGGCTTGTCGGCGTCGTCGCCCGAGAACAGGAACGAGCCGAGCACCGACCGCACCTGGGTCTCGGTGAGGTCGGGCGCGGCGGACTTGAGGTTCTCCACGACCGTGCGCTCGAGGTCGAGCGTCTCGTGCTCCTGGGCGTAGTACCCGAGCTTGAGACCGTGCCCCGGGCGGACCTCGCCGGTGTCGGACTTCTCGATCCCGCCGAGGATGCGCAGCAGGGTGGTCTTGCCGGCGCCGTTGAGGCCCAGCACGACGACCTTGCTCCCTCGGTCGATGGCCAGGTCGACGTCCGTGAAGACCTCCTGCGACCCGTAGGTCTTGGACAGCCCCGACGCGGTCAGCGGGGTCTTGCCGCAGGACGCCGGCTCGGGGAACCGCAGACGCGCGACCTTGTCCGACGCGCGCACCTCCTCGAGACCGGACAGCAGACGCTCGGCCCGACGCGCCATGTTCTGCGCGGCGACGGTCTTCGTGGCCTTCGCGCGCATCTTGTCGGCCTGCGCCATGAGGGCGGAGGCCTTCTTCTCGGCGTTGGCGCGCTCACGGCGGCGGCGCTTCTCGTCGGTCTCCCGCTGCTGGAGGTACGCGTCCCAGCCGAGCGCGTACTGGTCGAGCTGGGAGCGGTTGGCGTCCAGGTGGAACACCTTGTTGACCGTGGCGCGCAGCAGGTCGGCGTCGTGGGAGATCACCACGAAGCCGCCCGAGTACGTGCGCAGGTAGTCGCGCAGCCACAGGATCGAGTCGGCGTCGAGGTGGTTGGTCGGCTCGTCGAGCAGCAGCGTGTCGACGCCCGAGAAGAGGATCCGGGCGAGCTCGACTCGACGGCGCTGGCCACCGGAGAGCGTGCCGATCGTCTGGGCGAGCACGCGCTCGTCGAGCCCGAGGTTCGACGCGATGCGGTGCGCCTCGCTCTCGGCGGCGTACCCGCCGGCGGCGTTGAACCGGGCGTCGAGGCGCGTGTAGCGCTCCATCGCCTTGTCCCGCACGTCGTCGTCGGTGCTGGCCATGGCACCCTCGGTCACGCGCATCGCGCGGACGATCTCGTCGAGGCCGCGCGCGGAGAGCACCCGGTCCATCGCGAGCGCGTCCAGGTCTCCCGTGCGGGGGTCCTGCGGGAGGTAGCCGACCTCCCCGGAGCGCACGATCTGGCCGCCGGTGGGCTGGGTCTCCCCCGCCAGGGTCTTGGTGAGCGTGGTCTTGCCGGCGCCGTTGCGTCCGACCAGACCGATCCGGTCGCCGGCCGCGATGCGGAACGACGACTCCTCGAGCAGCACGCGTGCGCCGATGCGCAGCTCGACAGCCTGGGCAGTGATCACTTGACGGTTTCCTCCGAGTTCGCCGCGCTGGCGTTGGCCGCGGGCACAAACGCCAGCAAGTCTACTTCCGGCTAGCGTGGCGTCCGGTCGCAAGGGTCCGACGACGTGCCCCGGGATCGCACCGATACGCCACGACGATCAAGGGGTAGCCATGACCAGCGCACCTGAGAACGAGACCGCCGCCGCACTTCCCGTCCCGATCGCCCGCTCCTCCGCCTCGACGGACGTCGCCCTCGTCGCCACCTTCGCGGCGTTCATCGCGGTGTGCGCGATCCTGCCCGGCATCCCGACCCCGTCCGGCGTTCCCATCACCCTCCAGACCTTCGGGGTGATCCTCGCCGGCCTGGTGCTCGGGTGGCGCCGCGGCGGCCTGGCCGCCCTGCTGTACCTGGCTCTCGGGCTGGTCGGCCTGCCGATCTTCGCGGAGGGCACCGGCGCGCTCGTCGTGCTGAGCAAGCCGTCGGTGGGCTACCTGCTCTCGTTCCCGCTCGCCGCCGTGGTGGCCGGCGGCTTCGGCGGGCTGGCCCTGCGGCTTGCGGACCGGCTCATGGCGTCCTCGTTCGCCGAGCGTCTGGCCCGTTGGTTCGGCGACGGCGTCCGCCACGCCGCCTCCGCGTGGCGCTACCCGCTGCTGTTCGTGGCAGGGCTGGCCACGAGCTTCGTCGTGATCCACCCCGCCGGGATCGTCGGCCTCATGGCGCGGCTGGGGATCACGTTCCGCGAGGCCCTGGCGATCGACGTCGTGTACTGGCCCGGTGACGTGATCAAGAACCTCGCCGCCGCCGCGGTGGCCGTCGCGATCTTCAAGGCGTTCCCCGACATGCTGCGCTCCCGCCGCTGACCTACCGATGATCGCGCTCGACGACGTCCTCGTCACCGCCTACAGCCCGGACCCGGACGGCGGCGCCGACCGGATCGTGCGGTTGCTCGGACCGGTGACCCTGGAGCTCGCCGAGCGCCGCATCGCGATCGTCGGGGCGAACGGCTCGGGCAAGTCGACCCTGGCCCGGCTGCTCAACGGGCTGGTCCTGCCGTCGTCCGGCACCGTGCGGGTCGACGGCCTGGACACCGCGCGGGACGGGGCGGCGGTGCGTCGCAGGGTCGGGTTCATGTTCACCGACCCCGACGCGCAGCTCGTCATGCCGACGCCGGTCGAGGACGTCGCCCTGTCGCTGCGCCGCCTCCCGCTGACCTCGGCCGAACGGGACGTCGCTGCCCGTGCCGCGCTCGCGCGCCTCGGGCTGGCCGATCGCGCCGAGGTCCCCGTGCACGCTCTGTCCGGGGGCCAGCGCCAGCTGCTCGCCCTGGCCTCCGTCCTCGCGACCGAGCCCGCGGTGCTGGTGTGCGACGAACCGACGACGTTGCTCGACCTGCGGTGGCGCGGCGTGGTCGACCGACTGCTGGACGGTCTCGACCAGCAGGTGATCACGGTGACCCACGACCTCGACGCCGCGCTCCGGGCGCAGCGCGTCCTGGTGATCGACGACGGTGCGGTGGTGTTCGACGGGGACCCGGCCGACGGCGTCGCGTCGTACCGGGCGCTGATGCAGGTGCCGACGTGAGCGGGCCGATCCGCCCTCCGTGGGCCGGTCCGCTCGGGCTCTACCACCCCGGCACCAGCGTCATCCACCGCGCGCCGGCGGGGTTCAAGCTCGCGTTCCTGGCGGTGTTCGCGATCGCCGTCGTCGCCGTCCACGGGCCGGTGTCGGCGCTGGTCTTCCTCGCCGTCGCGCTGCTGGCCCAGCTGGTGGCACGCGTCCCGTGGCACCGCACCACCCGGGGGCTCGTGCCGGCGCTCCTCACGGCGGCGCTCATCGGCGCCTACCAGTGGTGGGCGCGCGGCTGGGCCACCGCCGTCGAGGTCGCCGTCGACCTGGTGGCCCTCGTGCTCCTGGCCGCGGTCGTCACGGCCACCACGCGTGCGGACACGCTCCTGGACGTGCTCACCCGCCTCGCGCGCCCGCTCCGGCACGTCGGTCTGCGCCCCGAGACGTTCGCGCTTGCCGTCGGCCTCTTCCTGCGGACCATCCCCGTGCTGGCCCGGATGTCGCTGGAGACGCGCGACGCCGCACGCGCCCGAGGGCTGGAGCGCGAGCCGCGCGCGATCCTCGTGCCCGCCGCGGTCCGGATGGTCGCCCACGCCCGCGCCACCGGCGACGCGCTCGCCGCCCGGGGTCTCGACGAGCGCTGATCACCCGCTCTCGACGGGCGGACGGACTCGCGCGCGGCTAGGTTGCCTGCGTGACGTTCCAGGAGGGTGGCAGCTTCGGTGGCGGCCGTGTCCGCAAGGGCGGCGGCGGCAAGGTCGCGGCGGGCGGCGGTGCGATCGGCATCCTCGCGCTCGTCGTCTACCTGTTCACGGGCGTGGACCTGTCGGGGGTCACCGGTGGCGCCCAGCAGCCGGCGCCGGAGACCGGGGAGACCGTCGGTGCCTGCACGGCCGAGCAGGCCAACACCGACCGTGAGTGCCTGTACAGCGCGACCCTCGACTCGCTCGACACGTTCTGGGGCGCGACCATCCCGGCCGCCGGCGGCCAGTTCAGCATCCCCGAGGCGGTGTCCTTCAACGCCGCCGTCAGCACCGGCTGCGGCAACGCGTCGAGCTCCACCGGGCCGTTCTACTGCCCGCCCGACGCGACGATCTACGTGGACGTCTCGTTCTTCGACCAGCTGGCCCAGCTCGGTGCCGAGGACGGGCCCCTGGCCGAGCAGTACGTCATCGCGCACGAGTACGGCCACCACATCCAGCAGATCACCGGCGTGATGGACCAGGCCGAGCGCCAGGGCACCGGGGCGGACTCCGACTCCGTCCGCGTCGAGCTCCAGGCGGACTGCTACGCCGGCATGTGGGCCGGGAACGCAGCGACGACCGTGGACCCGGACACCGGCGTCACCTACCTCGAGCCGATCACGCAGGCGCAGCTCCAGAACGCCCTGGGCGCTGCCGAGGCCGTCGGTGACGACAACATCCAGGAGCAGTCGGGCGGTGGAGTGAACCCGGACTCGTGGACCCACGGGTCGAGCGAGCAGCGCGAGCGCTGGTTCACCACCGGCTATGAGCAGGGCACGATCGCGGCCTGCGACACCTTCGCCACCGACCAGCTCTGAGGCCTCAGGGGCGAGTGCGCCCCACGCGCAGCACGATGAGCGCTGCCGCCGCCAGGCTCAGGGCGACGGCCAGCATCGCGACACCGTTCGAGCCCGACGTGTTCAGCGACCCAGCGTCCACGAGCACAGGCCGGAGCACCGACGCGGCCGAGTGAGCGGCGAACCGGCCCGCACCCACCACGGCCAGCAGCATCGCGGTCACGCACAGGAGCACCGCGACGACGCCCGCCCTGCGCTGAACCCCTCGCCGCCGAGCGGCCGCTCCGACGACGGCGACGATCACGAACCCCGCGCCGAACAACGCCAACGCGGCCTCCCCCAGCACGCTGTTGGCGGCGCCCGGCACGTCGGCGAGCATCCAGCCGACGCTCCCGATCGACCACGCGACGGCGAGCAGCGCGGCACCGGTCGCGGCCGTCACCGCGCTGACGACGACGGCATCGGCGCGAGGCCGGAACGCGATCGGGGCGGTGGCGACGTTTCCCTCGAGTGCTCTCATCCCCTCACGATGCTCCATCGAGCCCCCCGCCGACCGCTGTTCCTGCACGCAAAAGCCCCGGCCAGCACAGGGCTGACCGGGGCTTCGGAGAGTGCGACCTCAGATGTTGAAGCCGAGGGCCCGCATCTGCTCGCGGCCGTCGGGCGTGATCTTCTCGGGGCCCCACGGCGGCATCCACACCCAGTTGATGCGGAACCCGTCGACGAGGCCCTCGAGCGCCTGCGCCGACTGGTCCTCGATGACGTCGGTCAGCGGGCAGGCCGCCGACGTGAGCGTCATGTCGATGACGGCCGTGTTGGTCTGGTCGATGGTGAGCCCGTAGACCAGCCCGAGGTCGACGACGTTGATGCCCAGCTCGGGGTCGATGACGTCGCGCATGGCCTCCTCGATGTCGGCCACGGTGATGGGGGCGGGCGAGGGTGTGTCCGTGCTCATGAGTTCTCCCGTGCGCCGGTCTTGATGAGTGCGTCGGTCAGCGCCGCCCAGCCGAGCAGGGCGCACTTGATCCGCGCGGGGTACTTGGCGACGCCCGTGAAGGCGGTCGCGTCGCCGAGGGCGTCCTCGGCCTCCTCGTCCAGCCCGTTGCCGCGCGTCTGCATGAGCGCGCGGAACGTGCCGCCGAGCTGGTCCACCGTGGCGAGGTCGTTGCCGACCACCAGGTCGTGCAGCACCGAGACCGAGGCCTGCGAGATGCTGCACCCCTGACCGTCCCAGCGGACGTCACGGACGACGGCGGCGCCGCCAGACGTGTCGAGGTCCACCTGCAGCGTGACCTCGTCGCCGCAGGTGGGGTTCACCTGGTGCGACTCCCCCGTGTGCAGGTGGCTGTCCCCCGCCGCGCCCAGTCCCTTGCCGTGCGGGAACTTCGCGTGGTCGAGGATGACCTGCTGGTACAGCTGCTCCATCGATCCCGTGCTCATGACACCTCCAGACCGAAGAACGCCCGGACCCCCGTCAGTGCTTCCCGGAAGACCTCGATCTCCTCGTCGGTCGTGTAGACCGCCGCGCTGGCGCGTGACGTCGACGCTACGCCGAACCGCCGGTGCAGGGGCTGCGCGCAGTGGTGGCCCACCCGCACGGCCACCCCGGCGTCATCGAGCACCTGGCCGACGTCGTGCGCGTGCACGCCGTCGACGACGAACGAGACGGTGGCCAGGCGGTCGCGGGTGTCGGTCGGGCCGATGACCCGCACGCCGGGCACCGAGGCGACGGCGTCGAGCAGCAGCCGCGCCAGGTGCGCCTCGTGCGCGGCGACGGCGTCCATGCCCAGCTCGGCCAGGTAGGACGCCGCGGCGCCCATCCCGACGGTCTGGGCGACCATCTGCGTGCCGGCCTCGAACCGCTGCGGCGGAGGTGCGTACGTCGTCGACTCCATGGTGACGACCTCGACCATCGAGCCACCCGTCGTCACCGGCGGCATCGCCTCGAGCAGCTCGCGCCGCCCGTAGAGCGCGCCGACACCCGTCGGGCCGAGCATCTTGTGCCCCGAGAACGCCGCGAAGTCGACACCCAGGGCCGTCAGGTCCACCGGCAGGTGCGGGACCGACTGGCAGGCGTCCAGCACGGTCAGAGCGCCCACCGCGCGAGCGCGGGCGACGAACGGCTCGACCGGTGTGATCGCACCCGTCACGTTCGAGGCGTGGGTGAACGCCAGCACCTTGGTGCGCTCGGTGACCACGGTGTCCAGCTCGTCGACGCGGATCCGCCCGTCGTCGTCGACCCCGAGCCAGCGCAGCGTCGCCCCGGTGCGCAGCGCGAGCTCCTGCCACGGCACCAGGTTCGCGTGGTGCTCCGCCTCGGTGACCACGATCTCGTCGCCCGGGCCCAGCGCGAACTGCCGCGCGGCCGCTCCCCCGCGGCCGAGCGACGCGTTCGACATCGCGTAGGCGACGAGGTTGATCCCCGCGGTCGCGTTCGACGTCCAGACCAGCGACCCCGGCGACACCCCGACGAACGACGCCACGCGGTCACGCGCGTCCTCGAACGCCTCGGTGGCCTCCTCGGCGAGCTGGTGCGCGCCCCGGTGCACCGCGGCGTTCCGCTGCCCGTAGAAGTCCTGCTCGGCGTCGAGGACGACCTCGGGCTTCTGCGAGGTTGCCCCGGAGTCGAGGTAGACCAGCGGCCGCCCGCCGCGCAGGGTCCGTGCGAGCAGCGGGAAGTCCGCGCGCACGGCAGCCAGCTCGGACGCGTCGAGCGTCCGAGCGGCGCCGTCGAGGGTGCTGGTCACGGTGGGCCTCAGAGAACCGTGGCGCTCGACAGGAAGCGGTCGTAGCCCTCGTTCTCGAGGCGGTCGGCCAGCTCGGGCCCACCCTCCTCGGCGACCTTGCCGTCCACGAACACGTGCACGAAGTCCGGCGTGATGTAGCGCAGGATCCGCGTGTAGTGCGTGATCAGCAGGACGCCGACGTCCGGGTTCTGCTTGACGCGGTTCACGCCCTCGGATACGACGCGCAGCGCGTCGACGTCGAGGCCCGAGTCGGTCTCGTCGAGGATCGCGAACTTCGGCTTGAGGAGCTCCATCTGCAGGATCTCGTGGCGCTTCTTCTCGCCGCCCGAGAAGCCCTCGTTGACGGACCGCTCCGCGAACGCCGGGTCCATGCGCAGGTCGTCCATCGCCTTGCGGACGTCCTTGACCCAGGTGCGCAGCGGCGGCGCCTGGCCGTCGATCGCCGTCTTGGCGGTGCGCAGGAAGTTGGACACGCTGACCCCGGGGACCTCGACGGGGTACTGCATCGCCAGGAACAACCCGGCGCGGGCGCGGGCGTCGACAGACAGCGCGAGGACGTCCTCGCCGTCCAGCGTCACGGTGCCGCTCGTGACGTGGTACTTCGGGTGGCCGGCCAGCGAGTACGCCAGCGTCGACTTGCCGGAGCCGTTCGGACCCATGATGGCGTGGGTCTCGCCGCTGGCGACGGTCAGGTCGACGCCGCGCAGGATCTGCTTGGCGCCCTCCTTCGTCTCGACGCTGACGTGCAGGTCGCGGATCTCCAGGGTGGACATGCTGTTCCTTCCAGGGCAGTTCAGGGAGTCAGTTCAGAGCGGGGCGTCGACGTCGACCAGCACGCGCTGGCCGTCGACGGTCACGGGGTAGACGGGGACGGAGCGGACGGCGGGGGGCCCGGTGGGCTTGCCGGTGCGCAGGTCGAAGCGGGAGCCGTGGAGCCAGCACTCGATCGTGCAGTCCTCCACCTCTCCGTCCGACAGGGAGACGGCGCCGTGCGAGCAGATGTCGCTGATGGCGTGCAGCTCGCCGGCGGAGTCACGCACGAGCGCGACCTCGACCGTGCCGTGCTCAGCCTCCAGCTCGACGCGGAGCGTGCCCTCGACGGGCACGTCCTCGTCGTAGCAGGCCAGCTGGGCGCTCATGCACGCTCCGTCTGGAGGGACACCTCGGAACCCTCGACGTGAGTGATGGCCGTCGTGTCCTCTGACAGCGCGTCCAGCACGCTCATCGACTTCTCCAGCTCGCGCTCGATCGCCCCGATGAGGCGCTCCTCGATCGACGGGACGCCGATCTCGTGGATGAGCTCGGCGAAGAAGCCGCGCACGACGAGCCGACGAGCGTCGGACTCCGGGATGCCGCGGGCGCGCAGGTAGAAGAGCTGCTCGTCGTCGAACCGGCCGGTCGCGCTGGCGTGCCCGGCGCCCTCGATGAGACCGGTCTCGATCTCGAGGTTGGGCACCGAGTCGGCGCGAGCACCGTCGGACAGGACGAGGTTGCGGTTGAGCTCGTACGTGTCGGTGCCCTCGGCGGCGGCCCGGATGAGGACGTCACCGACCCACACCGTGTGCGCACCCTCGCCCTGGAGGGCGCCCTTGTACGTGACGCGCGAGATGCAGTTGGGCACCGCGTGGTCGACGAAGAGGCGCTGCTCCTGGTGCTGGCCGGCGTCGGCGAAGTACAGGCCGACCATCTTCACGTTCGCGCCCTCGCCGACGAACTCGGCGTCGGGCGTGATGCGCACGACGTCGCCGCCGAGCGTCACCGCGATGTGCTTGACCGTGGCGTCGCGGCCGATGCGCAGGCGGTGCGAGGACGCGTGCACCGAGCCCTCGGCCCAGTCGTGCACCGTGACGACGGTCAGGTGCGCACCCTCGTCGGCGACGATCTCGACCGTCTCCGTGAGCGCGGCGTGGCCGACGTGGTCGATGACGACGACGGCCTGCGACAGCGGCTGGGCGTGCACGAGAAGGTGCGTCGCGGTGGGCTCGAGCGCGGCCTCGTGCGTGCCGGCACCCTCGACGCCCTCGATGCGGATCGACGTCACCTCGGAGGCGACGGCCTCCTTCGGGATCGTGACGATCGTGGCGCGCGGGAACGAGGCCCACGCCACGGCCGCGGTGCGGTCGCCGGGCTTGCCGGCCCGGCCGAGGCGGGCGTCGTCGCGCTCGACGATCTCGACCTGGACCTCGGGCGCCTCGACCACGGTCGTGAGCACGCCGTGGCCGTCGAGCACGCCGTCGGTCGCCGCCGCGAACAGCGGCGCGAGCCGAGCGACCGGTGCGAAGCGCCACTCCTCCTCGCGTCCGTTCGGCACCGGGAAGTCGGCGACGTCGAAGGACGTGGGACGGGATGCGCGGGAGGCCTCCGGGAGGGGCCCGACCCCGTGCGAGTGGCTCCCATCGGCGGTGGCCTTGGAGTGGTCCGTCGACAGAGAGTCTGTGGTGGTCGTCATCAGCCGACGGCCCCTTCCATCTGGAGCTCGATGAGGCGGTTCAGCTCGAGGGCGTACTCCATGGGCAGCTCACGGGCGATGGGCTCGACGAACCCGCGCACGATCATGGCCATGGCCTCGGTCTCGGGCATGCCTCGGGACATCAGGTAGAACAGCTGGTCCTCGCTCACGCGCGACACGGTCGCCTCGTGGCCCATCGACACGTCGTCCTCGCGGACGTCCACGTACGGGTACGTGTCCGACCGGGAGATCTGGTCGACCAGCAGCGCGTCGCAGAGCACGTTCGACGCGGAGTGGTGGGCGCCCTCGAGCACCTGGACCAGTCCGCGGTAGGACGTACGGCCACCGCCGCGCGCGACCGACTTGGAGACGATCGAGCTGGAGGTGTACGGCGCGGCGTGCACCATCTTGGCGCCGGCGTCCTGGTGCTGGCCCGCACCGGCGAACGCGATCGACAGCGTCTCGCCGCGCGCGTGCTCGCCCAGCAGGTAGATGGCCGGGTACTTCATGGTGACCTTGGAGCCGATGTTGCCGTCGACCCACTCCATGGTGGCGCCCTCGGCCGCGGTCGCCCGCTTGGTGACCAGGTTGTACACGTTGTTCGACCAGTTCTGGATGGTCGTGTACCGGACGCGCGCGTTCTTCTTGACGATGATCTCGACGACCGCGGAGTGCAGCGAGTCGCTCGAGTACACCGGCGCGGTGCACCCCTCGACATAGTGCACGTACGAACCCTCGTCCGCGATGATCAGCGTCCGCTCGAACTGGCCCATGTTCTCGGTGTTGATCCGGAAGTAGGCCTGCAGGGGGATCTCGACGTGCACGCCCGGCGGCACGTAGACGAACGAGCCGCCCGACCACACGGCCGTGTTGAGCGACGCGAACTTGTTGTCCCCGGGCGGGATGACCGAGCCGAAGTACTGCTCGAAGATCTCCGGGTGCTCCTTCAGAGCCGTGTCGGTGTCGAGGAAGATGACACCCTGCTCCTCGAGCGACTCCTGGATCTGGTGGTAGACCACCTCGGACTCGTACTGCGCGGCGACGCCGGCGACGAGGCGCTGCTTCTCCGCCTCCGGGATGCCCAGCCGGTCATACGTGTTCTTGATGTCGTCGGGCAGGTCCTCCCAGCTGGTGGCCTGCTTCTCCGTCGACCGCACGAAGTACTTGATGTTGTCGAAGTCGATGCCCGACAGGTCCGAGCCCCACCAGGGCATGGGCTTCTTGTCGAACAGGCGCAGCGACTTCAGGCGCGTCTTGAGCATCCACTCGGGCTCGTTCTTGAGCGCGGAGATCTCGCGGACCTTGGCCTCGGACAGGCCACGGGTGGCCACCGCCCCGGCTGCGTCGGCGTCGTGCCAGCCGTAGTTGTAGTTCCCGATGGAGGCGATGGCCTCGTCCTGGGTCATCTGCGGCGTTGCCGCAGTGCTGTCGGTCTGTGCACTCATGCTGAATGTCCTTCCACGGAGAGCACGGGGTGGGCAGGGGCGTTGGAGATCGGGATGTTCGTGGTGCAGACGTGACCGCCGCCGGCGAGCGTCGACAGGCGCTGCACGTGCACGCCGAGGAGCCGGGAGAACGCCCGCGCCTCGGCCTCGCAGAGCTGGGGGAACTGGTGCGCGACGTCCTGGACGGGGCAGTGCCCCTGGCACAGCTGCATCGCGGCTCCCCCGGGCGCCGGCCGTGCCGACGCGGCGTACCCGTCCGCGGCCAGCCCGTCCGCCAGCGCACGGACGCGGGCGGCGACGTCCGGTCCGGCGGCGTCGACTGCGACGGCGTGCCGCTCCTCGAGCTCGCGGACGCGCTGCTCGGCGAAGCCCTGCACGGCCTGCGGACCGGCGGTCTCGGCGAGGAAGCGGAGCGCCTGCGCGGCGAGCTCGGAGTAGCGGTGCGAGAGCGCGGACTGACCGTGGCTGGTCACGACGTACCGGCGCGCCGGGCGACCCCGACCCTTCGGCCCGTTGGCGGCGTCGTGCACCGTGATCTGGTCCGTGGCCTCGAGGACGCCCAGGTGGCGACGGATGCCGGCGGGCGCGAGGTCGAGCTGGGCGGCGAGCTCGGCGGCGGACACCGGACCGGCCGCGGCGATGATCTGGAGCACGCGCTGGCGGGTGCCTGCGTCGAAGTCCGTCGTGGTGTCCGCGGTGGGGTGGTCGACTGCACGCAGCGTCGCGTTCATGCACACCTCCGTCGGGTCCTCGGTACGAGCGGCCGCGCACGGATGTCTGAGAGAGGGGGCCGCGATATTGGCAACATCCTTGTTGCGAATATCCATCCCCGCAAGCAAGGTGAGCCTTCGCTCAGGGTCGCGTCCCTCACACCGGCGCCGTCCGGCGAGCGCCCTAGACTTCCCTCTCGTGCCCGACTCCCCCGCGCTCGAGATCTCCGGGCTCGTCAAGCGCTACGGCGGCCGCGCCGTCGTCGACGGGCTCGACCTCGTCGCCCACCGCGGGCAGGTGACCGCGGTGCTGGGGCCCAACGGCGCCGGCAAGACCACGACGGTCGAGTGCTGCGAAGGGCTGCGGGAGCCCGACGGTGGCACGGTGCGCGTGCTCGGGCTCGACCCGCTCGCCGACGCCCGGGACCTGCGCCCGCGGGTGGGCGTCATGCTCCAGGACGGCGGGCTGCCGACCGGCGTGAAGGCGCACGAGATGCTCGAGCACGTCGCCAGGATGTACGCCGACCCGCGGGACGTGGGCGAGCTGACCGAGCGCCTGGGGCTCGGGTCGTTCGCGCGGACCACGGTCCGGCGGCTCTCCGGGGGCCAGCGCCAACGGCTCGCGCTCGCCGCGGCGATCGTCGGCCGGCCCGAGGTCGTCTTCCTCGACGAGCCGAGCGCCGGCATGGACCCGCAGACCCGGCACGCCGTCTGGGACCTGGTGCGCGAGCTGCGCGACGAGGGCGTCGCCGTCGTCCTCACGACGCACCTCATGGACGAGGCCGAGGACCTCGCCGACCACGTCGTCGTGGTCGACCACGGCCGCGTGATCGCGCAGGGCTCGGTGCCGTCGCTCGTCTCCTCCGCCGACGACCGCACCCTGCGGCTCGAGACCACCCCCGGCCTCGCCCTGCACGACGCGCTGGGCACGGACTTCGACGTCACCGAGCCGCGCGACGGCTCGTACACGGTCACCGGTGCCGTCGACCCCGAGGCGGTGGCGGCGGTGACGGCCTGGCTCGCCGCGCACGGGGCGCTGGCCACCCGGTTGACCGTCGGGCGTCGCACCCTCGAGGACGTGTTCCTCGACCTGACCGGACGGAACCTGCGATGAGCACGGCAGCCCCGACGACCCAGCGCGTCCTGGCGCAGACCGCGTTCGAGGCGCGCGCCATCCTGCGCAACGGCGAGCAGCTGCTCGTCACGATCATCGTGCCGGTCCTGGTGCTCGTCGGTCTGTCGAGGGTCACCGCCATCGAGCTGGACACCGGCGGCGCCAGCCGGATCGACTTCCTCACACCCGGCATCCTGGCCCTCGCCGTGATGACCTCGTCGTTCACCTCGCAGGCCATCGCGTCCTCGTTCGACCGCCGGAACGGCGTCCTCCGCCTGCTGTCCACCACCCCGCTCGGGCGCGGCGGGCTGCTCGCCGGCAAGGTGCTGGGCGTCCTCGTGGTGGAGCTCGTGCAGGTCGTCGTGATCGGCGCGGTCGCCCTCCTGCTCGGCTGGCGCCCCGATCCCGCGGGCATCGCCCTGTCCGTCGTGGCGATCGTCCTGGGCACCGCCGCCTTCACCGCGCTCGCCCTGCTCGTCGCCGGGACGCTGCGCGCCGAGGCCGTCCTCGCGCTCGCCAACCTGCTGCTGCTCGTCCTCGCCGTCGCCGGCGGGGTCGTCATCCCCGCCGAGCAGCTGCCCGGCCCGATGGCCCACATCGCCCTGCTGCTGCCGTCGGGGGCACTCGGCGAGGCCATGCGCGAGACGCTCATGCACGGTGTCCTGCCCGGCTGGTCCGTCGTGGTCCTCGTCGGCTGGACCGCTGCCCTGGGCTGGGGCGCGAGCCGGCTGTTCCGCTGGCACTGACCGCTGTTCCGCGGGCACCGCGCGCTGTGACGAGCCTCGCCCGCGGGCCGGTCCGGTGGGCGGCGACCGGACCGTAGGCTGGTCGTCGTGAGCTCGTCCCCTGCCCTCGACACCCGCCAGTCGACCCTGGACCGGTTCCGCGACCGGTGGACCTGGACCGCCGTGGTGGCCAACCTCGTCGGGCAGATCGTCATCATCGTCACCGGCGGCGCGGTGCGGCTCACGGCCTCCGGCCTCGGGTGCTCCACGTGGCCCCAGTGCGAGCCCGGCCAGTTCACCCCCCAGCTCCACAGCGCGACGTCGTTCCACCCGTACGTCGAGTTCGGCAACCGGACCGTCAGCGTGCTGCTCGTGGCCATCGCGGCCGTGGTCGCGGTCCTCGTGGTCCTCGACCGGCGCCGGCCGTGGTCCTACCGCCGCCTCGGGCTGATCCCCGTCGTCGGCGTGCTGATCCAGGCCGTCATCGGCGGGATCACCGTGCTGGTGGACCTGCACCCTGCGATCGTCGGCAGCCACCTGCTCATCTCGATGGCCCTGGTCGCGTTCTCCGCGTGGCTGGTCGTACGCACCCGTGAGGGCGACGGGCCGGCCGTCCGGCTCGTGGACCGCACCACGACGATCGCCGTGCGCGCCCTCGTCGCGCTCGCCACCGTGGTCCTCGTGCTCGGCGTGGTCGTCACCGGCGCCGGTCCGCACTCCGGCGACGACGAGGTCGGCTACCGGTTCGGCGTCGACCCGTGGCTCATGGCCAAGCTGCACGCGGCCTCCGTCTGGGCGTTCGTCGCGGTGCTCGTGGTCGTCCTGGTCCTGCTGCACCGCCGCGGGGTCCGCGGACGACCGTGGATCACCGGCCTCGTGCTCCTGGCCGTCACGCTCGGCCAGGGCGCCATCGGCTACGTGCAGCTGTTCACGGGCCTGCCGATCGCGCTGGTCAACCTGCACATGCTGGGCGCGGCCCTGCTGGCGGCCGCGGTCACCTTCTTCGTCGGGAGCCTGCGCACGCGCGGTGCCTGACCAGGTTCGTCCCGGTATCTGCTGTTCTCGTGTCGGTGGTCTCTCCTAGCCTCGAACCATGGCAGACGCGATCACCGCTCAGGGACTCGTCAAGCGCTACAAGACCGTCACGGCCCTCGACGGGGTCGATCTGGCCGTGCCCACCGGTTCGGTGCTGGGCCTGCTCGGTCCCAACGGGGCCGGCAAGACGACCATCGTCCGCATCCTCACCACGCTCCTGCAGCCCGACGCCGGGTCCGCGACGGTGGCCGGGGTGGACGTCCTGACCAGGCCGCGGGACGTCCGGCGCCGCATCGGCCTGTCCGGCCAGTACGCGGCCGTCGACGAGTACCTCACCGGCTTCGAGAACCTCGACATGATCGGCCGGCTCTACCACCTGGGGGCCAAGCGCTCCCGGGCGCGGGCGCGGGAGCTGCTCGCGTCGTTCCGGCTCGAGGACGCCGCGGACCGCCCGTCCAAGACGTACTCCGGCGGCATGCGACGACGGCTCGACCTCGCCGGTGCGCTCGTGGCAGACCCGCCGATCATCTTCCTCGACGAGCCGACCACCGGCCTGGACCCGCGTGGCCGCACCGAGATGTGGGAGGTGATCCAGAACCTCGTGGCCGGCGGCACCACCCTGCTGCTCACCACGCAGTACCTGGAGGAGGCCGACCTGCTGGCCGACGACATCGTGGTCATCGACCACGGCAAGATCATCGCGCAAGGCACCGCGGACCAGCTGAAGACCCAGGTGGGCGGTGAACGGCTCGAGCTCACGGTCCGCGACCCCGGCACCCTCCTGGCCGCCCGGGACCTGCTCGAACCCCTCGGCGTGGGCAAGGCCGCGCTCGACGAGGGCCGCCGCACGCTGCTGATGCCGATCAGCGGTGGCGCTCAGGTGCTCACCGAGGCGCTGCGCGTCCTCGACGACGCGCACATCGGCATCGACGACGTCGGGCTGCGCCGGCCCACGCTGGACGACGTGTTCCTGTCGCTCACCGGGCACGCGAGCGAGGAGGCGGACGCCGGCCCTAAGGAGTCACCGCCGCCACCACCGCCGGACGCACCCACCGGACCGGGCCGTCACGCGGCCGCCGCCCACGAGTCCTCCACCGGAGGTGCCTGATGGCCGCGCCCACCGTGTTCTCGGACAGCTACGTCGTCGCCAAGCGCAACATCATCAAGATCAAGCGCGTCCCCGACCTGCTGGTCTTCACCACGCTCTCCCCGATCATGTTCGTCCTGCTCTTCGCCTACGTGTTCGGCGGTGCGATCGACGTCCCCGGCGGCGCCGACGCCGACGCCTACCGCGAGTTCCTGATGGCCGGGATCTTCGCCCAGACGGTCATCTTCGGCGCCACCATCACGGGCGCCGGCCTGGCGGAGGACATCAAGAAGGGGATCATCGACCGGTTCCGGTCGCTGCCCATGGCGCCGTCCGCCGTGCTGACCGGCCGCACCATCTCGGACGTCGCCAACAACATCCTGGTGCTCATCGTCATGTCCCTGACCGGCCTGCTGGTGGGGTGGGGCATCCACAGCTCTGTCGGCGAGGCGGCGCTCGGCTTCCTGCTGCTGCTGATCTTCTCGTACTCGATCTCGTGGATCATGGCGTGGCTGGGGATGCTCGTGCCGAGCGTCGAGGTGTTCAACAACGCCACGTTCATCGTGATCTTCCCGCTCACGTTCGTCGCCAACACGTTCGTCCCGCTCGAGACGCTGCCCGCACCGCTGCAGACGTTCGCCGAGTGGAACCCGGTGTCGGCCGTGACCCAGGCGTCTCGCGAGCTCTTCGGCAACATCCCGGAGGGGGTGCCGACGCCGGACGCGTGGCCGCTCCAGCACGCGGTGCTCTACACGCTGATCTGGTCGGCGATCTTCATCCTCGTGTTCGTCCCGCTGGCCAACCTCCAGTACCAGCGGTCGACCAGCCGCTGAGCCCGGAGACGACGATGCCGCCCCTCGAGGCGGCATCGTCGTGCTCAGCGACCGTCAGACGGTCACGGCCTCCAGCGTCGACCAGCCGCGCGCCCGGGCCGCTGCCGCGGCGAGCACCCCGGTGACCGCCGTCGGGCTGTGGAGGCGCCCGGACAGCGCCGCGTCCACGGCGTCGTCGAGCGGGATCCACACCGGCATCATGCCCGCTTCCTCGTCCGTGCGCGTGTGCAGGTCGGCCTCCGCCACGGGCCGCAGGTCCCGCGCCAGGAACACCCGGATCCGCTCGTCCGACCCGCCGGGCGTGGTGAAGAAGTCCACCAGCCGCCACCAGGAGCCGGCCACCAGGTCGGCCTCCTCGGCGAGCTCCCGTGCAGCGGCCACGGCGAGGGCCTCGTCCGGGACGTCGCGCAGCCCGGCGGGCGGCTCCCACAGCTCGGAGCGCACCGGGTGCCGGTACTGCGAGAGCAGCAGCACGCGGTCGTCGTCGTCGAGCGCGATGACCGCGACGGCACCCGGGTGCGCCACGTACTCGCGGAGCACCTGCGTCTCGCCGAGGTCCACCACGTCGCCGACCAGGTCGAAGATCTTCCCCGCGTGGATCACGTCGTGCGACACGACCGGACGGGGCGCCTCGACGTCAGCGAGCATCAGGACTCGTCGCCGCGCTGCGCGAGGGCCGCCTCGACGAGCCCGGCGAACAGCGGGTGCGCCCGCGTCGGACGCGACTTGAACTCGGGGTGCGCCTGCGTGGACACGTAGTACGGGTGCACGTCCTTCGGCAGCTCGACGAACTCGACCAGCGAGGTGTCGGGCGACACGCCGGAGATGACCAGGCCGGCGTCCTCGAGCTTGTCGCGGTACGCGTTGTTCACCTCGTACCGGTGCCGGTGCCGCTCCGAGACGCGGGTGGCCCCGTACGCCTCCGCGACGACGGACCCGGGCGTCAGGACGGCCTCGTAGGCGCCCAGGCGCATGGTGCCGCCCAGGTCACCGTCGCCGCCGACGATCGCCAGCTGCTCGGCCATCGTGGCGATGACGGGGTGCGCGGGGTCGGAGTCGAACTCGGACGACGACGCGCCGTCGAGCCCGAGGACGGTGCGCGAGTACTCGATGACCATGCACTGGAGGCCCAGGCAGATGCCGAGCGTCGGGATGAGGTTCTCCCGCGCCCAGCGCAGCGCGCCGAGCTTGCCCTCGATGCCCCGGACGCCGAACCCGCCGGGCACCAGCACCGCGTCCACGCCCTCGAGCGCCAGCCGGGCGCCCTCGGGCGTCTGGCAGTCGTCGGAGGTGACCCACCGGATGACGACCTTGGTGTCGTGGTGGAACCCGCCGGCGCGCAGCGCCTCGGTCACGGACAGGTAGGCGTCCGGCAGGTCGATGTACTTGCCGACGAGCGCGACCTCGACGCGGTGGGCGGGCTGGTGCACGCGGTGGAGCAGCTCGTCCCAGCCCTTCCACTCGACATCGCGGAACGGCAGGCTCAGCCGCTGCACGACGTAGGCGTCGAGACCCTCGGAGTGCAGCACCCGCGGGATGTCGTAGATGCTCGGCGCGTCCTTGGCGGTGACGACGCCCTCGATGTCGACGTCGCACATGAGCGCGATCTTGCGCTTGGTGGCGTCCGGGACGTCGCGGTCGGCCCGCAGCACGATCGCGTCCGGCTGGATGCCGATGCTGCGCAGGGCCGCGACGGAGTGCTGGGTCGGCTTGGTCTTGAGCTCACCCGACGGCCCGATGTACGGCACGAGTGAGACGTGCAGGAAGAAGCAGTTGTCGCGGCCCAGGTCGTGACGCACCTGGCGGGCCGCCTCGAGGAACGGCAGCGACTCGATGTCGCCGACCGTGCCGCCGATCTCCGTGATGATCACGTCGATGTCGGAGTTCGCCTGCTGGCGCATCCGCGTCTTGATCTCGTCGGTGATGTGCGGGATGACCTGCACCGTGTCACCGAGGTACTCGCCACGACGCTCTTTGGCGATCACCTGCGAGTAGACCTGGCCCGTGGTCACGTTGGCCGAGCCCACGAGGTCCACGTCCAGGAACCGCTCGTAGTGGCCGACGTCGAGGTCCGTCTCGGCGCCGTCCTCGGTCACGAAGACCTCGCCGTGCTGGAACGGGTTCATGGTGCCCGGGTCCACGTTGAGGTACGGGTCGAGCTTCTGCATCGTGACCCGGAGGCCACGGGAGCGAAGGAGTCGGCCGAGGCTGCTCGCCGTCAGGCCCTTACCGAGGGAGGAAGCAACACCCCCGGTGACGAAGATGTGCCGGGTCGTGGAATCCGACCGCCCGGAGAGTCGATGCGCGCGCTCTGTCACGGGATTCCAACCTACCCGACGAATGCCCGATGCCGGAGCACGGCGCGGGTGAGTCCGGACACGTCGCGCGTCCGGGGCCAGCCGGTCACAGGGTCGGCGCGCTGGGGTTGGCGGGGTCCGGCACCCGGTCGACGACGACCGGCCTCGGCTCCGCCTCGATGCTCCGGAAGTCCCGCAGGGTGCCCCGGTCCCCCAGGGCGAGCGCCGCGGCGACGACGAGGGCGGCGATGATCCCGCCGCCCGCGGCCGCGCCGAGCGCGGTGAGAGGACCGTGACCGCCCACCTCGGCGACCGCGTCCACGACCCACCGTCCCACCAGGGCACCGACCCCGGCGCCGAGGACGAGCACCACCGCCGTGCGCGCCAGTCCCGCCGTCGCAGCTCTGCCCGCCGCGCGCCGCAGCAGCACGACCGCGACGACACCTCCGACGAGCATGCCGAGCGAGCTGGCCTGGGCCAGGGCGAGCAGGGTCGCCTCCGGGTCGTTCCCGGCGGGCGCCCGCACCGCTGCGAGCAGGGGCGTCGCCACGGCGACGGTCCCCCAGCCCGCGACGTTGGCCGTGATGGCGGCGCGCCCGCGCTCGAGGGCGTAGAGCGCCCGCGACGCGTGGAACATGAGCGCGAAGCCGAGCAGGCCCGGCATGAGCCAGGAGATCGTGAGCGTCATGGCACGCAGGCCCGTACCGCCGTCGGCGATGGCCACGAACACGTCCGTGACCGCGGGAGCGGCGGCGGCGACGGCGGCCGCACCGAGGGCCGCGGCGGCCAGCACCGCACGGGCGGTCCCGGACGCCATCCGGGCGAACGCGTCGTGCTCACCCGACGCCGCGCGCTGCGCGAGCCGGGGGAACGTCGACGTCGCCAGGGGCACCACGAGAACCGCGTAGGGCAGCAGGTACACCTGCTGGGACCACAGGTAGACCGACCAGGTGCCGGCGTTGCCGCGCTCGGCGGCCACCAGCAGCGCCACCAGCACGGAGAGCTGCTGAGCGACGAGCGAGCCCACCCCGGCGAACGCGAGGGCGGCCAGGCGCCGACCCGTGCCCGCGGGGAAGCGCAGGGTCGGCCGGATGCGTACGCCCAGCCGCCGGACCGGCACGAACATCGGGAAGCACATCGCCGCGACGCCCAGCGTGGTCCCCCACCCGAGCACCGCCAGCGCATCGGACGTGACTGCCGCCGGGTCGTCGAGCTCCCCGTCGGCGAGCGCCGCGTAGACCAGGTAGGTGGCGATGACGACGACGGACGACAGCACTGGGGCGAACGCCGGCCAGAAGAACTTCTTGTGCGCCTGGAGCACCGCGTAGAGGAGCACCGCGATGCCGTACATGGGCACCTGGACCGCGAAGACGGCGATGAAGTACTGGAGCAGGTCCCGCTGCGCGTCGTCGAGGCGCCCCGGCCACACCGAGGCGATGAGCCCGCTTGAGGCCGCGAGTGCGGCGCCGAGAGGCACGAGCACCAGGAGCGTCCAGCCGAAGGTGGCGGAGGTGATCGCGTCGATGTCCTTGCGCAGGCCGCGGGCGACGGGCAGCGCGAGCAGCGGCACGAGCGCGCCGGCCAGCGCGCCGCCGGCCGCCACCTCGAACAGCACGTTGGGCAGGGTGTTGGCCGCGTTGTAGACACCGCCGATGGCGCCGTCGTGGAACGCGTGGGCCTGGACGAGGTACCGGCCGAACCCGAGCACCCGGCTCAGGACGGTGACGGCGGCGATCATCGCGGCGGCGCCACCGAGCCCGGCGAGCGTGCGCCGCGCGGCGGGGCTCACGCGGACCGGTCCGCGGGCGGGTCGACCGGCCGCCGACCCCAGCCGTCCACCTCGCGCAACACCGGCGTGCGCTCGATGACGCGCGTGAAGCTGATCTTCTCGCTGGCGACCGTGAGCGCCACGACGACCGCGAGGCAGGCGAGCCGCACGGGCCGCGGCGCGCTCAGCACCACGGCAGTCCCCAGCGTGGCCCCCAGGGCGTTCGCGCCACCGTCCCCGAGCATGTCCGACTCGGCGAGGTCCTGATCCATCGCGGCCCCCACGACGCCCAGCACCGAAGCACCGGCCCCGGCTCCACCACCCGGTCCGAGGGCGAGCGGGGCCGCGACGAGCGTGGCCGCCTTGAGCGCGCGGCCCGGGCGCAGGTCGAGCAGGTTCACGAGGTTGGCGCTGGAGGCGATCAGCGCGCCCGATGCCGCGACGTCCACCAGCCAGCCGAGCGCGGGCCGACGGGTGCCGTCCGCCGCATGCACCGGTGTGGCCACCGCAGCCGCGACGAGCGCCCCGCCGCCGATGCCCAGCACCTTGAGGCCACCCGTGGTGAGCTCGCCGCGCGCGAGCGCGCCCAGGTGCCCACGCAGACCCTTGCGGCGCGAGGCCGTGTCCTCGCCCAGATCGTCGACCAGCCCGAACGCCGCACCTGACGCCGTGGCGAGGGTCAGCGCCACGGCCCCGCGCGCGGAAGGGGCACCGACGAGCCCGCCCGCGAGCAGGCCCGCAGCGGCGGCCGGTCCTTCGAGCAGGCTGATCGGCTCACCCCGGTGGTTGGTGCGGGTCCACCGCGCCTGTCCGCCGGGGGCCTGGTGGTCCAGCGCGCCCCGCACGACGGCGGTCACCGTGCTCGCGACGACACCCGCGAGGGCACGCCGCGCGACGCCGACCGTCATCCCTCGGTCCCGGCGGTGGGCTCCGTACCCTCGGGCAGCCGCGGCGTGCGATCGACCGGCGGCAGGACCACGGCGGCCGGCAGCGGGGTCTCGTCGTCACCGAAGCCGTAGTGACCGTTGGTGCCGGCGATCCGGCCGGCCAGGGCGAGCGGCACGTTGACCTGACCGGTCACGAGGGCCGTGCCGGAGACGGTGGTGATCGTCGCGGCCAGGTCCTGGTCGGCGAGCACGGCCTCCGTCAGGCTGCCCTCGCCGCGCGGGCCGTCGGCGAGCACCGCTCCGGACGAGAGCTCCTGCGCGGCGCTGAGGACAGCGAGCTGGGCCGCGACGGTCGACTCCGACGGCTCGGGGCTCGGGGTCGCGTCCGCGGCCGGCTCCTCGCGGGGGACCCCGATGACCACGATCGCGTCCGCGGGGACCGTGACCTGGTCGGCCACGGTGACCAGCGGGCTGTCGCTCTCGCTCGACGAGAGCAGCTGGAGCAGCACCGAGGCGTCGTCGGAGAGCACGTCCGGGTTGGTCGGGTCCGACGTGACGAGCGCCTGCACCAGGGCGGAGGCGAGCTCGCCCTCGACGCCGGCGTCGTCGGCGGGGACCGGGTCGAGGTACGTGAGCAGCTGTCCGACCAGCGCCTGGCGGAACGTGCGCGCGTCCGGGTCCATCCAGGTCTCGGTCAGGGTGACGTGCGCCGTCACGCTGGCGCCCGCCTGCGTCAGCCGCGCGTCGATCGCGGTGCGGATCGACTCGTCGACCTCACCGAGCGCGATGACGGCGACCCGGCGGTCCGTCAGCGTGCCGTCGAGCAGCTGCGGGCCGGCCGCATCGATGTAGGTCTCGGCGTCCTGGAGGTCGCCCGACGTGCTGTCGAGCTCGGCCCGGAGCGCGTCCTTCTCTCCGCGGAGCTGCTCGACCTGGCCCGTGAGGGTGTCGCCGATCGTCTCCTTCAGCGGACCGGCACCGAGCGCGATGCCGACGGCCAGCGCCAGGAAGACCGAGATGAGCGAGACGATGTGGTAGCGGAAGTCGATCACGGTGCGAGGTCTCCGTCGGGTACGTCACCGGCATGTGCCGGGACCAGGTGCAGGGTGCGGGCGGCGGCTGTGCTCATCCGAGGGCTCATCCGAGGGCTCATCCGAACAGACCGCTCACCCACGACGTGATGTCGTCGATGCGGGCGCCCGAGAGGCCGATCAAGGTCTGGCCCGCCGCGGTCGACGCCAGCGCCACGCCGAGGGCGAGGAGTCCGGCGAGGACCAGGAGCGTCAGCTGGAGGTTGGAGATCCGGTTCCGGTAGAGCCGCGAGACGCCCTTGGCGTCGACGAGCTTGCTGCCGACGCGCAGGCGCGTGAGGAACGTGCTCGCCATGCCGGAGCGGCCCTTGTCGAGGAACTCGACGAGCGTGGCGTGCGTCCCGACCGCGACGATCAGCTCGGCGCCCTTGTCGTCGGCGAGCAGCATGGCGACGTCCTCGCTGGTCCCGGTGGCGGGGAACACGACGTGCTTGACGTCGAGCTGCTCCACGCGGGCGAGCCCCGGCGCGCGACCGTCACGGTAGGCGTGCACCACGACCTCCGCGCCGCACATCAGGGCACGGTCGGACACGGAGTCCATGTCGCCGACGATCAGGTCCGGCTTCCAGCCGGCGTCGAGGATCGCGTCCGCTCCCCCGTCGACGCCGATGAGTACCGGCCGGTACTCGCGGATGTAGGGCCGCAGCGTGACCAGGTCTTCCTTGTAGTGGTAGCCGCGGACCACGATGAGCACCTGCCGACCGTCGATCACGGTCGAGATGTCGGGCACACCGACCCCGTCGAGGAGCAGGTCCCGCTCGCGGCGCAGGTAGTCCATGGTGTTCGCGGCGAACGACTCCAGCTGCACGGAGAGGCCGGCGCGGGCCTCCTCCATCGCGACCGCGACCGTCGCCTCGGTCTGGAGGACCCCTTCCGCGACGAGCGTCTCACCGTCGTAGACGGCACCGTCCACCACGCGGAGCCGATGACCCTCGGTGAGGGACATGACGTCCGCCCCGAGATCGTCGATCAGCGGGATCCCGGCCTCGATGAGGATCTCGGGGCCGAGGTTGGGATAGCGGCCCGACGTCGAGCGGGCGGCGTTGAGCACAGCGGCCGGCTGGCACGCCACCAGGGCCTCGGCGGAGACGCGGTCGAGGTCCAGGTGGTCGATGACCGCGATGTCACCGGGGCGCAGACGCTTGGTCAGCCCCTTGGTCCGGGGGTCGACACGTGCCGGACCGGCGACGACGCCGGCTTCGGGCAGGGCGGTGCGCTTGCGCAGGGAGGCTCTCATCGCCGCTCATCGTCCCACGGACGAGAGCTCGAGCAGTTCTGCGGCGTGCGTCCGCGCGGCGTGCGAGTCCTCCTGACCGGACAGCATGCGGGCGAGCTCGCGTACGCGGTCGTCCTGCGTGACCAAGCGCACGTCCGACTCGGTGACGACGTCGACCCCGTCGGCGGTCGACTTGGTGACCACCAGGTGCCGGTCCGCGAACGCCGCGACCTGCGCGAGGTGGGTGACGACGAGCACCTGGCTGCCCTGCGCGAGGGACGACAGCCGCCGTCCGACCTCCACCGCGGCACGGCCGCCGACGCCCGCGTCGACCTCGTCGAACACGAACGTCCCGGGCCGCGTGGCGCCCGGCGCGGTGGCCAGCGCGACCTCGATGGCCAGCATGACGCGGGAGAGCTCGCCACCGGACGCCCCCTTGCCGAGCGCCCGGGCCGGCGCACCCGCGTGCGGCACCAGCAGCATCTCGACCCGGTCGGCGCCGTGCGGGCCAGGCTCGTCGGCCGGATCGACGACGACGCGCAGCTCGGCTCCGCCCATCGCCAGGCCCGCCAGCTCCTCGGACACCACCGTCGACAGCCGCTCGGCGCCGCCCCGTCGACCGCTCGTCAGCTGTTCCGCGAGCGTCTCCAGCTCGGCGTCGAGGCGAGCACGCTCCTCCCGCAGCTCGTCGATCCGCCCCTCACCGCCGTCGAGGTCCAGCAGGCGTCGGCCGGCCGTGTCCGCCCAGGCCAGCACCTCGGCGATCGTCGACCCGTAGCTCCGGGTCAGGCTGCCGAGCTCCGCGCGACGACGCTGGGCGGCCTCGAGCCGCAACGGGTCGGCCTGGAGGTCCTCCAGGTAGGCGGCGAGGTCGGTCGAGACGTCGGCGAGCAGATAGCCCGCCTCGGCGATGCGGGTGGCGAGCGCGGCGAGCGCGGGGTCGTGGCCGCCCTCGTGCTCGAGGAGCCGGCGCGCGAGCTCGATGGTGCCGACGGCAGCGGACCCGTCGGCCCCGTCGTCCTCGCCGACGAGCGCCGTGTGCGCGCCCGCGGCGGCGGTCCGCAGGTCCTCCGCGTGCGAGAGCCGCTCGACCTCGTCGGCCAGCGTCACGTCCTCGTCCGGCTGCGGGTCCACCCGCTCCACCTCGGCCAGCCCGAGGCGCAGGAGCTCCGCCTCGCGGGTGCGGTCCCGCGCGCGGTCGACGAGGTCGGTGAGCTCCGCATCCACCCGCGCACGCTGCGCCCAGGCGCCGCGATAGCTCGCGAGCAGCTCACGGTGAGCCGCACCGACGAACTCGTCGAGCGCCTCGCGCTGCACGGCGGGCGAGCGCAGCCGGGCCTGGTCGGCCTGCCCGTGCACCGTCACCAGCTCGTCCGCGAGCTCCGCCAGCAGCCCCTGGGGCACCGACCGTCCGCCCACGTACGCGCGTGACCGCCCCGTGGTCCCGTCCGAGCCCGCGCCGACCGTCCGCAGCAGGACCAGGCTGCCGTCGTCGTCCAGGTCGGCGCCCGCCTCGGCGGCTCGCGCGAGCGCGGGCGCGCCCGGGTCCAGCACCACCCGTCCCTCGACGGACGCGGCCGCCGACCCGACCCGCACGGTGGCCGGGTCCGCCTTGCCACCGAGCAGGAGGTTGAGCGCCGTCAGCACCATCGTCTTGCCCGCACCCGTCTCGCCCGTGAGCACGGTGAGGCCGGGACCGAGCTCGACGTGCGCACGGCCGATCACCCCGAGGTTCTCGATCCGGATCTCCTCGATCACGGCCGCACCTCCGGGTGGATCGAGCGCGTGGGCCGGGGTGCGCTGGGCCGCCCGCGCCAGCCGTCGACCGGCAGGCCGAACTTGTTCACGAGCCGGGTGGTGAACGGCGCAGGGGTCAGCCGAGCCAGGCGCACCGGGACGTCGCTGCGGGTCACCTCGACGCGTGAGCCCTGCGGCACCTCGAGCCGACGACGCCCGTCGAGCGTGACCAACCCCGCCGCGGGCGACCGTTCCAGGACCTCGATCGCGAGCGTGCTCCGCGGCCCGACGACCAACGGGCGGGCGAAGAGCGCGTGCGCGGAGATAGGCACCAGGATCATGCCGTCCACGTCCGGCCACACCACGGGCCCGCCGGCGGAGAACGCGTGCGCGGTGGAGCCGGTGGCGGTCGCGGCGACGATCCCGTCGCAGCCGAAGGACGACAACGGGTGGCCGTCCACCTCGAGGAGCACCTCGAGCATGCGCGAGCGGTCGACCTTCTCGAGCGCCGCCTCGTTGAGCGCCCACCCGGTGCCGGTGCTGCCGTCGGGACGGAGCACCCGCACGTCCAGGGTGCCGCGCTCCTCGACGTCGAACTCGCCCGCGGTCAGCCGGCGCACCGCCTCGCCGACGTCCTCGCGCTCGCTCTCGGCGAGGAACCCGACGTGCCCGAGGTTCACCCCGAGCAGGGGCACGGACGTCCCGCGCGTGAGCTCCGCGGCCCGCAGGATCGTGCCGTCGCCCCCGAGCACGACCGCCAGCTCGAACGGGGGCAGGCTGTCGGCGTCGGCGTCCTCGGCGGCGAGCACGGGCTCGACGCCTGCGCGCTCGAGCTCGCGCACCACCTCGCGGGTGGCCGCCACGGCCTCCTCACGGCCGCCGTGGGTGACCACCAGGGCGCGCCGGGTCATCGGTCCACCTCCCCGCCCGCGAGCACCGAGGCGGTGATCCGGTCGACGGGGACCTCGACGGCACCCACGACGTCCGGACGCCGGAACCACACGAAGAACTCGACGTTGCCGCTCGGTCCCGGCAGGGGGCTGCGCACGACGTCCCGCACGGCGAGCCCGAGCTCGGCACCCGCGCGCGCGACGCCCAGGACGGCGTCGACCCACAGAGCCGGCAGACGCACCACACCGCCGGACCCGAGCCGCTCGCGCCCGACCTCGAACTGTGGCTTCACCATCAGCAGGAGATCGGCGTCGTCGCGGGCGACCTCGACGAGGGCGGGGAGCACCAGGATGAGCGAGATGAACGAGAGGTCGGCGACGACCAGCTCCGGGGCCGGGGTGACGTCACCGCGCGCCAGGGTGCGGACGTTCACGCCCTCGCGGACGTCGACCCTTGGGTCCGCGCGCAGCTCGTCGACCATCTGGTCGTGGCCGACGTCGACCGCGACGACTCCGGCGGCACCCCGGCGCAGCAGCACGTCGGTGAACCCCCCGGTGCTCGCGCCCGCGTCGAGGCAGTGTCGACCGTCGACCACCGGGCCGTCGGCGCCGAGCGCGTCGAGCGCACCCGCGAGCTTGTGCCCCGCGCGCGAGGCATACCCCGGGTCGGCGTCGTCGGACAGGACCGTCACCTCGCGCTCGTCGGTCACCTGCGCAGCGCTGCGCGAGACCTCGGAACCGTCGACGGTCACCCGGCCGGCAGCGATGAGCTCACCGGCGTGCCGACGCGACCGGGCCAGGCCGCGGCGCACGAGCTCCGTGTCGAGGCGTGTTGTCACCGCGGGTCAGCCCTCCGCGTCCGCGAGCCGGTCCTGGAGCGCGCCGTGGACCGCGTCGAACGCCGCCACGTGGGCTCGCAGGGGCTGGTCCTCGAGGCCCGCCAACGTTGACAGCGTCTCGTCGACGGCAGCATCCGCGGTCGAGTCGAACCCCGGCTCCTGTGCCGGTGTCGCGTCGGTCCCGGTCTCGCTCACTGCGCCCTCTCCTGACGTGGTCGTGTCCTGCGTCGTCCCGGCGGCGCGCCGACAGCGGCAGGCACACCCCGCCGTGCGGAGTCCGGGACCGCGCCCACGCTACCTGTCGGAGCCGACGTCGACCGGTCGCCACACACAGGCGCGACCGGTCGTCGTCACGAGCTCGCGAGGTCCGTCGCCAGCTCGGGTACCGAGCTCGCGTCGAGCTCCTCGCCGCCGTCGACGGCGGCCCACGCAGCCGCGCACGCAGCGCGGACCACGTCGACCTGGCTCTCGACGGACGTGTCGGCGGTCCGGCCGAGCTCGAGGCGCCCGTCGACCACCCGCGCCGACGCGTCCCGCACGGTCCACCAGCCCTCCGCGGCCTGGCGGGGCTCCGGGTGCGCGACGAGCAACGAGCGCAGGTCCGCGCCGATGAGGTGCGGCCGCTCCCCCGGCACCGCGAGCACGTCGTCGCGCGCCGAGCTCACGCCGGTCAGCACGTGCAGCCCGATGTAGCCGCCAGCACGCGCACCGCCCAGGTCCGTGTCGAGCCGGTCGCCGATCACCAGCGTCTCGCGCGCGCCGACCCGCTCCACGGCCATCTGGTACATCGTCGGCGACGGCTTGCCCGCGCTGTCCGGCACCACGCCCGTCGCCGCCTGCACGGCGCCGACGAGCGATCCGTTCCCCGGCGCGAAGCCCCGGGCCGTCGGCAGGCTCAGGTCGAGGTTCGACGCCACGTGCCACGCACCGCGACCGACGGCATAGGCCGCCTCCGCGAGCTGCGGCCAGCCCACCTCCGGCGAGAAGCCCTGCGCGACCGCCGCGGGCTCGTCGTCGGCGGAGTGCACGACCTCGTACCCGGCCAGGCGCACGGCCGTGACCAGCCCGGCGCCGCCCACGACCAGCACCTTCGACCCGCGCGGCAGCCGCGTCCGCAGCAGCTGCGCGGCCGCCTGTGCGGCGGTCATCACCTCGGAGGCGTGCGTGACGATCCCGAGGTCCGTGAGCTGGTCCGCGACCGACTCGGGCTCGCGCGACGCGTTGTTGGTGACGAACACCAGCCGCATCCCGCGCTCCCGCGCCGCAGTCAGCCCTTCGGCCGCACCGTCGATCGGCTCGTGACCGCGGTAGGCCACGCCGTCCAGGTCGACGAGCGCGAGGTCGAACCGGTCCGCGAGCGGCGTGTCCGAGCCGATGAGCCCGGCCGTCACCGACCGCCCTCCGCCTCGTCCGACTCCTGACCACCCAGCAGGTTCTCCGGCTCGTCGGGCGTCCGATCGCCCTGCGCGTCGACAGATCCGTCCGGCGTCTCCTCCTGCGATCCGGCGGCCTCGTCGACGGACGGCTCGGAGTCGTCGGAGGTGTCGTCTACCTCGGGCGACGCCTCGTGGACCTCGCCGACGGCGACATCGGTCACCTCGTCGTTCGCGTCTGGCTCCGCGCCCTCGTCGTCTGCTTCGTCTCCGTCGTCCTCGGCCGAGGCGGAGTCGTCGACAACGGTGGCCGCGTCGAACGCGCCCTCGTCGTACTCGCCGTCCTCGTCGAACTCGCTGAGGTCGAACGAGACCACCTCGTCCTCCACCTCGACATCGCCTGCGGCCTCGTCGAGCTGCTCCTGCGTGTAGGGGGCGAGCTCGGCAGCAGCCTCGTCGGTGCGCCCGGCTGCCTCGAGAGCGGTCGCCCGCGCCTGAGCCACCCGCACGGCGACCAGGCCGGTCGCCGCCCGCACCGCCGCGGTCGAGAGCGCCGCCACGGCAGCGTCGGCCTGCTCGAGGTCCAACCGCGCGCCGCTGACGACGATCGCCAGCTCGATGCTCGACTCGGCGTCGAGCGTGTCGGCCTCCGGCTCCTGCGCCAGGGCCAGCGCCCGCTCGGGCCTGCCCAGACCACGCTCGCAGTCCGCCATGATCGCCAGGTGCTCCGAGGACCCGTTGAGCCGGCGCACCGTCCGCAGCTCACGCAGCGCCTCGGCATACCGGCCGGTCCGGTAAGCAGCCAGTCCGGCGGCCTCCCGCACGACGTCGACGCGACCCGCACGACGGACCGCAGCCTGCGCGTGCTCGTACGCCAGCTCCGGCTCGGTGTCGAGAAGCCGGCCGACCATCACCAGGTGACGACCGACGCCGTCCGCGTTGTCCTTGCTCAGCGTGCGCAGCCGACCGCGGACCGCGCGGTCCAGGTCGCTGAACACGACCTCGTCCGGGATCTCGGGCGCGACGACACGCTCTTCCTGGGGAGGACGCGTGAGACGACGGTCGTCGCCGCCATCCCGACGCTCGGCGCCGGCGTGCGGCGCGGAGCGGTCGTCCCGAGACGGTCGACCGCCCGGACCGCGACGGTCGCCCGTCGCCGGCCGGTCGGCTCGGTTGCCGGCTGCGGGCGGGCGGGACGAGGACGTGCGCTGCGGACGGTCGCCGGTGGGGCGCCCGCTGCGGTCCTCGTAGGAGGGGCGCTGACCGGACGACGCCGGACGGTCCCCAGAAGGTCGCCGGTCGGAACCGCTGCGCTCACCGGACGAACGACCGTCGCGAGCATCCGGACGCCCACCCCCGGAACCATCACCGTAGGAGGGACGGTCACCCGAGGGACGCCCACCACCGGACCGGTCACCGTACGAAGGCCGGTCATTGTCGGGGCGCTGACCGTAGGACGGCCGGTCACCCGAGGGACGGTCACCGTAGGAGGGACGGTCACCCGAAGGACGCTGGCCGTAGGACGGGCGGTCACCGGAGGGACGCCCACCACCGGAACGGTCACCGTACGAGGGACGGTCACCCGACGGACGCCCACCACCAGAGCGGTCACCGTAGGACGGCCGGTCACCCGAAGGAGGCTGACCGTACGACGGCCGGTCACCCGACGGACGGCCGCCACCGGAGCGGTCGCCGTAGGAGGGTCGGTCACCCGAAGGACGCTGACCGTACGACGGCCGGTCACCCGACGGACGGCCGCCACCGGAGCGGTCGCCGTAGGAGGGCCGATCACCCGAAGGGCGCTGGCCGTAGGACGGACGCTCACCAGAGGGACGCCCGCCACCAGAACGATCACCGTACGAGGGACGGTCACCGGACGGACGCCCACCACCGGAACGGTCACCGTAGGAAGGTCGGTCACCCGACGGACGCTGGCCGTAGGACGGGCGCTCACCCGAGGGACGGCCGCCACCGGAACGGTCACCGTAGGAAGGTCGGTCACCCGAGGGACGTCCACCACCGGAACGGTCACCGTAGGAAGGTCGGTCACCCGAGGGACGTCCACCACCGGAACGGTCACCGTAGGAAGGTCGGTCACCCGAAGGACGCTGACCATAGGACGGGCGGTCACCCGACGGGCGCTGACCGTACGAGGGACGGTCGCCACCGGACGGTCGGCTTCCGTACGACGGTCGATCGCCCGAGGGCCGCTGGCCGTAGGACGGCCGGTCGCCAGAGGGACGGCTGCCACCGGAACGGTCGCCGTAGGAGGGTCGGTCACCGGAAGGCCGGTTGCCATAGGACGGCCGATCGCCCCCGCGGGAGTCACCGGCACGGCCGCCGGACGTCGGACGGAACCCCCGGTCGTCGCCGGCCGGACGCCCTGCGGACGACGGGCGGTAGCCCCGGTCTGCGCCGGAGCCGGATGTGGACCGGTCACCGCCGGAGCGGCTCGCGCCGCGCGGAGCACCGCCCGAGGTCGGACGAGCACCACCGTAAGAACCACCGCCGTAGGAACCACCACCGGAGGAACCGCCGCTGCGTGCGGACGACCCGCCACGGGGCGCACCGCTCCCGCCCCGCGACGTACGCGGGCCTCGCGCCGAGCTGGTGCGTCCGCTGTCGGGTCGACCGCGGTTGGCTCCACCCGACCGACCCCGGTCGTCAGGTGTGCCCTCGGCACGATTCTCGCTGTTCATCTGTGTGCTCTCCTCGTCGCGATCGACCGCCCCATCGTCTCATCCCCTGCTCCGGACGCCGAACGGCGGCCGACTGGGCCGCGCCGAATTGGCCGAGCGGGGACGACACTGCGGTGAAACATGGTGATCAATACGCCCGACGTCGCGCGCACAGAACATTCTCCTGGAAACAGAAGAAGCCACCCCCGTAGGGGTGGCTTCTCCTGAATGATGTCCGGCGGCGTCCTACTCTCCCACACCCTGGCGAGTGCAGTACCATCGGCGCTGAAGGGCTTAGCTTCCGGGTTCGGAATGGGACCGGGCGTTTCCCCTTCGCTATGACCGCCGTAACGCTGTCGAGTTGTCAAACGGGTTCCCGTTCGTCTCTCGGGAACCGCACAGTGGACGCGTAGCACAACAATTGAATGTGTGATGAAGTTGTCGGCTTATTAGTACCGGTCAGCTGCGAGGGTCGTTAGTCCCCTCTTCCACATCCGGCCTATCTACCCAGTGGTCTAGCTGGGAGCCTCTCACCCCTCAAGGGGGCATGGAAACCTCATCTTGAAGCAGGCTTCCCGCTTAGATGCTTTCAGCGGTTATCCCTTCCGAACGTAGCTAACCAGCCGTGCTCCTGGCGGAACAACTGGCACACCAGAGGTTCGTCCGTCCCGGTCCTCTCGTACTAGGGACAGCCCTTCTCAAGTTTCCTGCGCGCGCAGCGGATAGGGACCGAACTGTCTCACGACGTTCTAAACCCAGCTCGCGTACCGCTTTAATGGGCGAACAGCCCAACCCTTGGGACCTACTCCAGCCCCAGGATGCGACGAGCCGACATCGAGGTGCCAAACCATGCCGTCGATATGGACTCTTGGGCAAGATCAGCCTGTTATCCCCGGGGTACCTTTTATCCGTTGAGCGACGGCGCTTCCACAAGCCACCGCCGGATCACTAGTTCCGACTTTCGTCCCTGCTCGACCTGTCAGTCTCACAGTCAAGCTCCCTTGTGCACTTGCACTCGCCACCTGATTGCCAACCAGGCTGAGGGAACCTTTGAGCGCCTCCGTTACATTTTAGGAGGCAACCGCCCCAGTTAAACTACCCATCAGGCACTGTCCCTGATCCGGATCACGGACCGAGGTTAGATATCCAGAGCGACCAGAGTGGTATTTCAACGTTGACTCCACCGACACTGGCGTGCCGGCTTCACAGTCTCCCACCTATCCTACACAAGCCGCACCGAACACCAATACCAAACTATAGTAAAGGTCCCGGGGTCTTTCCGTCCTGCTGCGCGTAACGAGCATCTTTACTCGTAGTGCAATTTCGCCGAGTTCGCGGTTGAGACAGCGGAGAAGTCGTTACGCCATTCGTGCAGGTCGGAACTTACCCGACAAGGAATTTCGCTACCTTAGGATGGTTATAGTTACCACCGCCGTTTACTGGGGCTTAAATTCTGAGCTTCGCCTTGCGGCTGACCCGTCCTCTTAACCTTCCAGCACCGGGCAGGCGTCAGTCCGTATACATCGTCTTGCGACTTCGCACGGACCTGTGTTTTTAGTAAACAGTCGCTTCTCCCTGGTCTCTGCGGCCCTTCACGCTCCCCGAGCAAGTCGGTTCACGCTTCAGGCCCCCCTTCTCCCGAAGTTACGGGGGCATTTTGCCGAGTTCCTTAACCACGATTCTCTCGATCGCCTTGGTATTCTCTACCTGATCACCTGAGTCGGTTTGGGGTACGGGCGGCTAGAACCTCGCGTCGAGGCTTTTCTTGGCAGCATAGGATCACCAGATTCCCGCATTCGCGGTCACCGTCAGCTCTCAGGCTATATGAGGTGCGGATTTGCCTACACCTCGCCCTACGACCTTGGACGTGGACTACCATCGCCACGCTTGGCTACCTTCCTGCGTCACCCCTGTTAATACGCTTACCTACTACCGGTTCGGGTCACGCGCTCCACGCCACGGTGTCCCCGAAGGGACGATGTGACGTCTCGGGCGTTTAGCATCACCGGGCTCGGTATGGGCGGTTCTTCGCCGGTACGGGAATATCAACCCGTTGTCCATCGACTACGCCTGTCGGCCTCGCCTTAGGTCCCGACTTACCCAGGGCGGATTAGCCTGGCCCTGGAACCCTTGATCATTCGGCGGACGGGTTTCTCACCCGTCATTCGCTACTCATGCCTGCATTCTCACTCGTGTGGGCTCCACCGCTGGGTTCCCCCGCGACTTCACTGCCCACACGACGCTCCCCTACCCATCCACACGCCTGAACACACCCGAAGGTGCGCTGAGCTGATATGTGAATGCCACAGCTTCGGCGGTATACTTGAGCCCCGCTACATTGTCGGCGCGGAATCACTTGACCAGTGAGCTATTACGCACTCTTTCAAGGGTGGCTGCTTCTAAGCCAACCTCCTGGTTGTCTGTGCAACTCCACATCCTTTCCCACTTAGCATACGCTTAGGGGCCTTAGCTGGTGGTCTGGGCTGTTTCCCTCTCGACTACGGAGCTTATCCCCCGCAGTCTCACTGCCACGCTCTGGCTTACCGGCATTCGGAGTTTGGCTAACGTCAGTAACCTGGTGGGGCCCATCGGCTATCCAGTAGCTCTACCTCCGGCAAGAAACACGTGACGCTGCACCTAAATGCATTTCGGGGAGAACCAGCTATCACGGAGTTTGATTGGCCTTTCACCCCTAACCACAGGTCATCCCCCAGGTTTTCAACCCTGGTGGGTTCGGTCCTCCACGCGGTCTTACCCGCGCTTCAACCTGCCCATGGCTAGATCACTCCGCTTCGGGTCTAGAGCACGCGACTGAGACGCCCTATTCGGACTCGCTTTCGCTACGGCTTCCCCACACGGGTTAACCTCGCCACGTACCACTAACTCGCAGGCTCATTCTTCAAAAGGCACGCTGTCACCCCTGCTAGGGAGGCTCCAACGGATTGTAGGCACACGGTTTCAGGTACTATTTCACTCCCCTCCCGGGGTACTTTTCACCTTTCCCTCACGGTACTTGTCCGCTATCGGTCACTAGGTAGTATTTAGGCTTACACAGTGGTCTGTGCAGATTCACTCCAGGTTTCTCGGGCCCGGAGCTACTTGGGATCCCCTTCGGGAGGCCACGCCATTTCGTCTACGGGGGTCACACCCTCTGTGCCGGGCCTTTCAATGCCCTTCGACTATGACGCGACTTTCTGACTCCCTGTCGGATCGGCAGATCCAACGGAAAGGTCCCACAACCCCGTGCACGCAACGCCTGCCGGCTTGAACACGTACACGGTTTGGCCTGATCCGCTTTCGCTCGCCACTACTCACGGAATATCTCTTCCTGGCGGTACTGAGATGTTTCACTTCCCGCCGTTCCCTCCACACACCCTATATATTCAGGTGCGGGTCACACGACATGACTCGTGCGGGGTTTCCCCATTCGGACATCCTCGGATCACGGTTCGTTTGCCAACTCCCCGAGGCTTATCGCAGGCTACAACGTCCTTCTTCGGCTCCTAGTGCCAAGGCATCCACCCTGTGCCCTTATAAACTTGACCACAAAATCATTCAATAAAGATGCTCGCGTCCACTGTGCAGTTCTCAAGCTACGACCGGGAAACCGGCACCCTCACCCCAGCGCCTACCCACCACACACAACCCGTTCCCAGGTCCGTGCGATGGGTGGTTCGTCTGAGCGGTACCAGCCCGCAGCCACCCGCACCCACCCCACACCCTCAGGCGCAGACCGCGTGCGTAGCGACCCTGAACGAACAACCTTCCGGCTGTTCCCTCAGGACCCAACAGCGTGCCCAGCCAACCCCTCACCAGCAACGATCCGTTCCCACCCAGAACCCCCGAAGAGGCCTGGCGTACTAGGTCGCCACCAGCTCATGAGCCGGCCACAGTCGATGTTCCACCCTCGAGCACCGTCCCCCACTCGTTCGGCAGGGACAACGGGCCTGGACACCCTCCACCCCCCATGACAGGAGATGTGGCTGCCAGATGCTCCTTAGAAAGGAGGTGATCCAGCCGCACCTTCCGGTACGGCTACCTTGTTACGACTTAGTCCCAATCGCCAGTCCCACCTTCGACAGCTCCCTCTCTTACGAGTTGGGCCACCGGCTTCGGGTGTTACCGACTTTCGTGACTTGACGGGCGGTGTGTACAAGGCCCGGGAACGTATTCACCGCAGCGTTGCTGATCTGCGATTACTAGCGACTCCGACTTCATGGGGTCGAGTTGCAGACCCCAATCCGAACTGAGACCAGCTTTTTGGGATTCGCTCCACCTCGCGGTATCGCAGCCCTTTGTACTGGCCATTGTAGCATGCGTGAAGCCCAAGACATAAGGGGCATGATGATTTGACGTCATCCCCACCTTCCTCCGAGTTGACCCCGGCAGTCTCCCATGAGTCCCCGGCATAACCCGCTGGCAACATGGGACGAGGGTTGCGCTCGTTGCGGGACTTAACCCAACATCTCACGACACGAGCTGACGACAACCATGCACCACCTGTACACCGACCTTGCGGGGCAACCATCTCTGGAAGTTTCCGGTGTATGTCAAGCCTTGGTAAGGTTCTTCGCGTTGCATCGAATTAATCCGCATGCTCCGCCGCTTGTGCGGGCCCCCGTCAATTTCTTTGAGTTTTAGCCTTGCGGCCGTACTCCCCAGGCGGGGCACTTAATGCGTTTGCTGCGGCACGGAACTCGTGGAATGAGCCCCACACCTAGTGCCCAACGTTTACGGCATGGACTACCAGGGTATCTAATCCTGTTCGCTCCCCATGCTTTCGCTCCTCAGCGTCAGTTGCGGCCCAGTGACCTGCCTTCGCCATCGGTGTTCCTCCTGATATCTGCGCATTCCACCGCTACACCAGGAATTCCAGTCACCCCTACCGCACTCTAGTCTGCCCGTACCCACTGCAAGCCCAAGGTTGAGCCTTAGGTTTTCACAGCAGACGCGACAAACCGCCTACGAGCTCTTTACGCCCAATAATTCCGGACAACGCTTGCGCCCTACGTATTACCGCGGCTGCTGGCACGTAGTTAGCCGGCGCTTCTTCTGCAGGTACCGTCACTTTCGCTTCTTCCCTGCTGAAAGAGGTTTACAACCCGAAGGCCGTCATCCCTCACGCGGCGTCGCTGCATCAGGCTTGCGCCCATTGTGCAATATTCCCCACTGCTGCCTCCCGTAGGAGTCTGGGCCGTATCTCAGTCCCAGTGTGGCCGGTCGCCCTCTCAGGCCGGCTACCCGTCGTCGCCTTGGTAGGCCACTACCCCACCAACAAGCTGATAGGCCGCGAGCCCATCCCAGACCGATAAATCTTTCCAGACACCACACATGCGCGTGTGTCTCGTATCCGGTATTAGCCATCGTTTCCCATGGTTATTCCAGAGTCTGGGGTAGGTTGCTCACGTGTTACTCACCCGTTCGCCACTGATCAGACCAGCAAGCTGGCCATCACCGTTCGACTTGCATGTGTTAAGCACGCCGCCAGCGTTCGTCCTGAGCCAGAATCAAACTCTCCGTAAATGTCTACATGGCACCCCACCACCCAAAAGCAGCAGAGCAACCGACACACGAAATGGTCCCGATAAGGACCGTTCAGATTCGGCTGAATTTTGGCACCGCCCCAACCACGGAGGTGGAAGAAAACGGCACCTATCTCAACCAAGACCCACCACCCTCCAACACCCCCACCCAAACAGGCAGAAACATCATCAGATAGCGAGCCATATGGCATCGACTATTTGGCACACTGTTGAGTTCTCAAGGAACAGACGCGCATCTCCTCGAGATCTTTCGATCTCATCCGAGAGGCTTTGTCGTTCTGAATCCTACCTGGCTTTCGGACCGCTTCCCGCCACCCGTGTGGGCAGCATCTGCGGGACGTGAGCCCGTCCCCGTCCGGTTTCGGGGCGCACGAAGCGCCTGTCAACACGTTCGGGGGTGGCCACCCTAGGGACCAGCCACCGTGGTTCGATCCGCGGTGTCCGTTCCTCCCTCTCGGGCGACATCGAGAACATTACGCGCGTGTTGCGGCGGGTGTCCAATCCCGGCCCGGTGACCCCGGTCACCAGGGTGAGCTGGGAGGACAGAAGCCCAGGTCAGACCCGCGCCGAGCCCCCGAAACCCGGTCCGGGCCGGGGGCTCGGCGCGAGCGTCACCCGTGGGCGTCGACGACCGCGAGGGTCCGCTTGCCGCGGCGGAGCACCGCCCAGCGCCCGTGCAGGAGGTCGTCCGCGGTCAGGACGGCGTCCTCGGAGGCCACCCGCGCGTTGTTGACGGAGGCGCCGCCCTCGGCGATCGCGCGACGTGCCGCCCCCTTGCTGGTGACGACGCCCGTGGCGGCGAGCAGGTCCGCGATGGAGTCACCCGCGGCACCGGGTGCCGACGGCAGCTCCGCCACGGCGGCTGCGAGCGTGGCGGCATCGAGGTCGCCGAGCGATCCGCGTCCGAACAGTGCCTGGCTCGCCGCGACCACCTGGTCCGCCGCCGCCGTCCCGTGCACGAGCGCGGTCACCTCGTACGCCAGTGCGCGCTGCGCCTCACGGGCTGCCGGCCGCTGAGCGACCGCCGCCTCGAGCTCCTCGATCTCCTCACGGGACCGGAAGCTGAACACCTTGAGGTAGCGCACGACGTCGGTGTCGTCGGCGTTGAGCCAGAACTGGAAGAACGCGTAGGGCGTGGTCAGCTCCGGGTCGAGCCAGACGGTGCCGGTCTCGGTCTTGCCGAACTTGGTGCCGTCCGCCTTGGTGATCAGCGGCGTGGTGAGCGCGTGCACTGCAACGCCCTCGGCCTTGCGGATGAGCTCGACCCCGGACAGCAGGTTGCCCCACTGGTCGCTGCCACCGGTCTGGAGGGTGATCCCGTGCCGGCGGTGCAGCTCCAGGTAGTCCATCCCCTGGAGGATCTGGTAGCTGAACTCGGTGAAGCTGATGCCCGCGTCGCTGTTCAGGCGTCGGGCCACCGTGTCCTTGGCCAGCATCGTGCCCAGGCGGTAGTGCTTGCCGATGTCGCGCAGGAAGTCGATGGCCGACAGCGGGGCCGTCCAGTCCAGGTTGTTCACCATGGTGGCCGCGTTCGGGCCGTCGAAGCGCAGCAGTGGCTCGATCTGCTTGCGGATCCTCTCGACCCAGGTCGAGACGACGTCGCGGTCGTTGAGCGTGCGCTCCCCCGCCATCTTCGGGTCGCCGATGAGGCCGGTGGCTCCGCCGACGAGCCCGAACGGCGTGTGGCCGGCGTCCTGGAGGCGGCGGACGGTGAGGATCTGGACGAGGTTGCCGATGTGCAGGCTCGGCGCCGTGGGGTCGAACCCGCAGTAGAGCGAGACGGGCCCCGCGGAGAGGGCGTCGCGAAGGGCGTCGAGGTCGGTGGTCTGGGCGATCAGCCCGCGCCACTCGAGCTCGTCGAGGATGTGGTTCACAAGGTCTCCAGAGGGATGCCCGGTCGAGGCCGGGGCAGGCAGAGGTGGGGGCGGGGATTCCAGCCGGCGTCGTCGTCCCTCACGGGACGTCTACCGACGCCGGCGCGCGATACGCCGGGCGATACGCGGAGACCGTGCGCTCGTCGGTGAGCCAGTAGCGCCACGGGAACCTCGTCCCCTCGCCGCCGGAGCCGCTGACGCCGACCCGCGGTCCGCTCTTGTGCGTGGGCTGGACGACGACCTGGTGGCGGTGCAGCACGACGTCGCCGCCCGGTTCCGTGATGTCCGCGCCGTTGGCGCTCAGGTCGAGGCCGAGCGCGACAGCGAGCCGGGCCGGACCGCGGGCCAGCTGACGCTCCGAGTCGACGACACCGACGGCCTCGCGGCGCCGCCATGCGAGATCGGTGCCCTCGACGATCTCGCCCGCGCGCAGCAGCACAGCGGCCGGACGGCCGGTGGGCTCGGCGACGACGTTGAGGCAGTGGTGCAGGCCGAGGTGGCGGTAGACGTACAGGCGACCCGGCTCGGCGAACATCACCGCGTTGCGGGACGTCCGGCCGCGGAACGCGTGGGAGCCCGGGTCGTCGGCGCCGCCGTAGGCCTCGACCTCGGTGATCCGCAGCGTCACGTCACCCTCGGGCGACCGGGAGGTGACGTAGGCGCCCAGCAGGTCGCGCGCCACCGCGTGCACCTCGCGGCTGAACCAGACGCGCGCCGGGACGGCCACGAGCGCGCGCGGGCCGGCGGCGTCCGGGGTCTCGATCGGGTGCGACGGGCTCACCCGGCCCATCTTGCCGCACGCCGCCGGTGTTCCGCCGCGTGGTCCAAGCCGCTCAGGGGACGCGCGCACCGAACGCGTCGAGCCGCACGTCCGCGCGCTCGCGCGTCCGCTCGCGCTCGAAGTGCGCGGCCTCGTCGGCCATCCACGTCTCCCATCGCTCCCGCGCGCCGGCGCCGTCGCGCGCCAGACCCCGCTCGAGGCGCAGGGTTGCCGGTGCCTCGACCCAGACCCTCAGCACGGCGAGCGGATCCACCGCGCGCCGCGCCGAGCCGCAGCCCTCGACGACGAGCAGGTCCGGCACCGCCACGTCCACCCACTCGGCGAACGCCTCGGTCCCCCAGTCGTACCGCTGGTATCGACCCGGCAGGCCACGCCGCACCGGCTCGAGGACCTGCGCCGACAGGCGGGGCCAGAGCGATCCCTCGAGACCCGACCAGCCCTCGTAGAGGTCGTCCAGGTGCAGCACGGTCGCACCGTGGTCCGCCAGCGCGGCTGCGAGGGTCGTCTTGCCCGAGCCGGCCGGGCCGTCGACCGCGATCAGCCGGACACGGCCGAGCCGAGGACGGGTCGCGAGCGCCCGCGCCGCGAGCTCGGCGGCGGTCACGACGCCCAGGTACGCAGCTCTGCCGCGCGGGCGCGAGCCCGGTCCAGCTGCTCGGCCACGCGCACCGGGGCGGTGCCGCCGTGGGACGACCGTGAGGCCAACGACCCCTCGACCGTGAGCACCGTGCGGACCTCGGGGGTCAGGTGCGGCGAGATCGCGGCGAGCTCGTCGTCGGTCAGGTCCCACAGCTCGATCGCCGGCTCGTGCGCCTCGCACGCGCGGACGCAGGCGCCCGCCACCTCGTGCGCGACCCGGAACGGGACACCGGTGCGGACGAGCCACTCGGCGATGTCGGTCGCCAGGGAGAACCCCTGCGGTGCCAGCGAGGCCAGCCGCTCGGTGTCGAACTCGAGCGTCGCGACCATGCCGGCGAACGCCGGGAGCAGGACGCTGAGCTGGTCGACCTGGTCGAACACCGGCTCCTTGTCCTCCTGGAGGTCGCGGTTGTACGCCAGCGGCAGACCCTTCAGCGTGGTCAGCAGACCCGTGAGGTCACCGATCAGGCGTCCGGCCTTGCCGCGCGCGAGCTCGGCGACGTCCGGGTTCTTCTTCTGCGGCATGATGCTCGACCCCGTGGAGTAGGCGTCGTGCAGCTTGACGAAGCCGAACTCCTTGGTCGCCCAGAGGACGACCTCCTCGGCCAGCCGGGAGACGTCGACGGCGAGCATCGCCGCCACGAAGGCGAACTCGGCGACCACGTCACGCGAGGCGGTGCCGTCGATCGAGTTCTCGACCGGCCCGGCGAAGCCCAGCTCCGCGGCGACCGCGGCCGGGTCCAGACCGAGCGACGACCCGGCGAGCGCGCCTGAGCCGTACGGCGACAGGGCGGCGCGGGCGTCCCAGTCGATCCAGCGCTCGACGTCGCGCAGCAGCGGCCACGCGTGGGCGAGCAGGTGGTGGGCGAGCAGGACCGGCTGGGCGTGCTGGAGGTGGGTGCGGCCCGGCATCGGCGCCTCGCCCGCCCGGTCGGCCTGCGCCACGAGGGCGTCGACGACGTCCAGGACCAGTGCCGCCAGGCCGCGCGACTCCTCGCGCAGGTACATCCGCACGAGCGTGGCGATCTGGTCGTTGCGGGAGCGGCCGGCGCGGAGCTTGCCACCGAGGTCTGCGCCCGCGCGGTCGATCAGCCCGCGCTCGAGGGCCGTGTGCACGTCCTCGTCCTCAAGCACCGGCAGGAAGTCGCCGCTCGCGACGTCGGCGCGCAGGCGCTCCAGGGCGTCGACCATGCCCGTCAGCTCGTCGTCGGAGAGCAGGCCCGCGCCGTGCAGGACGCGTGCGTGCGCCACCGAGCCGGAGATGTCGTGCCCGGCCAGCCGCCAGTCGAAGTGCGTCGACTGCGACAGCGCCTGGAGGGCCTCCGACGGGCCGCCGGCGAACCGACCGCCCCACAGCGAGACGTTGCCGGCCGGCTGCACCGGCCCGGCAGACGACGTGGTGAGCTCGTCAGCCACTGATCCCGCCCTGCGTGCCGAGGTCCACGCCGTTGCCGAAGCGGACGTCGCGCGCAGCGGCCAGCTTGGAGGACAAGCCGTAGATCTCGATGAACCCCTTGGCGGCCGACTGGTCGAACGAGTCGCCCGTGTCGTACGTCGCCAGGTTGAAGTCGTACAGGCTCGCGTCCGAGCGGCGGCCCGTGACGGTCGCGCGGCCGCCGTGCAGGACGATCCGCACGTCGCCGGAGACATAGCGCTGCGTGTCGTCGACGAAGACGTCGAGCGACTTCTTCAGCGGCGAGAACCACTGGCCGTCGTAGACCAGCTCCGTCCAGCGCTGCTCGACGCCGCGCTTGAAGCGCGCCTGCTCACGCTCGACGGTGACGTTCTCGAGCTCCTGGTGCGCGGCGATGAGCGCGATCGCGCCGGGGGCCTCGTAGACCTCGCGGGACTTGATGCCGACCAGGCGGTCCTCGACGATGTCGATCCGGCCGATGCCCTGGGCGCCGGCGCGGCGGTTCATCTCCTGGATCGCCTGCAGCGGCGTGACCGGGATGCCGTCGAGCGCGACCGGGATGCCGGCCTCGAACGTGATGACGACCTCGTCTGCGACCGGCGGGAACGTCGGGTCGTCGGTGTACGTGTAGACGTCCTTGGTGGGGCCGTTCCAGATGTCCTCGAGGAAGCCGGTCTCGACCGCGCGGCCCCAGACGTTCTGGTCGATCGAGAACGGGTTGTGCTTCGTCGTCTCGATCGGCAGTGCGTTGCGGGTGGCGAACTCGATGGCCTTGTCGCGGGTCAGCGCGAGGTCCCGGACCGGTGCCAGGCAGGTCAGGTCGGGCGCGAGCGACGTGATGCCGACCTCGAAGCGGACCTGGTCGTTGCCCTTGCCGGTGCAACCGTGGGCGACGGTCGTCGCGCCGAACTGCCGGGCGGCACGCACCAGGTGCTTGACGATCACCGGGCGCGACAGGGCCGACACCAGCGGGTAGCGGTCCAGGTAGAGCGCGTTGGCCTTGAGTGCCGGCATGCAGTACTCGGTCGCGAACTCGTCGCGCGCGTCGGCCACGTAGGCCTCCACGGCACCGCAGTCGAGGGCGCGCTGGCGGATCACGTTGAGGTCCTCGCCGCCCTGGCCGACGTCCACCGCCACGGCGATCACCTCGGCACCGGTGGCCTCGGCGATCCAGCCGATGCCCACGGAGGTGTCCAGGCCGCCGGAGTAGGCGAGGACGACGCGCTCAGTCATGGTTCTTCTCTCTTCGCAGGTTCTGAGGGTGTTCTGGGGTCAGTCTGACGGACGGGTGCGCGAGGGCGTGTCGGTGGCCAGTGCGAGGAAGCGGGCGGCCAGCGCGGCGCCGGTCTCCCCCTCGCGGGCGATGACCAGGACGGTGTCGTCGCCCGCGATCGTGCCGAGCGCGGCCGGCAGGATCGAGTGGTCGATGGCCGACGCGAGGAACTGGGCGGCGCCGGGCGGGGTGCGCAGGACGACCAGGTTGCCGGACGCCTCCGCGGTGACGAGGAGCTCCGCGCAGAGGCGGGCCAGCCGTGCGGCGAGCATCTCCTCGTCGGGGCCGGCCGCGGGCGCGCGCAGACCACCCTCGGCGGGGACGGCGTAGGCGAGCGCACCGGACGGCGTCCGGATCTTCACCGCGCGCAGCTCGACGAGGTCGCGCGAGAGAGTCGCCTGCGTGACGGTGACGCCCTCGGCGGTGAGCAGCTCCGCCAGCTGCTGCTGCGAGTGCACCGTGCCGCGGGTGAGCAGTGACGTGACCAGCGCGTGCCGCGCGGCCTTGGTGTGCGGGACCGTGACGCTCACGTGCCCTCCACCAGCCAGGACAGGAGGGCCTTCTGCGCATGCAGGCGGTTCTCGGCCTCGTCCCAGACCACCGACTGCGGGCCGTCGAGCACCTCGGCGGTGATCTCCTTGCCGCGGTAGGCGGGCAGGCAGTGCAGGACGAGCGCGTCGGGGGCGGCGAGCGCCATCGCGGCGGAGTCCACCCGGAACGGAACGAACGGTGTCTCCCGGAGGGCGGCCTCAGACTCCTGGCCCATCGAGACCCACGTGTCGGTGGCGACGACGTCCACGCCGGTCACGGCCTCGGCGAGCGTGTGCACCACCGACACCGACCCACCCGTGTCCGCAGCGATCGCCGTCGCGTCGGCGAGGATCGACGCGTCCGGGAGGAAGCCCTCCGGAGTGCCGATCCGCACGTGCAGGCCCGCCGTGGCACCGCCGAGCAGGTACGAGTGCGACATGTTGTTGGCGCCGTCGCCGACGTACGCGAGCGTCCGGCCGGCCACTCCCCCGACGCCGCCGCGGTGCTGGGCGATCGTCGCCAGGTCCGCCAGGATCTGGCACGGGTGGAAGCTGTCGGTCAGCGCGTTCACCACGGGGACGCCCGAGAACTCGGCCATCTGCTCGAGCCGGTCCTGGGAGAACGTCCGCCACACGATCGCGGCGACCTGTCGGCCGAGCACCCGCGCGGTGTCCGCGATCGACTCGCGCTCGCCGATCCGCGCGAGCTTCCCGTCGACGCTCAGCGGGAAGCCGCCCAGCTCCGCGATCCCGGCCGCGAACGACACCTGGGTGCGCAGGGTCGGCTTGTCGAAGATGACGGCGACCGCGCGCGGGCCTGTCAGCGGGGTGCGAATGAACCGGTCGTCGCGGAAGGCGAGGGCGAGCTCGAGGACGGCGCGCTGGTCGCGCGGCGACAGATCATCGTCGCGGAGGAAGTGCCGGGTCATGACAGGTCCTCCGGGAGAGCGGTCAGGAAGTCGACGAACGTGCCGGCCTGCTCCGCCGTGAGCAGGAAGGGCGGCGCGAGCCGGACGGTCGTCGGGGTGCACGGGTTGACGATGAACCCGGCGTCGAGCGCACGCGCGGCCACCGCGGCGGCGACCGGTGCGGTGAGCTCGATCCCGATCAGGAACCCCTCGCCCCGCACCTCGCTGACCAGTCCCGCGCCCGCCAGCTGCCCGCGGAACGTGGCGCCGAGCGCGGCGACGTGCGCGAGCAGGCCGTCACGCTCGATCACCGCGATCGTCGCCAGCCCGGCGACGGACGCCACGGGGTTGCCGCCGAACGTCGTCCCGTGCTGACCGCGACCGAGCAGGGTCGCGGTCCGCTCGCCGTACGCGATGAGGGCACCCACCGGGAAGCCGCCGCCGAGCCCCTTGGCCACGGTCACGACGTCGGGCACGATCCCGCCCCCGATGTGTGGGAGCTGGTGGGCGAACCAGGCGCCGGTCCGGCCCATGCCGGTCTGCACCTCGTCGAGGATGAGCAGAGCGCCGTGCTCCGCGGTGAGCCGGCGCGCGTGCGCCAGGTACCCCGGGGGCAGCGGCCGCACGCCGGCCTCACCCTGGAGCGGCTCGAGGAAGAGCGCGGCCACCTTGTCGCCGTCGACCGCGAACGCGGCGTCCAGCGCGGCGGTGTCCGCGAACTGCACGAACTCGACGCCGCCGGGCAACGGCTCGAACGGCTCCCGGTACGCGGCCTTGTGGGTGAGCGCGAGGGCGCCCATCGACCGGCCGTGGAACGAGCCCTCGAGCGCCAGGACGCGCGGCCGGTCCGTGCCACCGTTGCGCCGCGCGAGCTTGAACGCGGCCTCGTTGGCCTCGGTGCCGGAGTTGGTCAGGAACACGCGGGAGCCCGCGGGCGCACCGGCCAGGGCGAGCAGCCGCTCGGCGAACGCGATCTGGGTGGGGCTGCCGAAGAAGTTGGAGACGTGCCCGAGCGTGCCCAGCTGCGCGCTGATCGCCGCTGTGAGCGTCGGGTGCGCGTGGCCGAGCGAGTTCACGGCGATCCCGCCGAGCAGGTCGAGGTAGCGGTTGCCGTCGGCGTCCCACACGTACGCGCCCTCGCCACGGACCAGCACCCGCTGGGGGGCGCCGAAGGTGTCCATGAGGGCGTGGGTGTAGCGGTCGGTCCACTGGGCGACGGAACCGTCCGTGGCGGCCACCGGCAGTGCCGCGTCCGGGGTCTCAGCCGACCGGTGCCGCGCCCGGACGCTCGTGTTCTCGACGGTCATGCGGTCACCTCGGGGTCGTGGGGCACCACGGGGATGGGCGCGGTGAACGGGGCGTCGGCGGGCTCCTCGTCGGGCAGCACCATCGTGCCGATGCCGTCGGAGGTGAACACCTCCACCAGGATCGAGTGGGCCGAGCGGCCGTCGATGACGTGGGCGCGTCCGACGCCGCCCTCGACCGCCCGCCAGCAGGCCTCCATCTTCGGGCGCATGCCGGCGTCCAGCCCGGGGAGCAGCTCCGCGAGCGAGCTGGCGCTGATCCGTCGCACGAGCGACGTCGTGTCCGGCCAGCTGGTGTAGAGACCCTCGACGTCGGTGAGCACGATGAGCTTGCGCGCGCCGAGGGCGACCGCGAGCGCCGCGGCAGCGGTGTCGGCGTTCACGTTGAGCACCTGCGTGGGGTCGTCGAGGTCGGGGGCGACCGTCGACACGACCGGGATGCGGCCGGCGTCGAGGAGGTCCAGGACCGCGCTGGGGTTGACCTTGACCACGTCACCGACCTGGCCGATGTCCACGCTAACGCCGTCGACGATCGCGGTCCGGCGGCGCGCCTGGAACAGCCCGCCGTCCTCGCCCGAGAGCCCCACGGCGTGCGGACCGTGCGCGTTGAGCAGCCCGACGAGCTCGCGCGACACCTGGCCGGTGAGCACCATCCGGACCACGTCCATCGCCTCGGGCGTGGTCACCCGCAGCCCGCCACGGAACTCCGACTCGATGCCCAGCCGGTCGAGCATGGCGTTGATCTGCGGTCCCCCGCCGTGCACGACGACCGGCTTGAGGCCGACCTGGCGAAGGAACACCATGTCCTCGGCGAACGCCCGCTTGAGGTTCTCGTCGATCATCGCGTTGCCGCCGTACTTGACGACGACGAGCGCGCCCGCGAACTTCTGGAGCCAGGGCAGCGCCTCGATCAGGACCTCGGCCTTCTGGTCGGCGCGCAGGTCCGTGCGGGTGTTGAACGTGAAGTCGCTCATGTGGAGTACGCGCTGTTCTCGTGGACGTAGTCGTGCGTGAGGTCGTTGGTCCACACCGTGACCACCTCGGCGCCCGCGTGCAGGTCGATCAGCACGTGGACCTCCCGGTGCGCGGCGAGGTCCACCTCGGAGCGCGGCCGGAAGGCGCCGCCCGCCTTGCACACCTGGACGCCGTTGATCGTGACGTCGAGCTGGGCGGGGTCGAACGCCGCGACGCTCTCCGGGACGGTGCCGACCTGCGCGAGCACCCGGCCCCAGTTGGGGTCGTTGCCGAACATCGCGGCCTTGAACAGGTTGGAGCGGGTCACCGCCCGGGCGACCGCGAGCGCTGCGTCCTGCGTCTCGGCGCCCATCACGGTCACCGCGATGTCGTGCGTGGCGCCCTCCGCGTCCGCGACCAGCGCGCGAGCGAGCTCGCCGCAGACCTGGGTCAGCGCGGCGGTGAAGCCGGCAGGGTCCGGGACCGCGCGGCTGGCACCGGAGACGAGCAGGGTGACCGTGTCCGAGGTCGACATGCAGCCGTCGGAGTCGACGCGGTCGAACGTCTCGGAGGTTGCCGTGCGCAGGGCGGCGGCGGCGGTCTCGGCGTCGACGACGGCGTCCGTGGTGATCACGCAGAGCATCGTGGCCAGGCCCGGTGCGAGCATCCCGGCACCCTTGGCCATGCCCCCGATGGTCCACGCTCCCCGATCCCCGTCGATGTGGAGGTGGGCGGTCTTCGGGACCGAGTCGGTCGTCATGATCGCGACGGCGGCGTCCGGGCCCCCGTCGGAGGACAGCGCCTCCACCGCGACGTCCACGCCCGCGAGGAGCGTGTCGATGGGGAGCCGCTCGCCGATCAGGCCGGTCGAGCAGACGACGACGTCTCCCGGGGAGATCTCCAGGGCGGCCCCGACCCTCTCCGCCGTCGCGTGGGTGTCCTGGAAGCCCTCGGGGCCCGTGCACACGTTCGCGCCGCCGGAGTTGAGGACGACCGCGCTCACGACACCGTCGGAGACCGCCTGGCGGGACCAGACCACGGGGGCGCCGACCACGCGGTTCGTCGTGAACACGGCGGCGGCGGCCTGGGACGGGCCGTCGTTCACGACGAGCGCGAGGTCCGGCCTGCCGGAGGCCTTGAGCCCCGCGGTGATGCCGGAGGCGCGGAAGCCGGCCGCCGCGGTGACTCCGGGCGACGACATGTCCAGGTCCACGGTCACGGTGCGACTCCGTCCAGGGGAAGGCCGAGCGTCTCGGGCAGGCCGAGCGCGAGGTTGAGGGACTGCAGGGCGCCGCCGGCGGTGCCCTTGACCAGGTTGTCGATCGCGGTGACGGTGACGACACGCCCGGCGCGCTCGTCGACCGCCACCTGCACGAGCGCCGTGTTGGCACCCAGCGTCGCAGCCGTCGTCGGCCACTGCCCCTCGGGGAGCAGGTGCACGAACGGCTCGTCGGCGTAGGTCTCCTCCCACGCCGCCCGCACGGTGGCGGGGTCGACGCCCTCGACCAACCGGGCCGTCGCGGTCGCCAGGATGCCTCGGGCCATCGGGACGAGGGTCGGCGTGAACGAGATGGTCACGGCCGACGCTCCGGCCGAGCGCAGGTTCTGGGCGATCTCCGGGATGTGCCGGTGCGTGCCGCCGACCGCGTACGGCTGCGCGGAGCCGAGCGCCTCGCTGGCCAGCAGGTGCGTCTTGAGCGACTTCCCGGCGCCGGAGTAGCCGTTGGCGAGGACCGCCACGAGGTCGGTCGGCCGGATCAGGCCCGCGGCCACCCCGGGCTGGAGGCCGAGCGAGACGGCGGTGACGTTGCAGCCGGGGACGGCGATCCGGCGGGCAGCGCCGAGCACGGCCCGCTGGCCGGCGGCGGTCCGCTCCCCCGCGTGCAGCAGCTCGGGCAGGCCGTACGGCCACGTCCCGGCGTGCGCGCTGCCGTAGAACTGCTCCCAGTCGGCGGCGTCCGCGAGCCGGTGGTCAGCGCCCAGGTCGACGACGATCGCGCCGTCGCCGCGCGCCTCGAGCTCAGCCGCGATCGCACCGCTGGCACCGTGCGGCAGCGCGAGGACGACGACGTCGTGACCACCGAGGGTGTCGACCCCCGTCGGTGCCAGGACCCGGCCGGCCAGCGAGCGCAGGTGCGGCTGGTGGGCACCGAGCAGCGTGCCGGCGTTGGAGTGCGCGGTGAGGGTCCCGATCCGCGCCTCGGGGTGCGCCAGGAGCACGCGGAGCATCTCGCCGCCGGCGTACCCGCTGGCACCCGCGACCGCGACCGTGAACGTCATGTGCATGAACATACACAACACTGCACGAAGATACGAACGCGTTCGCGGGAAGATCGTCGCGCGTCGTCGCGTTGCCGCAACCGTGCGCGCCATCCATGCGACCGCCGCGGGCGGCCCCGACGTCCTTGCCCTCGTCGACCTGCCCGACCCGGAACCGGCGGCCGACGAGGTCCTCGTCCGGGTGGCCGCGGCGGGTGTCAACTTCATCGACACGTACCGCCGCTCCGGCGTGTACCGCGTGCCGTTCCCGCACGTCGTGGGCTCGGAGGGTGCCGGCGAGGTGGTCGCGATCGGCGACGACGTCACCGAGATCGCGGTGGGCGACCGGGTCGCCTGGTCCTCTGCCCCGGGGTCGTACGCCGAGCTGGTGACCGTGCGGGAGTCCAACGCGCTGCTCGTCCCCGCAGGGGTCTCCGACCAGGTCGCCGCCGCCCTTCCCCTGCAGGGCCTCACCGCGCACTACCTCGTCACCTCGACGTTCCCCGTGCAGGCCGGGCACGACGTGCTGGTGCACGCGGCCGCCGGCGGGGTGGGGCTGCTGCTGACGCAGCTCGCGGCACAGCGCGGTGCCCGCGTCATCGCGACCGTCGGCACCGTGGACAAGGAGCGCCTGGCGCGTGAGGCCGGCGCCGCCGAGGTCATCCGCTACCGCGAGCTCGACGACCTCGGCCGTGACCTGCCCGCCGAGGTCCGGGCCCTCACCGGGGGCGCCGGCGTGCACGCCGTCTTCGACTCGGTCGGCAAGGACACGTTCGACGCGTCCCTGGCCTCGCTGCACCGCCGCGGGACCCTCGTCCTGTTCGGCGCCTCGTCCGGTCCCGTCCCGCCCGTCGACCCGCAGCGCCTCAACGCGGCCGGCTCGGTGTTCCTCACCCGCCCCACGCTCGACGACCACGTCGCGACGCGTGACGAGCTGACCTGGCGCGCCCGCGAGCTGTTCGACGCGGTCCGGGCCGGCGAGCTCGACGTGCGGATCGGCGCCACGTTCCCCCTGGCTGACGCGGCCGACGCCCACCGCGCGCTCGAGTCGCGCTCCACCACCGGAAAGGTCCTGCTGCTCCCGTGAGCATCCCCACCCTGAATGCCGTTCGTACCCTTCACGTCGAGGTCTGGTCGGACATCGCCTGCCCGTGGTGCTACATCGGCAAGCGCCGGTTCGCGACCGCCCTCGCCGACTTCCCGCACCGCGACCACGTCGAGGTCACGTGGCGCTCGTACGAGCTGTCGCCGCGCACGCCGGTGGGACCGGGGCGGCCGGAGATCGACATGCTGGCGGCGCTCAAGGGAATCCCGCACGACCAGGTGAAGAAGATGTTCGCGCAGGTCACCGCCGTGGCGGCGGGCGAGGGGCTCGCGTACGACTTCGACCGGTCGCTGGCCGCCAACACCTTCGCGGCGCACCGCCTGGTGCACCTCGCGCGGACGACCGGGGGTGCCGAGCTCGCGGAGCGGACGCTGGAGGCCCTGTTCTCGGCGCACTTCGAGCACGGCGCCGACCTGGGCGACGACGAGACCCTGGTGCGGATCGTCAGCGGCGCGGGCATCGATGAGGAGGTCGTCCGTGCGGCGCTGGCCGGCGACGTCGGCGCCGACGCCGTCCGTGCCGACGAGGACGAGGCGCGCGCGCTCGGCGTGACGGGCGTGCCGTTCTTCGTCGTGGACCGCCGGATCGCGGTGTCCGGCGCGCAGCCCGCGGACGTGTTCACCCAGCTGCTCGAGGCCGGGTGGCGCGAGGCCAACCCGCTCCAGACCCTGGCGACAGCCGACCCCGACGCCGCAGCGTGCGTCGACGACTCGTGCGCGATCTGACGCTCCGCGCGATCACCCCGGCCGACGTCCCCGGGCTCGCCCGGCTCAACGACGACGCGGTCCCGGCGGTCAACGAGCTCGGCCTCGACGGGCTGACCGCACACCTCCCGGAGTGCGACCTGGCTCTGCTGGCCGAGAGCGACGGCCTCACCGTCGGCTTCGTGCTGGCCGTCGCGCCCGGCTCCCCCTACGCCAGCGAGAACTACCGGTGGTTCTCCACGCAGGTCCCCGGCTCGCTCTACGTCGACCGGATCGTCGTGCACCCCGCGGCGCACGGCCGAGGTGTCGGACGCGCGCTCTACGCCGCCGTCGACGCGCGCGCCCGGGAGCTCGGCCTCGGCGTCGTGACCTGCGAGGTCAACCTCGAGCCGCCGAACCCGGAATCACTGGCGTTCCATGAACGACTCGGCTTCGCGCGCGTGGGCGAGCAGGCCACCAAGGGCGGGTCCGTCGTCGTCGCACTGCTGCGCCGCGAGGTCTGAGCACGATCGAGGCCCGCGCCCCCGAGGGGACGCGGGCCTCGGCGTGTGCGATCAGCGCGTGATGACCGGCGCGCTCGTGCTCGGGCTCACGTTCGCGGTGTCGCTCGGGACGAACGTCGCCGTGTACGTGTGCCGGCCCGACGGGACCGTGCCGATCGCGATGCCCAGGACCACGTTCAGCCGCTTGACCACCGTGGTGCCCTCGCGGATCTCGATCGTGCCCGACGGCACCCGTCCGTTGTCGGTGGCGACCGTGGCGATCGCGACCGACGGGATGAACAGGAAGCCGGGCGTGACGGTCAGACCTGTCGTCGTGGTCACCTTCTTGACGACCACCGAGACCGGCGCCGACTCGGAGCCGGTGACCGTGGAGCCACCGGCGTACCGGGCCACCACCGCGTAGGTGCCGGCGGGCGTGGACGACGGCAGCGTCAGCGTGGCCACACCGCTGCCGTTGAGCGTCGCCGTGCCCAGCACCGTGGTGCCGGAGACGAACTGCACCGGGCCGGTCACCGGGACGGCCGCCGTGACCGTCGCGGTGAGCGTCACCCGCGACGACGAGCCGTACACCTGGCTCGACGGCGCCGCCGTGAGCGTGGTGGTCGACGCGGGGATGCTCGCCTCGACGGTGAGCGGGAGCGTCACGGTGGTGCCGCTCGGGCTCGCCACGAGGGTGAGCGTGTGCGCGCCCGCCGCCGTGCCCGCGGGGATCGTCACCGAGACGGCGGCGCTGCCGCCGCTGACCGGAGCGGTCCCGATCGAGGTGCCGTCGAGCCGGACGTCCAGGCTGGTGTTGGCCGGCGAGCCGAGGCTCGTCAGGTCCAGCTTGGTCACCGGGAACGCCAGCGTGTCACCGGCGGTCACCGTGGACGCGACCGTCGGGACCCCGACCGCCTGGCGGGCGAAGTCGGGGGCCAGCCCCGGGTGCGTCTGGAGGTAGCTGATCCAGCCGTCCCGGTCGATCAGGCCGGAGTCGCGCGCGTCCGTGCCCTGCGTGAACACCCGGAAGTTGTCGCCGCCGGTGGTCAGGAAGGAGAACGTGCCGATCCGGTAGCTGGCCGCCGGGTCGATGGGCTGGCCGTTCACCGTGATGGAGGTGATGTGCGACCCCGCCGGCGCCGCGGCGTCGTACGTGTAGGTCACGTTGTCGGACAGCCCCAGCTGCAGGTACGACCGGGACGGCACCGTGCCGTCGGCGAGCGTCTGCCACTGCTGCTCCAGCATCACCTTGAACTGGGCGCCCGTGAGCGACGTGGTCCAGAGGTTGTTGACGAACGGCAGCACGCCGTTGGCCTCGGCCGTGGTCACCACGCCGTCGGGGGCGTAATAGAGCTCGGCGCGCAGACCACCCGGGTTCACGACGCCGATCTCGGCGCCACCCAGGTTCTCCGGTGCGAGCGTGTCCCGCAGCGCGTTGGCCACGAGGTCGCCCAGCGTCGACTCGCTCGCCCGGTCGTCACGTGCGGTCGAGGCGGCCGTGTAGCCGGTCGGGCCGTACGTGCCGCCGGTGAAGGCGGTCGTGATGTCGGCCGAGACCGATCCGACGGGGACCGAGCCGACCGCGCTTGCGTAGGCCAGCGCCGCGGTGACGATCGTGTTCACCTGCGCCACCCGCGGGTACGTGGCCACCAGCTGGGCCGCGAACGCCGCCTCGGTGGTGCCGGTCGGGGCGACCAGACGCGGCACGTTCTGCTGGGTGTGCGCCAGGATCTCACCGGTGCTCGGGTCGACCGTCAGCACGATCTTGCCGATGTACTCGCCGTAGCTGCCGGTCTGGAGGACGGGCCGGGTCTTGCCGGAACCGTCCGGGACGGGCGACTCCCACGCGTACTGCTGGTGGGTGTGCCCCGTGAAGATCGCGTCGACGGACGCCGCGGTCTGGTTGACGATCTTCGCGAAGGCACCGCCCTCGGCCACCTCGTCCTCGAGGGTGCCGTTCGGCATCCCCTCGCTGGCGCCCTCGTGGTAGCTGGCGACCAGGACGTCGGCCTCGCCGTTGGCCTCGTTGCCGTCGCTGAGCTGGGCGGCCACGCGGTTGACGGCGTCGACCGGGTCGCCGATGTCGATCTGCGTGATCCCTCCGGGGCTGACCAGCGACGGGGTCTCCCCCGTCACCGCCCCGATGACGCCGACCGAGACGCCGTCCATGTCGATGATCGAGTACTCGTCCAGCGCCGGCGTCGTGGTGCCCTTGAGGTAGACGTTCGCCCCCAGGTAGTCCCACTTCGCGTTGGTGCCGCCCGCGATCACGCGGTCGGTGAGGTCCTGGTACCCCTTGTCGAACTCGTGGTTGCCCACGGCCGACGCGTTGAGCTCCAGGGCGTTGAGCACGTCGATCGTCGGCTGGTCCTGCTGGACGGCCGAGGCGAACAGGGACGCGCTGATGTTGTCGCCGGCCGAGACGAACGCGACCGGGCCGCCGGCGGCGACTGCTGCCGCCTTCTCCTTCTCGACCGTGCCCGCGAACTTCACGGTGTTGGCGTCGATGCGGCCGTGGAAGTCGTTGATGTCGAGCAGTGTGAGGTTGACCGGCTTCGCGGCGCCCTCGACCAGCCCGACGACCACCGGGTCGTGGTCGGAGGAGCGGTAGACGTCCGGGGCGTAGTAGAGCGTGCCGTGGTAGTTGTACCGGTCGTACTCGAGCGCGATGGACTCCTCGGCGTTGATCTCCCAGATGTCCGCACCGGTGGCCCGCGCCATGCCGGCCTCGTTGAGCAGCACGTGGTCGAGCGAGCCGGACAGGCCGCTGAACGAGTACGAGAACTGGCCGTCGGCGAGCGCTGTGGCCGCGTCGGTGTACCCGGCGTCGTACAGCGTCTGGAGCGGGTCCTCCAGCGTGTAGGAGTTGAAGTCGCCGATCAGCGCGACAGCCTGGGCGTCGCCCTGGACGGTGGGCACCCAGTCGCGCAGTGCCTGCGCCTGCCGGACGCGCGACTCGTTCGAGGCGCCCTGCCCGTCGCCGGCGTCGGCGTCACCGGGCCACGGACCGGCCGACCCCTTCGACTTGAAGTGGTTTACGGCGACGAAGAACGGCTTGCCCCCACCGACCGGCGTGAACACCTGGCCGATGGGCTCACGCGCGTTGCCGAACGCCTGGTCGTCCCCGCTCTGGGTGCCCAGCGCGCGGGACTCGCCCGTGCGCTCGACGGCGGCGGGCTTGTAGATCAGCGCGTTCGTGATGACGTCCTGACCGGCGGCCGGCGGCAGCTCGGTCGACGACGGGACGTACGCCCAGACGGTGGAGCCGGCCGCCGCGTTCAGCGCGGAGACGAGTGTGCCGAGCGCCTCGTCGGCGACACCGTCCACCTTGGCCGAGTTCTCGATCTCCAGCAGGCCGACCACGTCGGCGTCGAGCGCGTTGATGGCGGCGACGATCTTGTCCTGCTGGCGCTGGAGGTCGGCCGGGTCCCACGCACCGCGCGGGTCGCAGCCCGTGTTGACCGTGACCGGGTCCCCGGTGCGGTCGTTGTACGAGGTGCAGCCGGCCGTGGTGGCGCCGAGGGTGGTGAAGTAGTTGAGCACGTTGAACGACGCGACCTTCAGGTCACCGCCCACGGCCGACGGGGCGGCCGTGCGGTCGTTCTCGAACGTCACGGCCGCCGGGCCGGGGACCGTCGGGTTGAGCTTCCAGACGTTGTTGCGGAAGTCGACGACGACCGGTGCGGTGATCGTCGCTGCCGCGCCCACGCGGACCGGGTTGGTCAGCGAGACGTACGGGGGCGTGAGGCCCGAGTTCGCCGCCGAGAGGAAGTTGGTGGACGACCCGTCGTCGAGCACGACCCCGCGCGCGGAGTTGTCGACGACCGCAGCCAGCGCCTCGGGCGAGCCCGGGCGGCCCACCTCGGTGGGCTGGAGCAGGGGCAGCGTGCCGGCAGCGAGGCCGACCTCGCCGTACTGGTTGGTGGAGAACGTGTTGCTGATGGTCAGGGCGCCGGTCGGCTGGAACAGCATCGACTCGAGCGCCTCGCGCGCCGCGTCGGTCGTCGGCCACGTGCCCGACACCGGCGTCACCGCGGCGGCTGCCGGCAGCGGGACCAGGTCGGCGGCGGCCGAGACGGTGATCTCCGTCAGGCCGTTGAACTCCGAGACCACACCGGTCACCTGCACGTGGTCGCCGATCGCGACCGCGCCTGCCGTGGCCGACGAGAAGACGAAGACCGCGTCGGACGCACCGGGCGTCCCGTCGGTCGTGCCGCCCGAACCGGGCGTCTGGAGCACGTAGCCGTTCAGCCCACCCGTCGGGTAGGCCGCGGTGACGACGCCGTCCGTGATGACGGTCCGGCCGGACAGGGGCGACGTCGCGCCCGTCCCCTGAACCTCAGCGATGGTGGCGGCGACCGGCGTGACGGGGCCGGGGGTGCCCGCGACGCCCGGCGTCGGGGTGGCCGCGGCGAAGTCGGCCGCGTTGTTCGCGGTGTTCGTGAGCAGCCCGTCGCGGGTGACCGACTGGCTGTTCGAGGCGCCGAGGGCGGGGCCGCTGCCGGCGAACGCGTTGGCGGTCGCGCCGTAGCCGACGAAGTCCACCACCGGGTCGCTCGTGGGGCACGTCGCGGGTGCGCAGGTCAGGGCGGTGGCCGAGTTCACCAGGGCGACCTTGCCGGCGGTGCCGCTCATGGCGATCGTGCCGGTGACGTTCCCGGTCACCGGGGTGGTGCCGCCGGTGCCGGCTGCCTCCACCACCACGAACGCGGCGCCGGGCTGGATGACCCCGGTCAGCGGCGTGACGAGGGTGGGGCCGAAGGAACCCGTGGCCGACGCGTACTGGACCGACCAGCCGGTCATGTCGACCGGAGCGCTGGTCGGGTTGACCAGCTCGATGAAGTCGTTGATGTACGTGGCGCCGCTGTTCCCACCGCCGCCGTACACCTCGTTGATCAGGATGCGCGGGCTGGTGCCCACGCCGGCGTGGGCGGCACCGGCTGTGACCACCGCCCCCGTCACCGCCAGAGCGAGGGCGGCGATGCCCCCGCTGATCGACTTCGTCGCACGGCGCACGTCGGGCTCACTTTCGTCGGGAGAACGCAAAAGCGGCCGCTCGTGACGGCCTGGACAACCTTCGCTGTTCGCCCGAACCGTGGCAACTACTCCGCGGTAACTATTGGGTGAACTCATCCGACGACTTGCACGGACGACGAGACCCCCGCCGATCGTGAGGTCGGCGGGGGTCCGGTCGTCGGTGCTCAGGCGCGGAGCGTCGCCCCGAACCTCCGGTGCGCCTCGGCGACCACGGCCTCGCGGACGTCCGCCGCCTCCTGCGCGGTGAGGGTCCGGTCGTCGGCGCGGAGCCGAAGCGAGAACGCGAGCGACCTGCGGTCCTCGCCCACCTGGGACCCGGTGTACACGTCGAACAGCCGGACCTCCTCGACGACGTCCCCGGCCGGGCTCGACGCGGCACCCACGCGCACGGCGTCCAGCACCTCGGCGGCGGGCACCGAGGCGTCGACGACGAGGGCGACGTCCTCCTTGGCCACGGGGAACGTCGACACCGGCACGGCCTGGAGCGGCTCCGGGGAGGCCGCCGCCAGCAGCACGTCCAGGTCCAGCTCGAACGCCGCGGCGCGCGCGGGCAGGCCGAGACCGGTCACGACCGTGGGGTGCAGCTCCCCGGCGTGCCCGACGAGCACGCCGTCGGCCGTGGTCAGCCGGGCGCAGCGGCCGGGGTGCCACGGGGCGTGGTCGGGGTCGGCTGACGCGACCAGCTCCACCCCGACCACGTCCGCGACCAGCCGGGCGGCCGCGATCGCGTCGGTGTGGTCGGCGCGACGACCGGTCCCCCACCACCCGGCGGGCTCCCGCTGTCCCGCGAGGACCCCGGCGACCCGGCGCGGCTGCGGCGGCACCGCGGCGTCGATCGCCGCGAGCTGCGCCTCGGACGGCCGCACCCCGCCGGGCAGCCGGGGCGCAGCGGGCGCGTCGGCGAGCGGACGGGTGACCAGACCCAGCTCGAAGATCGCCACGTCGCTCGCGCCGCGGCCGACGTTGCGCCGCGCGGTGTCGAGCAGGGTGACCAGCAGGTTGGTCCGCAGGAACGGCTGCTCGTCGGAGAGCGGGTTGACCAGCCGGACCGCGCGGCGGCGGTCGTCGTCGGCGGGCAGCCGGAGCGCGTCCAGCTGCTCGGTGCCCACGAACGGGTAGCTGAGCACCTCGACCAGGCCGGACTCGGCCAGCGCGCGGGCGACCGAACGCCGCGTCCGCTGACCGGCCGTCAGGCCCGCACCCGGGGGCGCCGGCGGCACGATCGACGGGATCGCGTCGTACCCGCGCAGGCGGGCGACCTCCTCGACCAGGTCCACACCGACGAGCAGGTCGGGCCGCCAGGAGGGTGCCTGCACGCGCGCGGTGCCCGGTGCGGCGTCGCTGACCTCGCATCCGATCGACACCAGGGTCTCGCGCACCTCGTCGGGCGTGTACGGCACGCCGACGAGCCGGCCGGGCAGGTCCAGCGCCAGGTCGAACGCCGGCACGGGTACCCGACGGTCGACGTCGGTGAGCTCTCCCGCGACGCCTCCGCCGTGCTCCACCAGGAGCGCGACCGTCCGCGCGACCGCGACGGGCGGCAGTGCCGGGTCGGCGCCACGCTCGAACCGCTTGGCCGCCTCGCTGGGCAGCTTGTGCCGACGGGCCGTGCGCGCGACGGTGATCGGGTCGAAGTGCGCGGCCTCGATGAGCAGGTCGGTCGTCGCCTCGCCCACCTCGGTGTCCCCGCCGCCCATGACCGCGGCGAGCCCGATCGGACGGGAGGCACGCGCACCGTCGGGGCTGTCGGTGATGAGCAGGTCCTCGGGGTCCAGCACCCGCTCGACGTCGTCGAGGGTCCGGATCTTCTCCCCGGGGTTCGCGCGCCGGACGACGATCGGCTCGGCCAGGTGCGCTAGGTCGTACGCGTGCAGCGGCTGACCGAGGTCGAGCATGACGTAGTTGGTCACGTCGACGGCCAGGCTGATCGGACGCATGCCGGCCTGCTGGAGCCGACGCTGCATCCAGGACGGCGACGGGTCGTTGGCCCGCACGCCACGCACGATCTGCGCGACGAACCGGTCGGCGCCGGGCACACCGTGGATCGGAGCCTCGTCGTCGATCTCGACCGCGAAGCCGCCGCCCGCGGGACGCTCGTCGCCCGTCGGCAGCCCACGGTCGGTGAACGCCGCGCCTGTGGACAGGCCGTACTCGCGCGCGACGCCCCGCATCGAGAAGCAGTACCCGCGGTCGGGTGTCACGTTGATCTCGAGCACCTCCTCGCCGAGGCCGAGGAGCTCGCGGGCGTCCGTGCCGACGGGTGCGTCGAGCCCGAGGGTGGACAGGACGATGATCCCGGCGTGGTCGTCGCCCAGGCCCAGCTCACGCGCGGAGCAGATCATGCCGTCGGACACGTGCCCGTACGTCTTGCGCGACGCGATCGCGAACGGCCCGGGCAGCACGGCCCCGGGCAGTGCGACGACGACGCGGTCGCCGACGGCGAAGTTGTGCGCGCCGCAGACGATGCCCCGCGGGTCGCCGCCGGCCTCGTTGTGCTCCGGGCCGACGTCCACCCGGCACCAGTTGATCGTCTTGCCGTTCTTCTGCGGCTCCGGCGTCAGCTCCACCACCTCGCCGACGACCAGCGGACCGGTCACGGCGGCGGGGTGGATGGCCTCCTCCTCGAGCCCGACGCGGACCAGGTCCGCCGCCAGCTGCTCGGCGGTCAGGTCCGTGGGGAGCTCGACGTGCTCGGCGAGCCACGTCAGCGGGATGCGCGGCATCAGATCTCCGTCCCGAACTGCGCGGAGAAGCGGATGTCGCCCTCCACCATGTCGTGCATGTCGGCGATGCCGTGGCGCAGCATCAGGGTGCGCTCGATGCCCATGCCGAACGCGAAGCCGGAGTAGACCTCGGGGTCCACCCCGCAGGCCCGGAGCACGTGCGGGTTGACCATGCCGCAGCCGCCCCACTCGATCCAGCCGGCGCCGCCCTTCTTCTGCGGGAACCAGAGGTCCATCTCCGCGCTGGGCTCGGTGAACGGGAAGAACGACGGCCGCAGGCGCGTGCGGGCCTCAGGACCGAAGATCGCCTGCGCGAAGTGGTCCAGCGTCCCCTTGAGGTGCGCCATGGTCAGGCCCTTGTCCACCGCGAGTCCCTCGACCTGGTGGAACACGGGCGTGTGCGTGGCATCCAGCTCGTCGGTGCGGAACACCTTGCCGGGGCACGCGATGTAGACCGGGAGGTCCCGCTCGAGCAGCGTCCGGGCCTGCACCGGCGACGTGTGCGTACGCAGGACCAGGCCGGGACTCTCGACGAAGAACGTGTCCTGCATCTGCCGGGCGGGGTGGTCGACGCCGAAGTTCAGCGCGTCGAAGTTGAACCACTCCGCCTCGAGCTCGGGGCCCTCGGCGATCTCCCAGCCCATCGACACGAAGATGTCCGCGATCCGCTCCGAGAGCGTCTCCAGCGGGTGACGCGCACCGCGCGGGTGGCGGTCGGTGGGCAGCGTGACGTCCACCGACTCCTCGACGAGCACGCGCTCGTCGCGCTCGGCCTCGAGCTGCGCCTGGCGCTCGGCCAGCGCACGCGCCAGACGGCCCTTCGCCTGGCCGAGCAGCTTGCCGGCGGTGGCCTTGTCGGCCGGAGCGAGGCCGCCGATGGCGCGGTTGGCCAGCGCGATCGGGCTGCGCTCGCCCACGTGCTCCAGGCGAGCGGACTTGAGGGCGTCGAGGTCGGTCGCGGCCGCGAGGGCCTTGAGCGCGTCCTCGACGGCGGACTCGATGCCGGGGGCGTCGAGCGGGGACAGGGCGGTGTCGTCGGACATCCTGGCCTTCCGGTGCAGGTTCTGGGCGGCCGGCTCGGAGCACGGCCATGGCCAGGGCGCACGAGCACCCGGCCAGCGGACAAGTCTAGAGGCGCCCGATCCGGGTGAGTGCGGCCGGTCCAGCGTCGGACGGCCAGCTCAGATGCGCGTCAGCGGCGCGGCCCGGGTACGGGCCCGGGAAATCGGCGACCACCGGCCGCCTGCGCTCGCGCTGTCATGCCGGTCATCCTGCCACGGTCCCCCGCTGTCGTCCGAGCGGAAACGTCCCGACGCGCTCGTACAGCGGTCCCCCACCGCGTCCGGCTCCCGGACGCGAGGACACCAGCAGCAGCTCGTCGACGAGCCACCGCGGCCCCTCATACACCGCCAGGGCGCGCACGAGGGACTCGGCGACGCGGGCCTCGTCCGTCATCCGAGTGTCTGGCCGGAGGCCGGACACGTCCGCCCGCGACGAACCGCGGCGCGTCGGACGGCTCCCCGGAGGGACCCGACCGATGGTCAGGTGCGGCCGCTCGCGGGGCCTGCTGTCCACGAGCCCGCCTGCGGCCTCCCCTGCTTCGACGCAGCCGCGGGTGACGGTCCGCTGCGACTCCAGGTTCCCCGCGACGCCGACCCACATCGTGCGGTGCGAGAAGACCCCGGCGCCGCGCAGACCCAGCTCGTACGGCTCGACCCCGGCGGCGACCTGCGCCAGGTCCGCGGCGAGACCGGGCCGCGCCCCGTCCGGGAGCTCCCCGTAGAACGCGACCGTCAGGTGCCACGTCTCGCGCGCGGACCAGCGCACCGCCGACAACATCCCCGACGGCGCGCCCCGCACCGAGGCCAGCGCCAGGTCCAGGTGGTCGAGGACGTCCTCTGGTGGCCACACCGCGGCGAACAGCCTCATCGCTGCGCCCGCGAGCTCGCGTACAGGCAGACCGTCGCCGCCGTCGCCAGGTTGAGCGACTCGGCACGGCCCCGGATCGGCACCCGCACCACCGCGTCGGCCAGCGCCCGGTCCTCGTCGCGCAGGCCCCAGGCCTCGTTGCCGAACACCCAGGCCGTCGGGCGCGACAGGTCCGGGACGCCGTCCTCCGCGGAGCCGGCCACGTCGAGCAGGTCGTCCAGGTCGAAGGTGCCGATCCCGTCCGCCGCCAGGACGAGCAGCCCGGCCGCGCGCAGGGCCGACGCCGTCGTCGCCAGGTCCGCCCCGGTGACGACCGGCAGGTGGAACAACGACCCGGCGGTCGACCGGACCACCTTGGGGTTGTGCACGTCGACGCTCTCGTCGGTGAGCACCGCGGCATCGGCCCCGGCGGCGTCGGCCGCGCGGATCACCGTGCCCGCGTTCCCGGGGTCGCGGACGTGCGCGAGCACCGCCACCAGCGTGGGTGCGCTAGCCAGGACCGACTCGAGGGTGTGCCCCACCAACGACGCCACCGCGACCACCTGCTGCCCGTCCGGGCTCATCGCGTCGAGCACCTCGGTCGTGCCCTCGTGCACCCGGATGGCCCGGTCGCGCGCCGACCCGACGATCTCCGGGTACCGCCGCGCCGACTCCGCCGTGACGTACAGGTCGTGCACGTCGGCAGCGAGCACCGCCTCACGTACCGCCTGCGGCCCCTCCACGACGAACCGCCCGGCACGCTGCCGCACCGAGCGCCCCGCCAGCGCGCGCACCGCCTTGACCCGCTCGGCGCGGGGGTTGGTCAGGATGTCGTCGGTCACGGGGACATCATGCCCGGGGACGACGAAGCCCCCGGTGAGCCGAGGGGCTCCGGGGGCTCCGGGTGCACCGAGCCGCCGCCCGGCCCCGCGGCGGCGGGGCGATCGGGCGGTCGGCTCAGCAGCGGTCGAGGGTCACGCAGCCTTCGGCGCGTTGACGTCCTCGGGCAGGGCGGCCTTCGCGGCGTTGACGAGCGTCACGAACGTCGCGGCGTCGTTCACGGCGAGGTCGGCCAGCACGCGGCGGTCCACCTCGATGCCGGCGAGCTTGAGGCCCTGGATGAGGCGGTTGTAGGTCAGGCCCTGCTCGCGGGACGCAGCGTTGATGCGCTGGATCCACAGCTTGCGGAAGTCCTGCTTGCGCACCTTGCGGTCGCGGTACGCGTAGACGAGGGAGTGGGTGACCTGCTCCTTCGCCTTCCGGTACAGGCGGGACCGCTGACCGCGGTAGCCCGCAGCGCGCTCGAGGGTTGTACGGCGCTTCTTCTGGGCGTTGACCGCCCGCTTCACGCGTGCCACGTGATGCTCCTTGCTTGTCTCAGGCTCGGGCCGAGTGACCGGGGCGCAGGTGCGCCCCCGGGGTCACTTACCGAGCAGCTTCTTGATGCGGGGGGCGTCGGCAGGGGAGACGACGAGGTCGCCGGCGAGGCGGCGGGTGCGACGGCTCGACTTGTGCTCGAGCAGGTGGCGACCGCCGGCCTGCTCACGCATGACCTTGCCGGTCCCGGTGACCCGGAAGCGCTTCTTGGCACCGGAGTGCGTCTTGTTCTTCGGCATGGCTGCCGTGTCTCCTTGTCGTTCACATCGCACGGGTTCGTACGACTTGTCTGGTGCGGTCCGACCGGGGGGCCGGGCCGTCCGTTCGTGCTGGTTCAGCTGGCCTCTTCCGAGGCCGTCGTGCTGGTCTGTGCCTTCGCCGGAGCGGCCGGACCCGGCCGGGGCGCGGGCCTCGGGGTTCCGGTCGGCTTCGGCGTGGCGGGCTTCGGCGTCGCAGGCTTCGGCGCGGCCGAGGGGGCTGCGGCCGGAGCCTGCGCGGCGGGCGTCGCCGGCTTGGATGCAGCGGCCGGCCGAGGGGCCGACGCTGCGGGGCGAGCGGCTGCGGCAGGACGCGGAGTCGTCGCACGGGGTGCGGCGGCGGGCGTCGAGCGCGGTGCGGCCGGACGCGAGGCGGCCGGACGGGGAGCAGACGCGGCCGCACGAGGGGCTGCCGACGCGACTGCCGGTGCCTCCACGGCCGCGGGCTTCTCGACGACGGCAGGTGTCTCGACGACGGCAGGCGTCTCGACCACCACGGGCGTCTCGGCAGCAGCCGGCGACTCCGCGGGGGTCTCGACGGGAGCAGAAGCCTCGACTGGAGCGGATGCCTCGACGGCTGCGGGCGCGTCGACGACGACCGGGGCCTCGACCGGGGCAGGCGCCTCGACGACGGGCTCGGAAGCGGCCGGGTTCGCCGCAGCAGCAGCCGCGGCGGCAGCGGCAGCCGCGTTCTGCTCACGGGCAGCCGCAGCCTGCGCCGCACGGCGCTGCTCCAGCTTCTGGTCGGCCTTCTTCTTCATCGGGCCGAGCACCATGATCATGTTGCGCCCGTCCTGCTTGGGCATGCTCTCGATGAAGCCGAGCTCGGACACGTCGTCCGCGAGCCGCTGGAGCAGGCGCACGCCCATCTCGGGGCGCGACTGCTCACGGCCGCGGAACATGATCATGACCTTGACCTTGTCGCCGGCAGTGAGGAACCGCTCGACGTGGCCCTTCTTGGTGCCGTAGTCGTGCGGGTCGATCTTCAGCCGGAAACGGATCTCCTTGAGGACCGTGTTGGTCTGGTTCCGCCGGGCCTCGCGGGCCTTCATGTCTGCTTCGTACTTGAACTTGCCGTAGTCCATGATCTTGCAGACAGGCGGACGAGCGTCAGGTGCCACCTCGACGAGGTCGAGGTCGGCGTCCTGGGCCAGGCGCAAGGCGTCCTCCACGCGGACGATGCCGACCTGCTCGCCGTTGGGGCCGACCAGGCGGACCTCGGCGACGCGGATCCGATCGTTGATGCGGGGCTCGCTGATGTGGTGCTCCTCAGGTTCGTCGTGGGCGACGGCCGGGAACGAGGAAGGCCCCCGTCCTGGTCACAGGAGGAGGCCTCGAGGTCCGCGGTGATCATGGCCGGAGCCATGCTCACGCCCCCGGGAGCGGCTGGCGCCGTCCGGTGCGGACTGGAACCCGGTCTCTGTCGACGGTGCGCATCCAACGCACCGAACGGTCGAGGCCCAGGTGGGAGGGACTCCACTTGTGCCCCTGGTCCGCAGCCGCCGTATCCCGGGATCACTCCCGAGAGCAGCGGGCCACAGCCCAGGTCAGTCGACTGATAAGACTACCAGAGCCGGACGCTCCCCCCGAACCGGCGCGGGACGCGACTGGGCGGACGGGCAGAGACCCGATGAGAGGATCGGGCCATGAGCGAGAGCACCGACCCCACGACCGCAGCCACCCGCGACATCGCGGACGTCGCCGCCGTCGAGGTCATCACCACCGCGGCCGTCCACCTCATGAGCGCGGCCGCGGTCAAGTGCGGCCTGGCCGAGGACGGTCCTGGCGGAGCGGGCGCCGACTTCCTCGACCTGGACGAGGCCCGCAAGCTCATCACGGCGCTCGCCGCACTGGTGACCGCCTCGGCGCCGGACATCGGCAACCAGCACGCCCGCTCCCTGCGCGACGGCCTGCGCTCGCTCCAGCTCGCCTTCCGCGAGGCCTCCCCCTTCCCCGACGCCCCCGGCGACGGGCCGGGCGAGAAGTTCACCGGTTCCGTCGTCTGACGTCGCGGCCGCCGGCGGACTTCGCCTCGGCGTCACAGTCCCGGCTCCTATCCTGGGCGGATGCTGCCCGACGAGCCTCGCTCGCGCGACACACCCGACGTCGCGGAGCCACCGGTGACCGAGGTCATCCCGGCACGCCCACCTGCGCCCGTGCCCGACTCCGCCGCCTGGTTGCCGACCGAGCAGGACGCCCCGGTCGAGCCGGCGGCACCCCGACGGCGGCGCCCCCGTGCCGCGACGGTGGTCCTCGCGGTGCTGCTCGTCGCCGCCCTGGTGGCCTCGGGCCTGGTCCTCTCGCGGATGTTCGCGACGAACGAGGCCTGGCAGGCGTCGACGCAGGAGTGGGAGACGCTCGCGCGCTCGACGGGCGAGCAGCTGGCCGCGTCGCAGGCCGACCTCGAGGCCACGCAGGCTGAGCTCGACGCCATCAGCGCGCAGCTGACCACCGCCCAGGAGCGGATCACCCAGCTGGCGGACGAGAAGGCGCAGCTCGGAGACACGAGCGCGTCGCAGCAGCAGCTCGCGGACTACCAGTCCCGGGTGTCGCAGGCCGCGGGGCAGGTGGCCACGGCGCTGGCCAGCTGCGTGGACGGTCAGCAGCGGCTCATCGGCTACCTCCAGAACTCGTCGCAGTACGACCCGGACGACCTCGAGCGGTTCACCTCCGACGTGCAGACGGTGTGCGCCAGGGCGACCGACGCCAACGCGGCGCTCCAGCGCGAGCTCGACCGATGACGCGACGCGCGGTGCTGGTCGGCTGCACCGGCGGCGTCGTCGCGCTCGTGGTGCTCGCCGGCGGGTGCAGCATGTTGCCGGCCCTGCCCGACCCGGTTCCGACGAGCGTCGTGCCCAGCGACCTGCCGCAGCAGACCCCCACCTCGAGCGGCAACCTGTCCCCCGACGGGTTCGACTCCGCACAGCGGATGGCCGTGCGGATCCGGAACATCGGCTGCGGCACCCTGTCGACCGGGTCGGGCTTCGCGCTCGACGACCACACGCTGGTGACCAACCGCCACGTGGTCAAGGACTCCTCGACCCTCCAGCTCAGCACGTACGACGGCCGGGACCTGACCGCCGCCGCAGCGAGCACCGCCGACCTGGCCGACCTGGCGATCGTGCGCACGGAGGACGCCCTGCCGGCCGCGCCCGAGCTGGCGGCGGCCGACCCCGCGATCGGCGACACCGTCACGGTGGTCGGCTACCCGCTCGGGCGCGCGCTCACCGTGACCACCGGGCACGTGGTCTCCAGCGAGACCGACCCGCTCAACGAGAACCTGGGAGAGGTGCTGGTCACCGACGCGCCGGTGGAGCCCGGCAGCTCCGGGTCGGCGGTGCTCGACAGCGACGGTCGCGTGGTCGGGGTGGTGTACGCGAAGGACTCGAAGGGGCACAGTTTTGTCGTACCCGTGAGCACGCTGCGCTCCATGCTCGACGACGAGGCGTCGTTCACACCGACAGCCCCCTGCACGGGCTGACCAGATCCTCGGAGGACTCCCATGGCGCTCCCGCACTTCGACCCCGCCGACGTCACGCGGGCCGTGAACGACACCCTGACCGTCCGCCGCGTGTTCGGGGAGGCGTACGAGCGCGAGGGCACGCTCGTCATCCCCGTCGCCCGCGTCTGGGGCGCGACCGGTTCCGGAGCAGGCTCCGGCGAGGCAGGTGCGCCGTCCAGGACGCAGGACGAGGAAGTGCCGGCGGGCCACCAGGAGGGGCACGGCGGGGGCGGCGGGTACGGCGTGCACGTCAAGGCCGTGGGCGTCTTCGTCGTGGACTCGTCGGGCGCCCACTGGCAGCCGACGCTCGACCTGAACCGCGTGATCCTCGGCGGTCAGCTGGTCGGTGCGGTCGTGGTCACCGCGCTCGCGCTCGCCTGGGCGGTCAAGCGTCGCTAGCGGGCGAGGCGCGGACGCAGCTCGAGCGAGTCCACGCGCGTCGCGACCAGCTCCACGCCCGCCAGCGCGGAGTTGACCTGCGCGAGCACCGCGTCCAGCCCCGCCCGGTCGAGCCCGGGGACGAGCTCGACGACCACCGCCACCTCGGCGCGCGTCCCGGGGACGGCCACGACGGCCACGACGCCGGCCACGGGCGACACCGCGGCCGAGATCGCCTCACCGACCTCGGGGTCGACGACGTCCGCCGTCACGGCCGGCCGCCACCGCTCCCCCTGCGCGAGCGCCCAGACGGCGGGGCGCGGGACGAGCACCGTCGTCGGACCGCCCGGGTCGACGACGAGCACCTCCCACCCCTCGGTCACGGCGGACAGCGCCGCACGGGCGACGTCGGACGGCACGGGTCGGGCGTCCGGGCGCCACGCGGCCATCGTCGCGACCGAGGTGAACACCGGCAGCGCCGTCCGGCCGTCGGGCGCCCGCAGCGCGACGATGCCCGCCGACGCCTCCTTGTCCACCGTGTGCGCGTGCCCGTCGTGCTCGACCGTGTCCTCGACCTCGAGCTCGGCCAGCACCGGCACCAGCACGCGGGTGCCCGCGAGGGCGTCGACCAGGTCCGCGACCGTGCCGGCACCGGTGGCCAGGGCGTCGAGCGCGGCCGCGACGGCCGGGTGCGCGGTGCCGTCGTCCCCCGCGAACGGCGACGACGGGGGCAGCTCGCGTCCCGTCACGGGCGGCCGGCGACGTCCAGCGCCTCAGGCAGCGTGAATGCCCCCGCGTACAGCGCCTTGCCGACGATCGCGCCCTCGACGCCGAGCGGGACCAGCGTCCGCAGCACGCGCAGGTCCTCGAGGCTGGACACCCCGCCGGACGCGATCACGGGCGCGTCCGTCCGCGCGCACATCTGCTCCAGCAGCTCGACGTTCGGGCCGTTGAGCATGCCGTCCTTGTGGACGTCGGTCACCACGTAGCGGGCGCAGCCGGCGTCCTCCAGCCGCGCGAGCACCTCCCAGAGGTCCCCGCCCTCCTGCGTCCAGCCCCGGGCAGCCAGCGTGGTGCCGCGCACGTCGAGGCCCACCGCGATCTGCTCGCCGAACGACCCGATCACCCGCGCCGTCCACTCGGGGTTCTCCAGCGCGGCGGTGCCGAGGTTGATCCGGGTGGCGCCGGTGCCGAGCGCGCGCTCGACGGAGGCGTCGTCGCGGATGCCGCCCGACAGCTCGACCTTGACGCCCTTGGCGACGAGCTCCGCCGTCACCTCGGCGAGCAGCGCCGCGTTGGACCCGCGCCCGAAGGCGGCGTCGAGGTCCACGAGGTGGATCCACTCCGCCCCGCCCGCGTGCCAGTCCAGCGCCGCGGACAGCGGGTCGCCGTAGCCGGTCTCGGTGCCGGCGGCGCCCTGGGTCAGGCGGACAGCCTGCCCGTCGGCGACGTCGACGGCGGGCAGCAGCTCGAGGCGGTCGGTCATGCGGTCACTCCGGGGTCGAGGGCGGTGGTGGGCAAGGACGAGACCCAGCGGGCGAGCACCTGCGCGCCGGCGTCTCCGGAGGACTCCGGGTGCACCTGGAGCGCGACGAGGGGGCCGTTCTCGACGGCGACGACGAACCGCTCGTCGCCGCGGGACCAGGTGACGAGCGGGACGACCAGGCGGGTGTCGGCCGGCCAGTCGTCGAGCAGGGGGAACGCACGGGCGGCGTGCGCGAGGGCGACGTGGAACCGGGCGTCCTCCAAGCCGGTGAACAGCGACGAGCCCTCGGGCACCTCGACCTCGGCCGGGCCCGCAGGAGCGCCGACGGCGTCCACGACTCCCGCCCACTCCCCCAGGCCCTCGGTCGCCGTGCCGTCCTGGACGACCTCCGTGAACATGACGTGCATGCCGACGCCCACCGCGAGGACCGCGCGGCCCCCGGCCAGCCGACGGTCGACCACCTGGTCCGCGCCGATCGCCCGCAGTGCCGGCATCACGTCCGCCGCGCGTGCACGGCCCGCGATCACGAGCCCGTCGGCCGCGAGTGCAGCACGCTTGTCCGCCGTGACGGCCACCCGGGCACCTGCCCCGGTCAACGCCTCCGCCAGCGGGGCGAGGTCGTCGGCGCCGTGGTCGAGCACGACGACGAAGGGCTGGGCAGGCACCGGACCACGGTACCCGCGGCGCCACCCCGCGACGGACGGGCGCCGGTCTGCGAGACGACCGGCGCCCGTCCCGGTGGGATCAGGAACCCGTGCAGGTGAGCGCGAGCGACCCCGGCGCGGACCCGTTCCCCACGAACCCGAACGTCGTCGACGCGCCCGCCCCGAGCAGGCCGTTGTACGGGGCGTTCGCCACCGTCACCTGCGAGCCGCTCTGCGACGGCACCCCGTTCCAGAGGTTGTTGATCGTCTGGCCGGACGGGAACGTCCACCCGACCGACCAGCGGCTCAGCATCGCGGACCCGGTGTTCTTGACCGTGACCGCGCCCTGGAAGCCGCCCTGCCACGTGCCGGTGATGGCCAGCGTCGCGGTGCAGCCCGCGGGTCCGGAGGTCGGAGTGGACGTCGGCGTCGGCGTGCTCGTCGGTGTGGGCGTCGGCGTGCTCGTCGGCGTCGGCTGCGTGCCGTCCGTCGTCACGGAGAAGCTGTTCAGGGTCAGGCCGGTGCCACCCACCCACGGCTCGAAGCCCGCCTGGATGCTGGTCAGGTACCAGCTGGTGGACCCCAGCCCGCGGCTGACGACGTCCTTCCAGAAGTCGTTCACCAGGAAGGTGGCCGACGCGGTGGGCTGCTGGCGCACGTAGGAGATGACGTTCCAGCCGCTGTTGCCGGACCACACATCCCACGTGGCGCCGGCGATGGTCGCGGTGCCGATCTTCGAGCCGATCGGCTGGATGGGTCCGGCGTGGTTGAGCCAGACCATCAGCTCGGCGCCGTCGTTCTGCTGGGTGGTGGTCGTGGGACGGGACTTGTGGAACCAGATGTCATAGGCGGCGTCGTACGTCCCGCTGCTCGGGTACGTCATGCTCACGCTGGTCGACACCGACGCGAACCGGGGGTCCGACGCCTGCAGGCCGTTGGGGCTGAGGATGTTCCCGTTGGTGGTGCAGCTGGAGTAGTGGCAGCCGTAGTACGCCGCCGGATAGGACTTGGGCGCGCCGTTCGTCGCCGCCGTGCCGTCGGCCTGCGTCACGGTGAAGCCGGTGCTGCTGACGTCGATGCACTGGGTGGCGCTGGTGCCCCACCGGTTGTTCATCACGGTGTACCGGCCGCCCTGGATCGGGGCGCTGCCCCACTGGTCGCACAGGACGGGTGCGGCGGTGGCCACCTGGGCGGCGGCGACCCCCGACATCCCGAGCAGAGAACACAGCAGGGCGAGGAGCGCGACGGTGCGGCTTCGGCGAGTCATGTCGGTCAGGCAACCACCTGGGCGCGGCACCCGCGACCGGCTAAACGATTCCGTCTGTACCGCTACACCTGCCCGCGCTTGGCGATCGTGCGCATCGCCTGCCAGCGGGACATGCCGACGCTGGTGACCATGCCCTCGACGTCTCCGGCCTGCACCGACCCGAGCAGCAGGTCCTCCAGCACCGCCGGCGCGTCCGAGAGCACGAGGCCGGCGGGCAGGTCGTCGCCCCGCTCGCCCGCCGTCCAGCGCGACGCGGTGATCTGTCCCTCGCGGCGCTCCAGCAGGATCACGGGGATGGTCCGGAGCAGCTTGGAGATCGCCGCGGCGCCGTCCGAGGCGGCCTTCGGGTCACGCAGGGACGCGATCGCGCCGATGGGGGTGGGCACGACGTCGACCTCGACCTTGGCGATCGCGCAGGCGGCCGCGAGCGGGGCCGGGGCGGCGACCTGCGTGATCACCAGGACGACCGACGGGTCCTCGTCGGCGCCGTCGAGCAGGCCGGAGAGGTCGTCGGGGACCTCGAAGTCGTCGGGCAGGTCCGTCACAGCGCGCCCTTCGTCGACGGGATGCCCTCCACGCGGGGATCGAGCGCCACGGCGAACCGCAGCGCACGCGCCAGCGCCTTGAACTGCGCCTCGACGATGTGGTGCGGGTCGCGGCCCGCGAGCACGCGGACGTGGATGCTGAACGCGGCGTGGTGCGCGATGGACTCGAGCACGTGCCGGGTGAGGGACCCCGTGAAGTGGCCGCCGATCAGGTGGTACTCCTGCCCGGGCGGCTCCCCGGTGTGCACCAGGTAGGGCCGGCCGGACACGTCGACGACCGCCTGCGCGAGCGCCTCGTCGAGCGGCACCGTGGCGTCGCCGAACCGCGAGATGCCGCGCTTGTCGCCGAGGGCCTCCCGCAGCGCCTGGCCGATCGTGATGGCGACGTCCTCGACCGTGTGGTGCGCGTCGATGTGCGTGTCGCCCGTCGCCTTCACGGTGAGGTCGATGAGCGAGTGCTTGCCCAGGGCCGTGAGCATGTGGTCGTAGAACGGCACGGTGGTCGAGATGTCGGTGCGACCGGTGCCGTCCAGGTCGAGCTCGACCAGGACGCTCGACTCACTGGTCGCACGCTCGATCCGCGCGGTACGGGCCTTGCGAGCACTCACAGTGCAGCCACCTCCACCAGGGCGTCCCTGAACGCCACCATGTCCTGCGGGGTGCCGACCGACACCCGCAGCCATCCGTCGGGCCCGACCTCACGGATCAGGACGCCACGGTCGAGCAGACCCTGCCAGATCGCGTGCCGGTCGTCGAACAGGCCGAACAGGACGAAGTTCGCGTCGGACTCCGCCACGGTCAGCCCGCGGTCCCGCAGCCACACCACGAGGGCGTCGCGCTCGTCGCGCAGCGACCCCACCTGGGCCATCAGCGCGGGCGCGTGCCGGAGCGCCGCCCGGGCCACCGCCTGCGTCACGGCGGAGAGGTGGTACGGCAGGCGCACCACCCGCAGGGCGTCGACGAGGGCCGGCGCCGCGGCGAGGTAGCCGACGCGCGCGCCGGCCAGGCCGAACGCCTTGGACATGGTCCGGCTCACGGCGAGGTGAGGGTGGTCGGCCAGCAGCTCGAGCGCGGACGGCGTGCCCGTGCGGCGGAACTCGCCGTAGGCCTCGTCGACGACGACGACGCAGCCGCCCGGCACCGTGGCCGCGGCGTCGAGCACCGCGAGGACCGTCTCGGCGGGCAGCGCGGTCCCCGTGGGGTTGTTGGGGCTGGCCAGCAGCACGACGGACGGGGCGTGCTCGGCGATCGCGGCGCGCGCCACGTCGGCGTCGAGTCCGAAGTCGGCCTCGCGGCGCCCGGCGACCCACCCCGTGAACGTGTCCCGCGCGTACTCGGGGTACATCGAGTAGGTCGGCGCGAACGACTGCACCGTGCGCCCCGGCCCCCCGAACGCCTGCAGGACGTGCAGCATGATCTCGTTCGACCCGTTGGCCGCCCAGACCTGCTCGGTGGCCAGCGCGACGCCGGACTCCACGTGCAGGTAGGCGGCCAGGTCTGCCCGGAGCGCCTCGAAGTCCCGGTCGGGATAGCGGTTCAGGCCCGCCGCCGCGTCCGCGACGGCTGCGGCGATGTCCGCCACGACATCGGACGAGGGTGCGTACGGGTTCTCGTTGACGTTGAGCAGGTGCGGCACGTCCAGCTGGGGGGCGCCGTAGGGCTCGAGGCCGACGAGGTCGGGCCGCAGGGGCAGGCGCCCGCGGGCGAGATCAGCAGTCACGTGCCGAGTCTAGGGAGCGGGCGCCGACGCCTGCCGCGCGGTCCACGCCGCCAGCCGCGCCAGACCCTCGTCGAGGCTCACGCGCGGCGTCCAGCCGAGCGCCTGGCGCGTGCGGCGCTGGTCGAACCAGTGCGCCGTCGACAGCTGCTCGGCGACGAAACGGGTCAGCGGCGGCTCGCCGGGTAGAGGGAACGTGCGCCACGCGGCGTCGAGCACCGACCCCGCGCCGCGCGCCAGCGCCGCGGGCACGTGCCGTCGCGGCATCGGGACGCCCGCCGCGGCGCAGATCCCGGCCATCAGCTCGACCACCGGGCGCGGCTCGCCGTTGGTGACGACGTACGCCTCGCCGAACGCGCTCTCGTCGGCCTCCAGCGCGGCCACGAGCGCGTCGACCGCGTTGTCCACGTACGTGGTGTCGATGAGCGCCGCTCCGTGGCCGAGCACCGGCAGCCGGCCCGCTCGCGCGCGGTCGACCACGCGACCGATCAGCTGCGTGTCCCCCGGCCCCCACACCACGTGCGGGCGGACGGCGATCACGCGCAGCCCGCCGGGGTCGTCGGCCGCGAGTGCGAGGAGCTCCGCCGCGGCCTTGGTCCGTGCGTACGGGCCGCGGGCGTGCGCGGGGTCGGCCGGCGCGGCACCCGCACCGGCGAGCGACCGGCCGAGGTGCGCCACCGACGGCGACGAGACGTGCACGAACCGACCGACGCCTGCCGCCCCGGCCGCCGCCAGCAGGAGGCGGGTGCCCTCGACGTTGACGTCCTCGAACTGCTCAGGGCGGCCGGTGATCCCCACCTTGGCCGCCAGGTGGACGACCGCCTCGCGATCGCGGACGGCGGCACCCACCGCGTCCGGGTCGGTGACCGACCCGGCGACGTCCTGTGCGCCGGCGACGCCGGACCCGCTGCGCTGCAGTGTCCGCACGTCATGACCGTCGCCCACGAGTCGCTCCGCCACCGCCCGCCCGAGCATGCCGCTCGCGCCGGTGACCAGCACGCGCGTCACAGCCGAGCCCGCTCCCCCGAGAGCACGCGCTCGGCCCAGGCTGCCACGCGGGACCGGTCGATCTTCGAGCCGTGCCGGACGTCGGTGGGCAGCTGCTCCACGACGAGCACGGCGGCGACGTCCGTGCCGGGGAGCGCGGACCGCACCGCAGCGGCCAGGTCAGGCTCCGCGACGACCGGACCGTGCGAGTACACCTCGGGCTGGAGCACGACGACCACCTGCTGCGCGCCCCGCGGCCCGACGCCGACGACCGCCGCAGACACCACCCCGGCCACGTCCTGCGCGCGCTGCTCGAGCCCGACCGGGGTGCGGACGCCGTCGGCGGTGACCAGCACGTGCGCCAGCCGGCCCTCGATCCACAGCCGACCGTCTCCGTCCAGGTGGCCCACGTCTCCCGTCCGGTGCCACCCCGCGTCCCGCGCGGACTCCTGCTGCGTGAGCCAGAGCCCGTCGTACCGCTCCTTGACGTGCGCCGCGCTGACCAGCACCTCGCCGGTCACCCCGACGGTCTGCTCGGGTGCGCCGGTGGCCTCGCCGTCGGCGTCCAGCGCGCTGACCGTCACCCGGACCCCGGACACCGGCCTGCCGACGCACACCCCGTCGCCGGTGCCGACTGTGCGGAGCTCGTCGAGCGAGACGTCGGCGACGACGAGCGCCTCGGTCATGCCGTAGGGCGTGTGCACCTCGGCGGCGGGCAGGAGTGCGGCTGCTGCCTCGAGCAGGGGGACGCCGACCGGAGCACCGGCCGACAGGAACAGCCGGACACCGGCCAGGGCGGCGAGCTCCGAGCCGTCCGCCGTGCGCACCACGGACCGCAGTGCGGCGGGCGACGCGAACACCACCGAGGCGTCGACCGCGCGCACCGCCTCGGCGAGCGCCCTGGCCGTGAGCGTCCCCGGAGCCGTGACGTCCATGTCCGGGCTCGCGCTCGTCGCGCCGAGCGCGGGGCCCAGGAGCACGAAAGGCGCGAACGCCGCGACGAGCGGGCTGTCCGGGCCGACCCCGTACGTGCGGGCCACCACGTCGCGCATCGCGGCCAGCCGGCGGTGCGTGTAGGCGACGCCCTTGGCCGGCCCGGTGGAGCCGGAGGTGAACAGGATCGCGGCGTCCGCGTCGGCGTCGGGCCACGGGAGGTCGTCGGTCGACCCCCGACCGAGGGCGGCGAGCTCGTCGAGGGACGCGCTCACCCCCAGCGCCTTCGCGACCCCGGCCCGCAGCGGCCCCGCGCTGACCAGCGTCGGCGCCCACCGCAGCCACCGGGCCGCCACGAGCGCACGCTCGATCCCGATCACGACCGTCGGCTCCGCGGCACGCACCGCCCGCGTCAGCCCCTGGACCCCCAGCCCCGCGTCGGCGACCACCACGACAGCCCCGAGACGCAGGCACGCGTACAGCACGGCGGTGAGGTCGGCGCCCGGCGGCACCAGCAGCGCGACCCGGTCGCCCGGTCGGACGCCGCTCGCCGCGAGGCCTCGGGCCAGCTGCTCGGTCCGGGCGGCGAGCGCGGCCCAGCTGACCCCTCGCGAGCGCGACCCGGCCAGCTCGATGAGCGCCGTGCCCTCGTCCTCGGCCCGCTCGACCAGCGTGGCGCCGAGCGCGCGGAACGGCTCGTGCCCCTCGACCGGCGGCGCGGGGTTGTCACGCGCGTCCAGCCAGCGCAGCACGGCGCCCGCGACGTCCGCGTCCTCGACCACCAGGTGGCCGGCGCCCTCGAAGCGGTGCACGTCCGCGTGCGGGAGCCGGGCGCGCAGGTCCCGCAGGTACCGCGCCGAGAACACCGGGTCGCGTGGACCCCAGAGCAGCAGCGCCGGCACGTCGAGACGGCTCACACCGTCGGCGATCCGGTCCAGCTCCGGCCGGCTCGGGTGGTCCGGTCCGGCCGGGATGTCGGTGACGAACCCGCCGATCCCCGCCCGGCGCTCCGCGGTCCGGTAGGGCGCCCGGAACGCGTCGGCGACCTCCGCGTCCAGCCGGGGGTGCGCCAGCGCGAGCGTGGCCTCCAGGAACGCCGGCGTGGTCACGGTGCCGACCGGCAGGACGCCGGGCGCGGTGGCCACCCGCAGCGCGGTGGGCAACGGCTCGTCGGCGTTCTGGTGCACGGCCGTGTTGGTCAGGACGACCCCGGCCAGCAGGTCGGGGTGGTCGAGCGCCCAGCCGAGGCTGACGACGCCGCCCCAGTCGTGCCCCACGGTCACCACCGGCCCGGCCAGGCCCAGCTCGTCGGTCAGCGCGCCGAGCTGCGCCACCCGGTCGGCCAGCCGGTGCTGCTCGCCCGTGCGCTCGGAGTACCCCATCTCCAGCTGGTCGACGGCGATCACCCGCCAAGGCCGCTCGGTGCGCGCGCCGGCCGCGAGCAGGCGTCGCCACAGGAACGACCACGTCGGGTTGCCGTGCACGCACAGCAGCGTGCCGACCGGCTCGGCGTCGAGCGTCGGCCCGTTGTCCAGCAGGTGCCAGGAGCGCGAGCCCACCCGGACCACCCGCGACCAGCGCGGGTCGATCCCCCCGGCCGCGAGGACGTCCGCGGGCGGGGTCGACGCGGCCGTCACCAGACGATCTCGGCCATGGCGGTGTGCAGGCCGGAGCCGACCCCCATGCACAGCACGCGGTCACCCGTGCGCAGCGAGTCGCCCTGCTCGGCCAGTGTCATGGGCAGCGCGGCCGGGCCGACGTTGCCCCAGCGCGGGAAGGTCGTCGGCACCTTGGCCGCGTCCAGCCCCAGCGCCTCGACGATCGACCGGGTGTGCACCGACGAGACCTGGTGGGTGACGATGCGGTCGACGTCCCCCCAGCCCCACTCGGGCTGCGCCTCGTTCCACGCGTCGACGACCAGCTCCAGGCCCCCCGCCAGCAGGCCGCTCGGGTCCGTCCTCATCCCGTCGACGCCCCCGACGCAGAGCTCGTGGTGCTGGGTGGCAGACCGCGCCACGCCACCCACGAGCCGGTGCGCTCCGGGGTGCAGGTGCGCCGGGCCGAGGACGGCGGCGGCGGCACCCGCACCGAGCGTGAGCGTGGCGAACTCCTCCAGGAACGTCTCCCGGGTGGTCTCGGGCGAGGTCATCCGCGTGAGGGTCGCCTCCTGCGTGGGTCGCGGGTCCTCACCGTTGACGATGACCGCGTACCGGACCTGACCCGAGTCGATCAGCTGGGCCGCGAGCGTCATGCCGTTGACGAAGCCGAGGCACGCGTTGGTCAGGTCGAAGTTGAGCGCGCTCGACGGCAGCGCGAGCCCCGAGTGGATGCGGGACGCGACCGACGGCTCGAGGAACGTCCGGGTCACCGACGTGTTGATGAGCAGGCCCACGTCGCCCGCGTCGATCCCGGCCTCGGCCAGCGCCTTGGCGCCCGCGGCGGTCGCGGCGTCGTCGAAGGTCATCTCGCCGTCCCACCAGCGGCGCTCGTGCACACCGGCCACGCGCGAGAGCAGACCGCGCGGCAGGCGCAGCCGCTCCAGGGTGGGCGCGAGGCGCTCGTCGAACACCGTCGACGGCACCACGACGGGCGCCTCGATGCCGACGACGGCAAGGAGCGCGACATCGCGGTGGCGGAACGTCGCGTTGCCTGTCACAGGCTGTCCTCTCGACGGTGGCTGAGGTGGCGGGCACGCCCATGGGCGGCGGTCAGGGTCAGAATCGGGCGCGCACCGCCTCGCCGTGCGCGGGGAGCCCCTCGGCGTCCGCGAGCGCGACGATCTTGTCCGCCACCGCGGCGAGCGAGTCGGCGTCGTACTCGATCACCTGCACGGCCCGCAGGAACGAGTGCACCCCGAGGCCGCTGGCGAAGTGCGCGCAGCCGCCGGTGGGCAGGACGTGGTTGGAGCCGGCCATGTAGTCACCGAGCGAGACCGGCGAGTACGCACCGACGAAGATGGCGCCCGCGCTGGTCACGCGCTCGGCGAGCGCCGCCGCGTCGACCGTCTGGATCTCGAGGTGCTCGGCGCCGTACGCGTTGACCACCTCGAGGCCCTGCTCCAGGTCGTCGACCAGCACGATCGCGGACTGCTCGCCCCGCAGCGCGGTCATCACGCGCTCCCGGTGCTGCGTGGCGTCCACCCGGTCGATCAGCTTGGCCTCGACCGCGCCGGCGAGCTCGACCGACGGAGTCACCAGGACGGCCGCGGCGAGCGGGTCGTGCTCTGCCTGCGAGACCAGGTCGGCGGCGACGTGCGTGGCGTCCGCGGTCCCGTCGGCCAGGATCGCGATCTCGGTGGGGCCGGCCTCGGCGTCGATGCCGACGATCCCCCGCACCAGCCGCTTGGCCGCGGCGACGTACACGTTGCCGGGACCGGTCACCACGTCGACGGGCTCGCAGAGCGTCTCGCCGTCCACGTCGTCGGAGCCGGCCGCGCCGTAGGCGAACATCGCGACAGCCTGCGCGCCACCCACGGCGTACACCTCGTCGATGTCGAGCAGGGCGCACGTGGCGAGCACGACCGGGTCAGGCAGGCCGCCCTGGTCCTTCTGCGGCGGCGACGCCACGGCGAGCGAGACGACCCCGGCCGCCTGCGCTGCGACGACGTTCATGACCACGGACGACGGGTACACGGCGAGCCCACCGGGCACGTAGAGCCCCACGCGGCGGACGGGGACCCAGCGCTGCCGGACCTGGGCGCCGGGCGCCAGCTCGACCGTGAAGTCGGCGGGCCGCTGGGCACCGTGCACCTGGCGGACGCGCCGGATGGTCTCCTCGAGTGCCGCCCGCACGTCGGGGTCGAGCACCCCGACCGAGGCGGCGATCGTCTCGACGGGGACGCGCAGGTGCACCGGGCGCACGCCGTCGAACCGCTCGGCGAGGTCCCGCAGCTCGGCTGCGCCACGCTTGCGGACGTCGGCAAGGATGGGCGCGACGACCTCGGCGGCGTGCTCGACGTCGACCTCGGCACGGGGCAGCTCCTCCAGGAGCTCACGGCGCGACAGGGTGCGACCGCGCAGGTCGATCCGGGTGATCACGTTCCCGAGCATAGGACGGACCTCTGCCCGTGGCCTGGCCTGGACCACTGGGCGGGCGTGCGCTGCGCCACACACGGTCGCGGAGCACGGCAGACTGCTGCCATGACCCAGGTCCCCATCTCCGACGACTCGATCCGGCTCGGCCAGTTCCTCAAGCTCGCGGACCTCGCCGACTCCGGCGCGCACGCCCGCGCCCTGCTGGAGGACGGCGCCGTCACGGTGAACGGCGAGGACGAGACGCGTCGCGGCCGCCAGCTCGTGCGCGGCGACGTGGTCGAGGTGGACCTGCCGACCGGCTACAAGGAGGCCACGGTCGGCTGACCGACCGTCACGCCTCCCGGTAACGGGGCAGGGCGGCGGCGAACAGGTCGTCCCACGCCCGCACCGGGCGGCCGGCCACGTGGTCGTCGAGCTGGTCGAGCGACGCGTGCCAGCCGCCGCCGTAGCCGCGCGCCGCGGACTCGGACAGGTCCAGGTGCTCGAGCACCAGGACCGCGCCGTCACCGTCCGGACGGATGTCGAGCGCCACGTGCGACTCGTCCTCCCCGGGGAACCGCCAGGCGACGAGCAGGCGGTGGGGCGGGTCGCACTCGAGGACCTCCCCGACCGCGTTCTGCGGCGAGCCGTCGACGTCCTCGCCCATCCGCAGCTCGTAGCGGCCGCCCACGCGGAGGTCGCCGTAGACCGGCCCGAGCCAGCGGGCGAGCCGCTCCGGCTCCGTCACGCTGGACCAGAGGTCGTCGGCGGTCGTCGCGTACCGCCGCTCGAAGCGGACCGTCATCCCGGTCGCCGACGGCCGGAGCACTCCCCACACGTCAGTCGTCATCTCGTCTCCTCCGCCCTCGAGCGATCTCGGTCTCCAGTGCGTCCAGGTGGCCGTCCCAGAACCGCCGGACCCGGTGTGCCCAGCGCTCCACCTCGTCGAGCGCCTCCGGCCGCACCGAGTAGAGCCGCACGGCACCGCGCGGCTCCGAGTCGACGACCCCGGCCTCGCGCAGCACCCGCAGGTGCCGCGACGCCGCCGGCTGGCTGATGCCGAACTCGGCGCCGACAGCCGTCGCCAGCTGGCCCGCGCTGCGCTCACCGTCGGCAAGGAGCTCGACGAGACGTCGCCGTACGGGGTCCCCCAACGCGTCCATGACCTGCACAGCGCTCATATTTCCACGCAGGGTTATATAACGCAAGGAGCATATAGGTAGGCTCACGGGGTGATCGACCTGACCCGCCTTCCCGACGACCTGCCGGTGCCCCTGGACGACGGCGCGGCGGACCATCTCGTCGGGGCCGCGATCCCGGCGATCACCCTGATCGCCACCGACGGATCCGCGATCGACCTCGACCGGCTCGGTCCCGGGCGCACGATCCTGTACGCATACCCGCTGACCGGCGGACCGCACGCGCAGCTGCCCGACGACTGGGACGCCATCCCCGGCGCCCGAGGCTGCACCGCGGAGGCGTGCGCGTTCCGCGACCACCACGCCGACCTGCTCGCCGCCGGCGCGTCGGCGGTGTACGGCCTCTCGACGCAGGACTCCGACTACCAGCGCGAGGCCGTCGAGCGGCTGCACCTTCCGTTCGCGATGCTCAGCGACGACGCGTTCGCCCTGACGGGAGCGCTCCGGTTGCCCACCTTCGACGCCGACGGCCGAACGCTCCTGCGCCGGCTCACGATGGTCGTGAGTGACGGGATCGTCGAGAAGGTGTTCTACCCGGTGTTCCCGCCCGACCACCACGCGGCGCAGGTACTCGCGTGGCTGGTCAGGACGCCAGGCAGCTAGGCCCGAGCAGCGCCTTGAGGTCCCCGAACAGGGAGGGCGACCGCTCGACACGCAGCCCGTGGTCGAGCCGCATGACGGTGGCACGGCCGGGGCTGGTGAGTCGCAGGTGGACCTCGGTGACGCCCGGGTGCGTGGCGAGCACCTCGCGCAGCCGCTCGACCACCGGCGGCGTGCACCGGGAGACCGCCATCGAGACCACCACGGGGGCGTCGGCGGCCTGCGAGACGTCGGGCAGCGACACCTCCATGGCCTGGAGCTGCATGGTCTCGTCGCGGCGCCGCACCCGTCCGCGGACCACGACGACCGCGTCCTCGGCCAGCGCCGTGGAGTACGCCAGGTAGGTCTCGCCGAAGAACATGATCTCGACCGAGGCCTCCATGTCCTCGATGGTGACCGCGGCCCACGGGTTGCCCTGCTTCGACATCTTGCGCTGGAGGGACGTGATGAGCCCGGCGACGACGACCGTGGAGCCGTCCGGCCGCTGCTCGTCCTGCAGCAGCGTGGCGATCGACACGTCCGCCGCGGCAGCGAGCACGTGCTCGAGCCCCGACAGCGGGTGGTCGGACACGTACAGGCCGAGCATCTCCCGCTCGAACGCCAGCCGCTGCTTCTTGTCCCAGTCCGGCAACTTGTCGGGCACCGGCTGCATGAACTCCGTGCCGAACGATGTGTCTTCGTCGGCGAACAGGTCGAACTGGCCCTCGGCCTCCTTGCGCTTCGCCCCGATGACGATATCGACGTTGCCTTCGTGCACGAGCAACATGCCTCGTCGTGTGTGGCCGAGGGAGTCGAAGGCACCGGCTTTGATTAGCGACTCAATCGTCCGCTTGTTGCAGACGACCGCCGGAACCTTCTGCAGGAAGTCATTGAAGGAGGTGAACTCGCCCTTCTCCTCCCGTGCCCGCACGATCGCGTCCACCACGTTGGCGCCGACGTTGCGGATGGCGGTCAGGCCGAACCGGATGTCCTTGCCGACGGCCGTGAAGTTGGCCGAGGACGAGTTCACATCCGGCGCGAGCACCGTGATGCCCATGTGCCGGCACTCGCCCAGGTAGAGCGCGGACTTGTCCTTGTCGTCGCGCACGCTGGTGAGCAGCCCGGCCATGTACTCGGTCGGGTAGTTGGCCTTGAGGTAGGCGGTCCAGTAGGAGATGACGCCGTACGCCGCGGAGTGCGCCTTGTTGAAGGCGTACCCGGCGAAGGGCACCAGCACGTCCCAGACGGCGGTGATGGCGGCGTCGGAGTACCCGCGCTCGCGCATGCCGGCCTGGAACGGCACGAACTCCTTGTCCAGGACCTCCTTCTTCTTCTTGCCCATCGCGCGCCGCAGCAGGTCGGCCTGACCGAGCGTGTAGCCGGCCAGCTTCTGCGCGGCGCGCTGCACCTGCTCCTGGTAGACGATCAGCCCGTGGGTGATGCCCACGACCTCCTCGAGCGGTGCCTCCAGCTCGGGGTGGATGGGCTCGACCTTCTGCAGGCCGTTCTTGCGCAGCGCGTAGTTGATGTGGGATTGCATCCCCATCGGACCCGGGCGGTACAGCGCGATGACGGCCGAGATGTCCTCGAAGCTGTCGGGGCGCATCTGGCGCAGCAGAGACCGCATCGGCCCGCCGTCGAGCTGGAACACCCCCAGCGTGTCGCCGCGACCGAGCAGCTCGTACGTCGCCGGGTCGTCGAGCGGCACCTCCTCGATCTTGATGGAGGCCTTGCCGTTCATCTCGATGTTCTCGAGCGCGTCGTCGAGGATCGTCAGGTTGCGCAGGCCGAGGAAGTCCATCTTGATCAGGCCCAGGGCCTCGGACCCCGGCTGGTCGAACTGGGTGATGATCGCGCCGTCCTGCGGGCGTCGCATGATCGGGACGATGTCCACCAGGGGCTCGCTCGACATGATCACGCCGGCCGCGTGCACGCCCCACTGGCGCTTGAGGTTCTCCAGCCCGCGCGCCGTCTCCAGCACGCGCTGCGCCTCGGGGTCCGCCTGCACCACCTGGCGGAACTCGTCGGCCTCCGCGTACCGGGAGTCCTGCGGGTTGTAGATGCCGGAGAGGGTGATGTCCTTGCCCATCACCGCGGGCGGCATGGCCTTGGTGAGCTTCTCCCCCATCGCGAACGGGAAACCGAGGACGCGTGACGCGTCCTTGAGGGCCTGCTTGGCCTTGATGGTGCCGTAGGTGACGATCTGGGCGACCCGGTCCTCGCCGTACTTGTCCGTCACGTACCGGATGACCTCGCCGCGCCGACGCTCGTCGAAGTCGACGTCGACGTCGGGCCAGGAGACGCGCTCCGGGTTGAGGAACCGCTCGAAGATCAGGCCGTGCTCCAGCGGGTCCAGCTCCGTGATGCCCATCGCGTACGAGGCCATCGAGCCGGCCGCTGACCCGCGGCCCGGACCCACGCGGATGCCCTGGTCCTTGGCCCAGTTGATGAAGTCGGCGACCACCAGGAAGTAGCCCGAGAAGCCCAGCTGCGTGATGACGCCGGTCTCGTACTGGGCCTGCGTGCGGACGTCCGACGGGATCGTCCCGTGGTACCGCTTCTGCAGACCGGTCTCGACCTCCTTGATGAACCAGGAGTCCTCGCTCTCCCCGACCGGGACCGGGAAGTTCGGCATGAAGTTGGCGTCGGTGTTGAACTCCACCTCGCACTGCTCTGCGATGAGGACCGTGTTGTCGCACGCCTCCGGGATCTCGGACCAGGTGCGCCGCATCTCCTCGGCGGACTTCAGGTAGAACTGGTCGGTGTCGAACTTGAACCGGTCGGGGTCGGCCAGGGTGGAGCCCGACTGGACGCACAGCAGCACCTCGTGCGCGTGGCTGTCCTCGTGCTTCGTGTAGTGCAGGTCGTTCGTCGCGACGACGGGGGCACCGATCGCCTCGGCCAGGCGTCGCAGGTCCTTGATGACCCGGGTCTCGATCTCGAGCCCGTGGTCCATCAGCTCGACGTAGTAGTTCTCCTTGCCGAAGATGTCCTGGAGCTCCCCGGCGGACCGGACGGCCTCGTCGAACTGGCCCAGCCGGATGCGCGTCTGCACCTCGCCGGACGGGCAGCCCGTGGTGCCGATGAGCCCGTCGCTGTACGTGGTGAGCAGGTCGCGGTCCATGCGCGGCCACTTGCCCATCTGGCCCTCGAGCGAGGCCAGCGACGACATCCGGAACAGGTTGTGCATGCCCTTGGTCGACTTGGCCAGCAGGGTCATGTGCGTGTACGCGCCGCGGGCGGAGACGTCGTCGGAGGCCTGGTGCGCCTCGCCCCAGCGCACGCGGTTCTGGTCGAACCGGCTGGTGCCCGGGGTGACGTAGGCCTCGACGCCGATGATCGGCTTGATCCCGTGGTTCTTGGCCTTCTGCCAGAAGTCGAACGCCCCGAACAGGTACCCGTGGTCCGTGATGGCGACCGCCGTCTGACCGAGGCGGTTGGCCTCGGTGAACAGGTCGTCCAGGCGCGCCGCGCCGTCGAGCATCGAGTACTCGGTGTGCACGTGGAGGTGGACGAAGTCGGAGCCCCCAGCTGATGCCATGCGGGCGATCCTACGTCGCCGGTCCGACACTCTTCGGCGCGTCGCGGACTGTGTCGGCAGACGTGACGACCTTCACCGCGTCGCGGTGCCAGATGGCCTCGTCCAGGTACCGCTCGGGCCGCGCGACGTAGCCCAGCCGGGCGTAGAAGCCGAGCGCCTGCTCCTGCGCGCTGAGCTCGACGGACACCGTCCGGACGCCGTCCTCGGCCACGCCGAACTCGGCCAGCGCCGCGGCCTCGAGCGCCGTCATGAGCAGCGCCCCGACGCCTCGGCCGCGGGCGGCGGCGCTCACCGCGACCCGCCCGACGTGTGCAGGCTCACCCCGGCGGTGCGGCGGCAGCAGCCTGGCGGTGCCCAGGGCCGTGCCATCGTCGTCCACGGCGAGGACGTGCAGGGTGCCGGGGTCGTCGTCGAGCGCATCCATCTCGCGCTCCGCCGCCACGTTCTGCTCCTGCACGAACACGGCCATCCGGATCGCCGTCATCGCGGCGCGCTGCTCGGGCGTCTGCACGGGGACGACCGAGATCACGCGTACCCGTCCTGGAGGACGGCCAGGGAACGGGCGAGGTCCTCGGGGTACTCGCTGGTCAGCTCCAGCCACTCGCCCGAGCTGGGGTGGTGGAACCCGAGCCGCATGGCGTGCAGCCACTGCCGCGTCAGGCCCACGCGCGCCGCCAGCGACGGGTCCGCGCCGTAGGTGAGGTCGCCCACGCAGGGGTGCCGGGTGGCCGAGAAGTGCACGCGGATCTGGTGCGTCCGGCCCGTCTCCAGGTGGATCTCCACCAGCGACGCGGCCGGCAGCATCTCGAGCACCTCGTAGTGCGTGATCGACGGCTTGCCGTCTGCCACCACCGCGAACTTCCAGTCGGAGCTCGGGTGGCGGCCGATCGGGGCGTCGATGGTGCCGGTGGTCGGCTCCGGGTGGCCCTGCACGAGCGCGTGGTAGACCTTCTCGACCGTGCGGTCCTTGAACGCCCGCTTGAGCACCGTGTAGGCGTGCTCGCTCTTGGCGACGACCATCAGCCCGGACGTGCCGGCGTCGAGGCGGTGCACGATCCCCTGCCGCTCGGCCGATCCGGACGTCGAGATCCGGTACCCGACGGCCACGAGCGCGCCGACGACGGTCGGGCCGGTCCAGCCGGGCGACGGGTGCGCGGCGACGCCGACGGGCTTGTCGATGACAACCAGGTCGTCGTCGTCGTAGACGATCCGCATGCCGGGCACGGGCTCGGCGACGACCTCGATGGTGGCGGCGGGCACCACGTCCGGGATCGCGACCTCGAGCCAGCCGCCCGCGGACAGCCGGTCGGACTTGCCCAGCACCTTGCCGTCCAGGTGCACGCCGCCGGCCTCGGCGATCTCGGCCGCACGCGTGCGGGACAGGCCGAGCAGCCGGGCCAGAGCCGCGTCCACCCGCTCCCCGACGAGCCCGTCGGGCACGGGCATCGCGCGCGTGTCAGGCATTCTGCTCGGTCGTGGTCGTCGTGTCGGCGGTCTCGTCGTCCGCGGACGCCTCGTGCGTCTCCCGGGAGTCCCGTGTGCCGTCGATGTGGATGCCCAGCGCGGCGAGGATCACCACCAGCACGGCGGCCACCACGATCGCGATGTCCGCGACGTTGCCGACGAACCAGTCGGCGTAGGCGATGAAGTCGACCACCTCACCCTGGGCGAACCCGGGCTCGCGGACGAGCCGGTCGACCAGGTTGCCGATCGCACCACCCAGCAGCAGACCCAGCGCGACCGCCCAGGCGCGGGACCCGATCCGCCGGCTCGCGCGCACCACGACCACGACGACCACGGTCGCCACGATGGTCAGCACCCAGGTCATCCCGGTCGCGATCGACAGGGCCGCCCCCGAGTTGAACACCAGCTGGAGTCCCAGGAGGCTCCCCACCAGCTCCCGACGCTCGCCCTCGACCAGCGAGGCCAGCGCCCACGCCTTCGACAGCTGGTCGAGAACCAGGACAGCGACCGAGATCGAGACGAGGGTGATCAGCAGCGCACGCCGGCGCGGGCTGGTCGAGGGCGCGTCGGGCTGGTCGTCCGTCGTGGTGGGCACCGCAGGAGTCTACGTGCGCGTCAGCGACGCTCCTCGCGCTGCTTGCACTCGACGCAGAGAGTGGCCCGGGGGAACGCCTGGAGACGCGCCTTGCCGACCGCCTTGCCGCAGGACTCGCACGTGGCGAAGGTGCCCGCCGCGATGCGCGCCAGGGAGCGGGTGGTCTGCGCGAGCAGGTCCCGCGTGTTGTTCACGAGCGTGAGCTCCTGCTCGCGCTCCAGCGCCGACGAGCCGGAGTCGGCCTGGTCGTCGCCTGCCCCGTCGCCCGAGTTGCGCAGCAGGTCCGACAGCTCGGCGTCCGCGGCCGCCAGCTCGCTCGTCAGCCGGTCGATGTCGCTGGTGAGCTCTTCCGCGACGTCCTTGACCTCCCGTGCAGTCCACGGCTTCTCGCCGTCCCGTACCGGGAAGTGCTTGACCAGCTTGGCCAGCTCCTTGGTGTCCGTGCTGACGTCAACCGCGCTGAGCGCATCGTTGATGGCCACGAGCGGGCCCCCCTGTCCTCGAAGTCACGCGACTGTATGCGGGCACAGGCAGGGACACAACACGCCACGCCGGGTGAAACCCGGCGTGGCGTGCGTGTACGACAAACCCGACCTGTGGTGATGCGGGTGTCCGGCGGGTGGTCGCCGGACGTCGTCAGAGGTTCTGGCCGTCTCCGACCGGCTGCGGCTGACCCGAACGCGGCGGCAACGCGTTGCCCCGGTTGTCGAGGTCGCCGAGCAGGTTCTCGAGGTAGCTCTTCAGGCGTGTGCGGTAGTCGCGCTCGAACACGCGCAGCTCGTCGATCTTGCGCTCCAGGAGCGAGCGCTCCTGCTCGAGCTGACCGAGCGTGCGCTGCGACGTCTCCTCGGCCTCACGAACGATGCGGTTGGCCTGGCTCTTGGCCTCGCCCACGAGGCGGTCGGACTCCTCCTGGCCGCTGCGCACGTAGTCGTCGTGCAGCTTCTGTGCCAGGGCGAGCATCCCGGTGGCGGACTCCGGCTCGCTCGTGCGCGGTCCGCTCTGGACCGGCGCGACGATCGGCGCGGGCTGCGCGACGGGAGCCGCGATCACCGGGGCCGGTGCGGCGACCGGTTCGGGCGTCGGCTCCGGCTTGGGGGCCGGCGCGGCCTGCTGCGACCCGGCGCGGCTCAGCTCGGCGATCCGGCGCTCGGCCGCCGCCAGCTTCGTCTTCAGGTCGTCGTTCTCACCCTGCAGGTCGCGCAGCGTGTTGACGACCTCGTCCAGGAAGTCGTCGACCTCGTCCTGGTCGTAGCCCTCGCGGAACTTCGTGGCCTGGAACTTCTTGTTCAAGACCTCGTCTGCAGTCAGCAGAGCCATCGTCATCACCTCAGTCGGTAGTGCTCGGTCGGGCCGGCGGCAGTCCACCGACCGCCTCGGGCCACGGTATCGGAGAATGCGGTGCGCGCACGTCCCCGCGACACGCCCATGGACAGGTGGAAGCGTGCGATCAGATGCGGCCGAGGATGGACATGAGGATCGAGCAGCCCAGCACGAGGACCAGGAAAGCGAGGTCCAGGCGCACGGATCCGATGGCCAGCGGCGGCAGGATCCGCCGCAGCGCCTTGAGCGGAGGGTCGGTGACCGTGTAGGTCGCCTCCGCGATCACCAGGGCGATCCCCGAGGGGTGCCAGTCCCGGGCGAAGAACTGCACCCAGTCCAGCACGAGCCGGATCAGGAGCAGGAGGAAGAACGCGAGGACGACGTAGAACAGCAGTGCCGCGATGAGGTGCACGCGTCAGCTCTGGTTGTAGAAGCCCGCACGCGTCGGCGGCTCCGCCACCGGGCCTGCGGCCTCGCCGGCGACCTCGACGTGCGCCGGCGAGAGCAGGAAGACCTTGCTGGTCACCCGCTCGATCGCGCCGTGCAGCCCGAAGATCAGACCCGCGGAGAAGTCGACGAGACGCTTGGCGTCGGCGTCGTCCATGTCCGTGAGGTTCATGATGACCGGGGTGCCCTCGCGGAACGCCTCGCCGATCTTGCGCGCGTCGTTGTAGGAGCGCGGGTGGATCGTCGTGATGCGACGGAGCTCACCGGCGGGAGCGGGGGCGTGCTGCGTCGCCTGCGTAGGCAGCGACGTGCGCGTCGGCCGGTGCAACGGCGTGACCTGGGCCTCGTACTCCTGCGGCACCGCGACCTCCTGGTCGTCGAACTCCTCGAGGTACTCCTCGTGCTCCGACCGGTCGTCGGCCAGGCCGAGGTACAGCATCGTCTTGCGCAGCGCTCCGGCCATCGCGTTGGCTCCCTCCCCGGATCTCTCCGGACCACCCCGGAGCCCCTGCCGGTCCTGTCGGCGACGGTGGGCTCCCTCTGCCGGTCACGCTAGCAACGTGGGCGTTCCCGGCACGGCGCGACACGCCCGACAACCTCGGCGGCCGTGCCTCACGGGCGCAGCCCGACGACCCCCGCGAACCGACCCGTGCGCGGCGAGCGTCGGTAGGAGAAGAGCGCGGGGTCCTTCCACGTGTCGCGCGACAGGGTCGTCACGTGGACCACACCGCTGCGACGCAGGACCGCGACGACACCGGCGGGCAGGTCGAGCGCGGGCGTCCCCCAGCCCGTCGTCGCCCGCGTCTCCGGGACCACGTCGGCCACCTCGTCGCGCAGCGCGGCGGGCACCTCGTACGACTCCCCCGCGATCGACGGTCCGACGGCGGCCCGGATCCGGTCCGCGGCGGCACCGTGGGCGAGCATCGCGGCGATCGCCGCCTCGACGATGCCGGCCACCAGCCCGCGCCGACCCGCGTGCACGGCGGATACGACCCCGGCGGAGGCGTCGGCCAGCAGCACGGGCACGCAGTCGGCCACCAGGACCGCGACGGCGACCGACGGGTCCACCGACACCAGGGCGTCGTACTCGCCGACCGAGATGACGCCGGCCGTCGGCGGCTCGGACAGGACGACGATCCCGGTGCCGTGCACCTGTGTCGCGAACGCGACGGGCACTCCCGTCCACCGCTCCAGACGCGCGCGGTTGCGTGCCACGTCGGAGGACTCGTCGCCCACCTGGTAGCTGAGGTTCAGGGCGTCGTACGGCGGGCGGCTGACCCCGCCGCCGCGCGTGCTGAAACCGGCCAGGACGCCGGGCCCGAGATCGACCTCCACGACGGGCGGGAGGTCGCTCCCGGGCTGCGTTCCGCTCACCGCCCGGCTACTTGAGGAAGTCGGGCACGTCCAGCTCGTCGCGGTCTCGCCGGGAGGCGTCCTCGGTGAAGATCCGCGGCACCTCCAGCGCTCCCGTGATCGGCGTCGGCTCCGCCTCGGTGGACAGGAAGGCCGGGACGTCGGGCTGGGCCGGGGCGGCGGAGCGGTTCTGACCGTAGGCGCCGACCGGGACGAGCTGCTCCTCGGGGTCGAGGACCGGGCGCGGCGTGGGGACCTGCGACGCGACCGCCGGCACCTGGCGCGCCGAGTTGCCGCTGACCTGGCCGAGCGCGCGGGAGTCGCGACGGATCGTGGGCGACCCGGAGTCGAACCCGGCCGCGATGACGGTCACCCGGACCTCGTCGCCGAGGGCGTCGTCGATCACCGCGCCGAAGATGATGTTGGCCTCGGGGTGCGCGGCCTCCTGCACCAGTCGCGCGGCCTCGTTGATCTCGAAGAGCCCGAGGTCGGAGCCGCCCTGGATGGACAGCAGCACGCCGTGGGCGCCGTCGATGCTGGCCTCGAGCAGCGGCGAGGAGATCGCCATCTCGGCGGCCTGGACCGCACGGTCGTCGCCGCGGGCGAAGCCGATGCCCATGAGGGCCGAGCCGGCGCCCTGCATGACGGACTTCACGTCGGCGAAGTCGAGGTTGATCAGGCCCGGCGTTGTGATCAGGTCCGTGATGCCCTGGACACCCGACAGCAGCACCTGGTCCGCGGAGTGGAAGGCGTCCAGGACCGACACCGAGCGGTCGGAGATCTGGAGCAGCCGGTCGTTGGGGATGACGATCAGGGTGTCGACCTCGGCGCGCAGCGCCTCGATGCCCGAGTCGGCCTGGACCGACCGGCGGCGGCCCTCGAAGGTGAACGGGCGCGTGACGACGCCGATGGTCAGGGCACCCAGCGAGCGCGCGATCCGCGCGACGACCGGCGCGCCACCGGTACCGGTGCCACCGCCCTCGCCCGCGGTGACGAACACCATGTCGGCGCCGCGCAGGACGTCCTCGATCTCGTCCTTGTGGTCCTCGGCGGCCTTCTTGCCGACCTCGGGGTCCGCACCGGCGCCGAGGCCGCGCGTCAGCTCACGGCCGACGTCGAGCTTGACGTCCGCGTCCGACATCAGCAGCGCCTGGGCGTCCGTGTTGACGGCGATGAACTCGACACCCTTGAGGCCGACCTCGATCATGCGGTTCACGGCGTTCACGCCGCCGCCGCCGATGCCGACGACCTTGATGACCGCCAGGTAGTTCTGCGGAGCTGCCACGGTGGGTGCCTCTCGTTCTGTGCCGGTCGCGGCCTGGGGCCACGTGGTCCGTCCGCGGCCCGCGCGCGGCGGGACAGGGTCGGGGTGGAACCTTCACCCTCTAGTTGAGGGTTATAGTTATGTCAGGTGTGCTGTCAGTGCGTGACGCTAGGTCCCGTCCGGACGTCGAGCAACGACCGCGCCGCGCGTGTCGGGAGTTGGTCGAGAAACTCGCCCGCTCGCGTCACTTCGTGATGGGCAGGCGCGGTGCGGACACGTCGATGACGGTCGCGCCCGCGGCCGCGGGGGACGCCCGCAGGGCCGACAGCACGGCGATCTTGAGCGGGGTCTCGCTCGCGCTCCCCCAGTCGACGCGGACGCCGTCGCGCAGGCTCATGGTCACGGTGTCCTGCGTCCGCGCCGACACGCCGCCCACCTGGGCCAGCAGCTCGACCGGCAGGCGCTGGAGCACGCTGAGCACCGCGGTGAGCGTGCGCTTGTCCCCCACCGGCACGTCCACGACCGGGAGGCCCTCCGGCGCGGCGTCCACCCGGCCCACCTGGACGCCGTCCATGTCGAGCAGCGCGAATCCCGGCGCGCCGTGGGTCGCGGCACTCGACTGCTCCGGGACGGCCGCGACCGGCTCCCGGGCGACGAGCACCACCATGAGACCGTGCGGCCACGACCTGGTGACGCGCGCCTCCCGCACCCCGGGCACGTCGAGCACCTCGTCACGCAGCCGCACCGTGTCCAGGCGCGGCAGCGGGGTGCTCGCGTGCGCGTCGATCACCCCGAGCACCTGGTCGACGGCCACCACGGTCCCGGCCCCCTCGACCACCACCTGCGCCGGCTCGAGCGCGAGCACCGGGGAGATGAGCAGGAGCCAGCCGAGCGAGCCGACCGCGAGCGCCGAACCGGCCACCAGCAGCACCTGGCGGCGCGCGAGGTTCCGCCGGGCACGGGACCGCTCGGCGAACCGGGCGACCGAGCTGGTGGACACCACGGGCGGCGCCACGGGGCCGGCGTAGCGGCGGGCTCCCCCGGCGCTGTAGGTGGTGACCGCGCGCCCGAAGGACGGGTCGTCCTGCGGGGCCGGCGGGGCTGGCTTCGGGGCGGTCGCCGGCTTCGGCGCGGTCGTCGGCTTCGCAGCGGTCGTCGGCTTCGGTCGAGCCGCCGCCCGGCGCGGGGCGGTCGGTCGGCCCGGCGCGGAGTCGCGCGGAGCTGTCGGTCGGGACGGGCTCATCCGACGGCCCGCGCGGAGAGCACCTCGAGCACGACCGACGCCAACAGAGTGACGTCCCCGGCGCCCACGGTGAGCAGCAGGTCACCCGGACGGGCGGCCCCGGCGACCGCCCGGGCGGCGGCGTCCCGGTCCGGCACGAACGTCGCCTTGCCCGGAGTGGGGACGAGGTCCACGATCAGCGCGCCGGTGACCGACGGGTCCGGGTCCTCGCGGGCCGCGTACACGTCGGTCACGACGACCACGTCGGCCAGGTCGAGCGCCGCGCCGAACTCGGCGGCGAACGTGCGGGTGCGCGAGTACAGGTGCGGCTGGAAGAGGGCGAGCACCCGGCCGTCGCCGACCACCGAGCGGGCGCCGCGCAGGAGCGCCGCCACCTCCGTCGGGTGGTGGGAGTAGTCGTCGACCACGCGGACGCCGCCGACGGTCCCGCGGTCCTCGAACCGTCGCCCGGTCCCGCGGAACGCCGCGAGCCCGTCCGCGGCGTCCGGCACCCCGAGACGCCGGGCCGTGGCCCAGGCCGCAGCGGCGTTCAGCGCGTTGTGCGCACCCGGGAAGGCGAGGCGCACCGTGGTGGTGAGCTCGCCGGCGGTGAGCTCGAACGCCCATCGCCCGGCGTCTGCGCGCAGCTCGCCCACGACGACGTCGGCGTCCGGCGACGTGCCGTAGGTGACGACCGAGACGTCCCGCGCCGCGAGCGTCCCGCGCACACGCTCGACGAGCCGCACCGCGCCCGGGTCGTCGGCGCAGACGACCAGCGTGCCCCCGGACCGGATGCGTTCGGCGAACTGGACGAACACGTCCTCGAACGCCTCCGTGGAGCCGTAGTGGTCGAGATGGTCCGGCTCGACGTTGGTGACGACCGCGACCAGCGGCGCGTACGCGAGGAACGAGCCGTCGGACTCGTCGGCCTCCGCCACGAACGCCGGGCCGGCGCCGTCCCGTCCGCCGCCCAGCGGTCCGTCGGCGGAGAACACGGTGCCGCCGATCGCGAAGGACGGGTCCGCGCCCGCGTGCAGCAGCGCCGTGGCGATCATCGCGGACGTGGTGGTCTTGCCATGGGCACCGGCCACCGCGACCGCGTCCCGGTCCACCATGAGCGACGCGAGCGCCTCGGACCGGTGCAGCACCCTCAGCCCTCGCTCACGAGCGCGGGCGAGCTCCGGGTTGGACTCCCGGACGGCCGACGAGATCACGACGGTGTCGGCGTCGTCGACGAGCGAGGCCTCGTGGCCGACGTGCACGTCGACGCCCGCCGCTCGCAGCGCCGGCAGGGCCGGACCGTCGGCGGCGTCCGAGCCGGAGACGGCCACGCCGCGCGCGGCGAGCAGGGCGGCGATCGCGGACATGCCCGCTCCGCCCACGCCGACGAGGTGCACGCGGCCGAGGTCGGCGGGCCGCAGGACGGCGCTCACGGCAGCTCCGCCTCCACCAGCCGGGCCACGCGGGACGCGGCGTCGCGCACCCCGACCGAGGCTGCGGCCAGCCCCATCCGCTCGCGCGTCTCCGCGGCGGCGTCGCCGACCAGCAGCACCGGCAGGTGCGTGCGGACCCACGCCGGGTCCAGGTCCTTGTCCTCGACCAGCAGGCCGCCGCCGGCCGCGACGACCGCAGCCGCGTTGAGCCGCTGCTCGCCGTTGCCGATGGGCAGCGGCACGTAGACCGCCGGGATCCCCAGCGCCGCCTGCTCGCAGACCGTGCCGGCGCCGGAGCGCCCGATGACGACGTCCGCGACGGCCAGCGCGAGCTGCATCTCGGTCAGGTACTCGCGCACGTGGTACCGCTCGGCACCGGGCACGTCGACGAGCGCGGCACGCACCGCGTCGGCCTTGCCTGCGCCCGTCAGGTGCAGCACCTGGACACCCGCCGCCAGCAGGTGCGCCGCAGCACCCGCGACGGCGGCGTTGACGCTCACGGCACCGAGCGAGCCGCCGGACACGAGCAGCGTGGGCAGGTTCGGGTCCAGACCGAGCTCGGAAGCAGCCGCGGCGCGTGTCCCCGCCCGGTCCGCCGTCCGCTGCTCGATCAGGCGGCTGATCGGGGCGCGCAGCGGCAGCCCGGTCACCTGGGCCCCGCGCAGCGAGGTGCCGGGGAACGTCACGGCGACCGACCGGGCCCAGCGCGCACCCAGCCGGTTGGCCAGGCCCGCGCGGGCGTTCTGCTCGTGGATGACGACCGGGATCCCCCGCCGACGCGCGGCCAGGTAGGCGGGCGTCGCCACGTACCCGCCGAAGCCGACGACCACCTGCGCCCCCGACCCGTCGATCGCCGCGCCGGCCGCCCGGACCGCGTCACGCAGTCGCGCGGGCAGCCGGAACCAGTCGAGCGTCGGGCGGCGCGGCAGCGGGACGCGTGGCACGACCGCGAGCGGCAGACCGTGCTCCGGGACGAGTCGGGACTCGAGACCCTCGGCGGTGCCGAGCACCGTGAGCCGGGCGTTCGGGTGGCGCCGCAACAGCTCGTCGGCGACGGCGAGCAGCGGGTTCACGTGCCCCGCGGTGCCTCCGCCGGCGAGGAGCACCGCGGGAACGGTGGGGAGCGGACGACCCTCAGCCACGGGACCGCCCGATCACGGCCAGCGACCGGCGCACGACGCCGGGCCGGGCGGCCAGCGCCTCGGCGGCGCCCGGTTCCGAGCGCGCGAAGGCGATGAGCACGCCGAGGGCGGCCATGGTCATGATCAACGCCGACCCACCGGCGGACACCAGCGGCAGCGGGATGCCGATCACCGGGGCCAGCCCGATGACGACCGCCACGTTGACCAGCGCCTGCCCGATGATCCAGCACAGGATCGCGCCGGTGGTGATCTGCACGAACGGGTCGGTGTGCCGGCGGATGACCCGGATCATGGCGAACGCCAGCAGGCCGAACAGCCCGAGGACCAGCAGCGTGCCGATGAGCCCGAGCTCCTCGCCGAGGATCGCGAAGATGAAGTCGTTGTGGGCGGCCGGCAGGTAGGACCACTTCTCGCGGCTCTCCCCCAGACCGAGCCCGCCCCAGCCGCCGCTCGCCAGCCCCCAGCCGCCGTGCAGCGTCTGGTAGCACGACGACGCCGCGTCGCACTCGTCGGACAGCCAGCTCGTGATCCGCGCCGTGCGGTTGTCGCTGGTGACGGTGAGCAGCGCGGTCAGCCCGCCGGCCAGCAGCGCCGCGAAGCCGAACATCCGCATGGACACGCCCGCCACGAACAGCGCCCCGGCGACCAGCATGATGAGGACCAGGGCGGTGCCCAGGTCGTGCCCGGCCAGCACGACCAGGATCGCGATCCCGGCGACCGGCACGGCGGGGATCAGCGCGTGCCGCCACTGCCGCAGCAGCGGCAGCTTGCGGGTCAGCACGGCGCCGAGCCAGATGGCCAGCGCGAGCTTGATGGTCTCCGACGGCTGCGCGGAGATCCCGCCGACGCACACCCAGTTCTGGTTCCCGCCCGCGCCGCAGCCGAGCGGCGTGAAGACGGTGAGCTGGAAGAGGACCGCGAAGGCCAGCGCGGGCCACGCGATCACCTGGAAGAACCGCACGGGGGCGCGGGACAGCCCGAACAGGATCGGGAGGCCGATCAGCGCGTACTTGGCCTGGTCGAGGAACACCGCGTACGGCGAGTGGCCGTCGTCCAGGGACTCCACGCTCGAGCTCGAGAGCACCATGACCAGCCCGATGACGAGCAGCAGGGCGGTCGCGCCGATGAGCACGTAGTAGCTGGTCACCGCGCTGTTCCACTGGCCGAGCAGCGAGCTGGTGGAGGAGCCCGGGTCGTCCGTGCGGCGCACGCTCGGGCGCGGGGTCGTGGCGGTCATGCGTCCCCGCCGAGCGCACGCACGGCTGCGGAGAACTGATCACCCCGTGCGGCGTACGACGCGAACTGGTCCATCGACGCGCAGGCCGGCGCGAGCAGCACCGTGACCGGACCGGCACCCGCGGACGCGAGGCGCCTGGCCTGGAGCACGGCATGGGTCATCACCGTGCCAGTCTCACCGGCGTCGACCTCGACCACGGGGACCTCGGGTGCGTGTCGGGCGAGCGCCTCGCGCAACGGGGCGCGGTCGACCCCGATGAGCACCACGGCACGCAGGCGGTCACGCCGTGCGACGACGAGCTCGTCGAACTGCGCACCCTTGGCCAGGCCTCCCGCGATCCACACGACGCTGCCGACGGGGAACGCGCCGAGGGCCGCCGAGGCCGCGTGAGCGTTGGTGGCCTTCGAGTCGTCGACGTAGGCCACGTCGTCCACGACGCCGACAGTCGCCAGCCGGTGCGCACCGGGTCCGTACGCCCGCAGCCCGTCCCGGATCGCTGCCGGGTCGACGTCGTGCGCGAGCGCGAGCGCGGCCGCCGCGAGGGCGTTCGCCACGACGTGCGGCGGCACGGTCCCGTCGGGTCCGGCCAGCTGCGCCAGGTCGGCCAGCGTGCCCAGCTCGGCCGCGTGCGTGTGCCGGAGCCGCGCGAACCCGCGGTCGACCAGCACGTCCTCGACCATGCCGACCTGCCCGACCAGCGGGGTGCCGAGCGTGAACCCCACCGCGACCGCGCCGTCCTCGACGTCGGCCTCCCGGACGAGGTGCTCGGTCACCGGGTCGGCGAGGTTGTAGACGCACGCGACCTGCGCCCGCTCGAAGACGCGGCCCTTGTCGGCGGTGTACGCGTCCATCGACCCGTGCCAGTCCAGGTGGTCCGGCGCGAGGTTCAGCACGGCGGCCGCCTGCGCGGACATCGAGTGCGTGAAGTGCAGCTGGAAGCTGGACAGCTCCACCGCGAGGACGTCGAGGGTGGGGTCGGTGGCGGCGAGCACCACGGGCGTGCCGACGTTGCCGACCGCCAGTGCGTTCTCCCCCGCGGCCCGCAGGATCGACTCGAGCATGCCCACGGTGGTGGTCTTGCCGTTGGTGCCGGTCACGGCGAGCCACGGCGCCGGTCCGCCACCGGCGGCACGGTCGACGCGCACGTGCCACGCCAGCTCGACCTCGCTCCACACGGGGACGCCACGCTCCAGCGCGGCCGCGAGCAACGGGTGGTCGGGCGCCAGCCCGGGCGACGCGACGACGAGGTCCGCGCGGTCCAGCACGGACCCCGCGAGCAGCTCTGCCGACCCGATGACGTCGTCGGCGTGGTCGTCGACGGGCACCACGCGGGCGCCACGGGAGGCCAGCACCTCGATCGCCGCGCGTCCCGAGACCCCGAGCCCGGCGACGACCACCAGGGCGTCCTCCAGCACGAGCTCGGACACCTAGCCGGCCACCCACTCCGCGTAGAAGATGCCCACACCCAGCGCGACGAACAACCCGGCGATGATCCAGAACCGGATGACGATCGTCACCTCGCCCCACCCCGAGAGCTCGAAGTGGTGGTGCAGCGGCGCCATCTTGAAGACGCGTCTCCCGGTCAGCTTGAAGAAGCCGATCTGGATCACGTCCGACATCACGATGACCACGAAGAGGCCGCCGATGATCGCGGCGAGGATCTCGGTGCGGGACAGGATCGACAGGCCGGCGAGCGCACCGCCGAGGGCGAGCGACCCGGTGTCCCCCATGAAGATCTTGGCGGGGCTGGCGTTCCACCACAGGAACCCGAAGCACGCGCCGGTGATGGCAGCGGCGACGACAGCGAGGTCGAGCGGGTCGCGCGTCTCGTAGCACCGCGGTCCGACGCTGGCCAGGATCTGGCAGCTCTGGTTGAACTGCCAGACGCAGACGATCACGTAGGCGCCGAACACGATGAGCGAGACGCCCGTCGCGAGCCCGTCGAGGCCGTCGGTGAGGTTCACCGCGTTGGACCACGCGGTGATGAGGAAGTTCGCCCAGATGACGAAGAGGATCGTCCCGACCGTCACGCCCCAGAACGCCAGGTCCAGGTTGGTGTCGCGGATGAAGGAGATCCGTGTGGAGGCCGGCGTGCGGAACTTGTCGTTGGGGAACTGCAGGGCCACCACGGCGAACGTGATGCCGACGATGCCCTGGCCGACGATCTTCCAGCGCGCGTTGAGGCCGAGGCTGCGCTGGCGGGAGATCTTGATGAAGTCGTCGAGGAACCCGACGACCCCGAGGCCGGTCATGAGGAAGAGGACGAGCACGGCGGACGCGCGCGGCGGCGTCCCGGTGGCGATGAGGCCACCGACCCAACCGAGCAGGGTCGCCCCGATGATGACGACGCCACCCATGGTCGGGGTGCCGCGCTTGGTGAAGTGCGCGGTCGGTCCGTCCTGACGGATGAACTGGCCGTACTGCTTGTGCACCAGGTACCGGATGAACAGGGGTGTGCCCAGCAGCGCGATGACCATCGCGAGCCCGCCGGAGATGAGGACCGCGATCATCGGGCGGCCCCCTCGACCAGCACGTCGCCGAGCTTCCAGAGCCCGGCGCCGTACGACGACTTGACCAGCACGACGTCTCCTGGGCGCAGCTCGCTCTCGAGGAACGCGGTGGCGACCTCCAGATCGTCGGCGAGCACCACCTCGTCGCCCCACGACCCCTCGTGGTTGGCACCGTCGCGGATGGCGCGCGCGCCGTCCCCGACCACGATGGTCAGGCCGATGTTGAGCCGGACGCACAGGCGCCCGATGGCGTCGTGCGCCTCGCGCGCACCCGGCCCGAGCTCCAGCATCTCGCCCAGCACGGCGATCGAGCGGCGGTCCCGGCCGGCCAGCACGGCCAGCGCCTTGAGCGCCGCGCGCATCGAGTCGGGGTTGGCGTTGTAGGAGTCGTCGACGATGGTCACGCCGTCGGGGCGGTCGACCACGTGCATCCGGTGCGGGCTCAGGGCGTCCGCGGCGCTCAGTCCTGCGGCGACCTCGTCCAGCTCCAGCCCGACGGCGAGCGCGGCGGCCGCGGCGCCGAGGGCGTTGTGCACGTGGTGCTCGCCGACCAGCCGCAGCGTGACCTGCGCGGTGCTCTCGACCTCGCCGCGGCGGACGAGGGTGAACGTCGCGCGGCCGGAGCGGTCGAGGCGGACGTCGCGGACACCCACCGTGGCCAGCGGGGCAGCGCCGAACGTGACGACCTCGCCGGGAGCGAGCGCGGCCATGGCGGACACGCGCGGGTCGTCGGCGTTGAGCACCGCGATGCCGTCGGACACCAGGCCCTGCACGATCTCGGACTTGGCGACGGCGACCGCGTCGATGCCGCCGAAGCCGCCCAGGTGCGCGTGGCCGACGATCAGGACGACGGCCACGTCGGGCGGGGCGATGTCCGTGAGGTAGGTGAGGTGCCCCGGTCCGCTGGCGCCCATCTCGAGCACGAGGAACCGGGTGGACTCGTCGGCGCGCAGCACCGTCAGCGGCAGCCCGATCTCGTTGTTGAACGACCGCACGGGCGCGATCGTCGGGCCGACGCTGCCGCACAGCTGCGCGAGCAGGTCCTTGGTGGTGGTCTTGCCGACCGACCCGGTGATGCCGACCACGCGCAGATCGCTGCCTCCCGGCTCGAGCGCGGCCTCGCGCAGCCGCTCCAGCACGACGCGCGCCAGGTCGCCCAGAGCACGCTCGACATCGGCGACGACGACGCTCGGCAGGACCGCTCCGCCGGCTCCGACGACGTCGCGCGCGGCCAGGACGAGGGCCGCTCCGCCGGCGACCGCCACGGCGGCGTAGTCGTGGCCGTCGACGTTCTCCCCGGGCAGGGCGACGAACAGTCCGCCGGTGACGTCGTCGCGCGAGTCGACGACGACGGGGCCGCTCACGACGAGTGCGGGGTCGGTGGCCGCCGTGCCGCGCAGCACTCCCCCGGTCGCGGCCGCGATCTCGGCCGCTGTCAGGGCGATCACGCGTGCTGCTCCTGCCGGCGGGTGCGCGCTGCGAGCAGCACGTCGCGGTCGTTGTACCGGTGGAACACGCCGGCGATCTCCTGGGTCGGCTCGTGGCCCTTGCCCGTGATGATCACGGTGTCCTGCTCGGAGGCGAGGGCGAGGGCGTCGCGGATGGCCTGCGCGCGGCTGGTGGCCTCGTGCACGTCGACCAGGTCCGGCCGCTGCGACCGGACCCCGTCGAGGATGGCGGATCGGATGGCCGCCGGCTCCTCGGAACGGGGGTTCTCGTCGGTGACGACGATCACGTCGGCCAGCCGCGCCGCGATCTCGCCCATGAGCGGGCGCTTGCCCTGGTCGCGGTCGCCGTCCGAGCCGAACACGATCACCAGTCGCCCGGGCGTGATCGGGCGCACGGCCTCGAGCGCCAGAACCAGCGCGTCGGGCGTGTGGGCGTAGTCGACGATCGCGAGCGGGAACCCGTTGCCGCGCTCGATGACACGCTCCATCCGGCCGGGGATCTCGTGCGCGACGGCCACCGCGGCGATCGCGGCGTCGAGCTCCACGCCGGCCGCGTGCGCGAGCACGATCGCCAGCGCGGCGTTGGAGACGTTGACCCTGCCCGGCAGGGGGCTCGTGGCGGAGTGCGTCGTGCCGTCAGGCGCCCGGAGCGTGAACGACGAGCCGACGCCGTCCAGCCCGATGTCCGCGGCGACGACGGCCCAGTCGGCGTCGGCCCCCTCGGGCTCGCCGACGTGCGTGGCCACGGTCTCGACCCGGATCGGCGCCTCGGCGGCGAGCCGGCGGCCCCACTCGTCGTCGACCACGACCACACCGCGCCGCGCCTGACCGACGGCGAACAGCCGCGACTTGTCGCGGAAGTAGCCCTCCATGTCGCCGTGGAAGTCCAGGTGGTCGCGCTGGAGGTTGGTGAAGCCGACGACGTCGAACGTCAGGCCGCCGACCCGCCCGAGGGCGAGCGCGTGCGACGAGACCTCCATGGCGAGCGCCGTCGCCCCGCGCTCGACGGCCAGCGCGAGGATCGCCTGGAGCGCCGGCGCCTCGACGGTGGTGCGGGGGCTCTCCACCGCGTCCTCGCCGATCCGGAGCTCGACGGTGCCCAGGACGGCCGTGGTGGCGTGCGCGGCGCGCAGGGCTGCGTCGAGGAAGTAGGAGGTCGTGGTCTTGCCGTTGGTGCCCGTGACGCCGACCGTGACCAGCCGCTCCGCAGGTGCGTCGTGCGCCCACGCCGCGACGGGTCCGGCGAGCGCGCGCGGGTCGGGGGCGACGAGCACGGCGACGCGGTCGGCAAGACCGGCCGCCTCCAGGAGCTCCAGGCCCGCCTGGTCGGTGAGCACCGCGACCGCGCCGGCGTCGACCGCCTGCGCCCCGTACGCGGCGCCGTGCACCTTGAATCCGGGGACGGCCACGAACACGTCGCCCGCCACCACGTCGCCGCTGGCCAGGCTCGCGCCGGTCAGGACCTTGTCGTCGGGGAGGGCGAGACCGCGCGCCACCAGGCCGAACGTCCGGGCGAGGTCGGCGACCCGGTGGGCCGCGGGATGCAGGGGGCGCATCCGAGCGGGGGTCGTCATGGGGAGAATCTACCCCGGAAGCCGCTCCCGGCCGCCCGGTTGCGGACCGTCACCACGTCGTCGGGAAGAGCGTGGACGGCGTGCCCGAGGGCGCCACGCCGAGCTCGCTGAGCGTGTAGCCCGCCACGTCGCTGAACACGGGCGCCGCGACCGTGCCGCCGTACACCGAGGTGCGGGGGTTGTGCAGGATGACCGCGACGGCGATGCGCGGGTCGTCGGCCGGCGCGACGCCGATGAACGACGACGTGATCCCCTGGACGCCGCCCACCCAGTTCTGGGCGGTCCCCGTCTTGCCGGCCACCTGGTACCCCGGGATCGCCGCGCTCGAGCCGGTGCCGTCGTCGACGACGCTCTGCATCATCGTGAGCACCGTCTTGGCCGTCTCGGCCGAGACCACCTGCGTCGACGCGGGTGCGTCCGCGGGCGTGTAGGTGCCGTCGGGGGACGTCCACCCCTTGATGATGTGCGGCTGCACGCGCACGCCGCCGTTCGCGATCGTGGCGAAGACCTGCGTCGCCTGGATGGCCGTCACGGAGACCGCCTGCCCGAACAGCACGGCGAACTTGTCGCGTCGCTGCCAGGAGTCGACCGGGTGCAGGATGCCGTTCGACTCCCCCGGCATCTCGATGCCGGTCTTGGCCCCGAAGCCGAACTTGGACAGGTAGTCGTAGCGGGTCTGCACCGGGAGGTTCTGGCCGATCATCACGGTGCCCGTGTTCGACGACTCGGCCAGCACACCCGTCGTGGTCAGGTGCAGGAGACCGTGCTCGTGCGAGTCCTTGAACGTCTCGTGACCGTCAGGCGAGTACGTGTACGGCACCTCCCACTGCGAGAGGGGGTCGGCGATCTTGTTGTCGAGGATGGCCGACATGGTGATGACCTTGCCCGTGGAGCCGGGCTCGAACACGTCCGACACCGCGCTGGACAGGGACCCGGAGGCGTCACCGGGGTGGTTGGGGTCCACGGAGCCGGAGTCGGCGAGCGCGTAGATCTCCCCCGTCCTGGTGTCCATCACGATGAGCGACCCGGAGTCCGACCCGGTGGCGGCGACCTGGGCGTCGAGCGCCGACTGCGCCTTCCACTGCACGTCGGACAAGAGGGTGAGCTGCAACGAGTCGCCCTGCGTGGCAGGCGTGTCCTGCGAGTACCCGCCGGGGATCGCCTGGCCCTTGCGCCCGCTCTCGTACGTCTCGCTGCCGGCCTTGCCGGTCAGCCGCGGGTTCAGCGACGCCTCCAGGCCGGCCAGGCCGACCCCGTTGGAGTTGACGAACCCGATGACGTTCCCGGCGAGCGTGCCGTTGGGGTAGACGCGCTCGGCCACCCGGTCCACGTTGACCCCGCTGAGCCCGAGCTTGCGGACCTCGCGGGCCACCTCCGGCAGCACGCCCTTGCGGATGTACACGAACTGCCGGTTGCCGACGAGGGTGCCCCCGAGCTCGGCGGCGTTCATGTCGAGCAGGGGCGCCAGGATGGCCGCGACGCCGGCCGGCCCGTCAGGCACGGCCGGGTTCGCCGACCCCGCGAAGGTCGCGACCAGCCGCTGGTTCACGGAGATGTCGTAGCGCTCCACCGACGTGGCCAGCGGCTTGCCGTCGGCGTCCGTGATCTCGCCGCGACCGCCGAGCAGCGCGACCGAGATGAGCCGCGAGTTGCGGGCCTGCTCGGCGATCACCGAACCGCGCAGCCCCTGGACGTAGACCAGGCGCCCGCCGAAGACGGCGAGCGCCAGGACCACGAGGACGGTGAGGAAGGCCATGCGGCGGCGGGATCCCGGCTGCACGGGTCCGGCCGGCGGTCCCCCGCGGGTGCCGGGCGGCACGACGACGGTGCGGGGTCCGGCCGGCGGACGCTGCCGCGGCACCGCCGTGCCGGCGACGCGGTTGGTCGACGCCGGACGACGGGTCTGCTCGGTGCGGGCGCGCGAGCGCGCGACCGGTGTGGTCATCCGCCCGCTCCGGCCGGCTCGGGCGCTCCCTGCACGCTGCCGTCCGCGAGCCGCAGCCACCCGGTGCCGTTGGTGGGCACCATGCCGAGCGCGGTCGCCGCGGCGGCCAGCTGCGTGGGCGAGGCCTTGGCGTCCAGGTCGGCGGTCAGACCCATGGCGTCCTGGTTCAGCCGGCCCAGCTCGTTGGACAGGTCGTACTTGGCGTACGCGCTCGCCGCCATGGAGGTGTTGAGCAGCAGCGCGGACAGGAGCGCACCGGCGAGGACGGCCATGCAGGCAAGGATGAACGGCACCCGCGTCCTGGCGTGCTCCGGCGCGCGGACGACGCGAAGTCGGGGTGCCGGGGCTGCCTTGGGGCGGGCCGGGGTCGGGTAGGCGCGAGCGGTGCTCACTCGGGCAGCGGACTGGGCGCTCATGCTGCCCTCCTTCCGGTCGGACGTGGCGTCAGGTGGTCAGGGGTAGGACGGGTGCGCTCCGCGGCTCGGAGCCGGACGGACTGCGACCGGGGGTTGTGCGCCAGCTCGGCCTCGTCGGCCTCCTCGGCACCGCGCGTCACGAGCCGCAGGAACGGTGCGTGCGTCTCCGGCTCGACGGGCAGGTCGGGCGGCGCGCTCGACGTGGCGCCGACGGCCAGCGCACGCTTCACCGCCCGGTCCTCGAGCGAGTGGTACGACTCGACGACGATCCGACCGCCGACCGCGAGCGCCTCGATCGACTGCGGGAGCGCGCGCTCGAGCACCTCGATCTCGCCGTTCACCTCGATGCGCAGGGCCTGGAACGTGCGCTTGGCCGGGTTGCCACCGGTCTTGCGGGTGGCCGCGGGGATGTTCGCCCGGACGATGCTCACCAGCTCGCCGGTGCGCTCGAGCGGGCGCCTGGCGCGCTGGGCGACGATGGCGCGGGCGATCCGCGGTGCGAACCGCTCCTCGCCGTACACCCGCAGGATGCGAGCGAGCTCGCGCTCGTCGTAGGTGTTGAGCACGTCGGCCGCCGTCTGCCCGGTCGTGGCGTCCATCCGCATGTCGAGCGGGGCGTCGGCCGAGTAGGAGAAGCCACGCTCACGCTCGTCCAGCTGGAGCGAGGAGACGCCGAGGTCCATCAGCACGCCCTGCACCGCGGGGATGCCGAGCTCGTCCAGGACGTCGTTGATCTCGTCGTAGACCGCGTGCACACCGGTGAACCGGTCGCCGAAAGGTGCGAGCCGCCGACCCGCCAGCTCGAGCGCCTCGGTGTCGCGGTCGATGCCGACCACCCGGACGTGCGGGAACGCCCGCAGGACGCCCTCGGTGTGACCGCCCATCCCGAGGGTCGAGTCGACCATCACCGGGCCCGCGACCTCGAAGGCCGGTGCGAGCAGGTCGAGGCAGCGCTGGAGCAGCACCGGGGTGTGCCGGGCGGCGGCGTCGGACGTGTGCTCAGTCATCGCTGCTCCCCTCCCCAGGTGGCACGAATGGTGTGGTCGGGCGGCCCCTCCGCCGTCCGACCAGATCCCCCACCGACCCTCTGCCACCGGGGAAGTGCGGCAGAGATTCGGGAGGAGGTCTCACCGGGCGGCCCGTGGGCCAGGACGTCTAGAAGGGACCGTTCGGGAAGACCTCCTCCGCGGTGTCGGCGTACCCGGCCTCCTGCTCGGCCAGGTACGTCTCCCACGCGGTGAGGTCCCAGATCTCGACCCGGGTGCCGGTGCCGATGACGGCGACGTCGCGCTCGAGCCCCGCGTACTTGCGGAGCATCGGCGGGATGGAGATGCGGCCCTGCTTGTCGGGAAGCTCGTCGCTGGCACCCGACAGGAAGACGCGCAGGTAGTCGCGGGCCTGCCGGCTGGTCACCGGCGCCTGCCGCAGCTGGTCGTGCATGCGCTGGAACTCCTGCATGGGGAGCAGGAAGAGGCACCGCTCCTGGCCGCGCGTCATGACCAGCCCGGGGGCGAGCTGACCGCGGAACTTGGCCGGAAGGATGAGCCGGCCCTTCTCGTCGAGACGCGGTGTGTACGTCCCGAGAAAGGGCGCGAAGGAGCCGAAGACGCCGGCGGACGACTCATGCGTCACCCCGCCTCCTCCCGCTCTCGCACTGCGACTCCTGGTGCGACATCCCCGCCTCACCACGTGCCTCCACGGTACTCCACTTCACTCCACCTGCCACCGGAGAAGTGCATGATTCACCCGATCGAGAAGGCATATATGCAGGTCAGAGCGGTGGAGCGAAGTGGAGCGTCGCGGCTCACCGGACCACGCACGGGGCGTGTCGGAGAGTCGCTCGCCGCCTCGATTCCGGAGGGATCGGACGAATCACCCGCCGGCTGGGGGCCTCGCACGCTGCACCAGGTGGGTGGTGGAGAGAAGTGGGGGTCCGATGGGCGATGAACTGAGGGCGGCCGACCTTTAGGCTCGGACCCAGATCCGCCAAAGGAGGCGTCATGCTGCAGGCCGTCCCGTCCACGAGTGAGCTCGAGGACGTCGTCGACATCACCACGAGGATGCGCACCGCTGTGGAGGGGGTCGTCACCGGCCGCCCCGAGCTGGTGCGCGTCACGGTCGCCGTGCTCCTCGCCGAGGGGCACCTGCTGCTGGAGGACGTCCCGGGGGTCGGCAAGACGACCCTCGCCAAGGCGCTGGCCAAGACCATCGACTGCACCGTCGGCCGGATCCAGTTCACCCCGGACCTGCTGCCGTCGGACCTCACCGGCGTGAACATCTTCCGGTCGCAGACGCACGAGTTCGAGTTCCGGCCCGGTCCCGTCTTCGCGCACGTGGTCATCGGCGACGAGATCAACCGCGCCTCGCCCAAGACGCAGTCCGCGCTTCTGGAGTGCATGCAGGAGGCCCAGGCGACGGTCGACGGCCGCACCTACCCGCTGCCGCGGCCGTTCCTCGTCGTCGCCACCCAGAACCCCGTGGAGATGGAAGGCACCTACCCGCTGCCCGAGGCGCAGCGCGACCGGTTCATGGCCCGGCTCACGGTCGGCTACCCGAGCATCGAGTCCGAGCTCGACATGCTGGACCTCCAGGAGACGTCGGACCCGCTGGACACCCTGCGCCCCGTCACCGACGCGGCGCAGGTCAAGGCGCTCATCGAGACCACCCGGCGGCTGTACGCGGCGCCCGGCATCAAGCGGTACGTGGTCGACCTGGTCACCGCCACCCGCGAGGACCCGGGCCTGCGGCTCGGCGCCTCACCCCGAGCGGCCATCCAGCTGCTGCGCGCCGCCAAGTCCCTGGCCGCCATGGACGGCCGGGACCACGTGCTGCCCGACGACGTCCAGCAGCTCGGCGTGCCGGTCCTCGCACACCGGCTGCTGCCGAGCACCGAGTCGCGCCTGTCCGGCCGCAGCACGTCCGACATCGTCGCCGACATCCTCGACCGCATCCCGCTCCCGTCGACTGCGGGGACCGCGCGCTCCCGACGCGCGATCGGCTGATGCGACTTCGCCCCACACCCCGAGGCTGGGCGCTCGCCGGCGCCGGCATCGTCGCGCTCCAGCTGGGCGTCGTGCTCGGGGCGGTCGACCTGGTGCGGATCGGCACGCTCGCGCTGCTGCTCGTCGTCGCGGCGGCCGTCGGCGTCGGCGCGCTCGACCCCGGCCGTGGCAAGCACCGCCTCACCGTGCAGCGCCGCGCCAGGCCCAATCCGGTGCACGCCGGCGACGAGGCCCAGATCGAGGTCCTCATCGCCGCCACCGACCCCGCGGCGCGCGTACGGCTGGCCGGTCTGAAGTTCGCCGAGCAGGCGGCCACCGAGCTGTCCGGCGGACGCCCCCTGCGTGCCCGCGTGGCCCGCGCCCCGCGCCGCGTGACCGTGACGTACGCGGTGCAGGCGGCCCGGCGCGGACGCTGGCCGCTGGGCCCGCTCGTGGTCACCCGGAGCGACCCGTTCGGGGTGGTGCGCACCTCGGCCACCCTCGGCGAGCAGGCCGAGGTGTCGGTGTGGCCGGCCGTGGTGCCGCTCCCCACGCCCAGCGACGTGCTGGTCGGCGAACCCGACCGGGTGGCGCTCGGCGCGCGCAGCCCGTCGACCGACGACGCCTCGCTGCGCGACTATCGCGAGGGCGACGACCTGCGGCGCGTGCACTGGAGCAGCAGCGCCCGCAAGGGTGCGCTGATGGTGCGGTCGGACGAGCGGGCCGGCATGCGACCCGTGTCGGTGCTCCTCGACCTGCCCGCGCGGGTGGCCAGCCTGGAGTGGTCGATCTCCCTGGCCGCGTCGATGTCCCTGGCCATGCTCGACGGCGGTCATCCGGTCAGGCTCGTCAGCGGGCTGCGCGACGACGCCAGCCCGTACCCGCTCGCCTTCGTGCACGACCGCTCCGGCCCGGGGGCGCGCCAAGCGCTGCTGGACCGGACCATCGACCTCGAGGCGCCCCGCACGGCCGCCCAGGGCGAGTCCGAGCTGGTCTCGGCCGCCCACCTGCTGCACACCAGCGACGCCGGCGGGGAGATCGTGCTCGCCGTCCTGGGTCCGCTCGGGGCGTCCGCCCGCGCCGCCCTCGCGCACGTCGCCGACGCCGCCCAGGCCTGGGCCGTCGTCCGCGCCGACACCCCCGCGCACGCGGCGGAGGCCGAGCACACCATCAAGGCCTTGCGCCGCGCCGGCTGGCGAGCCTGCCGGGTGACCCCCGGGGAGCCGATCGTGGACTGCTGGCTGCGTCTGCTGGGGTCGGCCCAGTGACCGGGCGCTCGCTCCGCATCCCCCGCGGCCCGCGGTCCGCCCTCGGGTCGGCGCTCTGCGCCGCCGCCACCTGCGCGAGCCTCTTCGCGCTGACCGGCCTGATCGTGCGCGGCGGCTGGCTCGTGGCCACGTGGCTCATCGTGCTCGTCGTCGCCGCGACCGTCGTCGGCGTCCGAGCCGTCACGCGGTCCTGGTGGGCACCCACGCTGGCCGGGACCCTCGTCGCCGTCGGCATCGTCCTCGTCCGCTACGGGGCGCCCCCGGGCCGGCTCCAGGTCCTCCCGGACTCCGGGTCCCTGGACCGGACGCTGGCCACCGCACGCGAGGGTGTCGCGGTCATCAACGCCTCCCTGGTGCCCATGGTCGGCGTCCGTCCCGCCGAGCTGCTCGTGGTGGTCGGCGCGGTCTCGGTCTTCCTGCTCGCCGACCTCGTCGCCATCGGGCTCGGCGCGCCCGCCCTGGCCGGCATCGCGTTCGCGGGCCTCTGGGTGCCCGCGATCATCCTGGGGTTCCCGGCCAGCGGCTGGGCGATCGCGTGGACCGCCTTCTTCTACCTCCTGCTGCTCGCGCTCAGCGCCGCTCCCCCGACGGCCCACAGCGACCGCGCTCGCCGGACCTCCGTCGCGGTGCTCAGCTCGGTCGGTCTCATCGTCGCCACGCTCGTGGCCGGCCCCGCCGTGGCCGCCTTCCCGGGCTGGGCGACCATGAGCATGCCCAGTTTCGGCTCCGGCCCCGTCGGACCGATGTCGCTGAGCGACAACCTCGACCTGCGCGAGAGCCTGGGCTCCCGCTCCGGGCAGGTCGTCCTGCGCTACACCGTCGCACCCGTCGTGGCCGACGCCGGCGCGGACCCCGCGCCCTCGCCGAGCGCGTCGGCAGCCACCAACGTCACCGCCAACGACGTCGGTCCCCTGCGCGCCTTCACCCTCACCACCTTCGACGGTCAGGAGTGGGACCGGTCCGACTCGCTCGAGCTCACCGGTTGGGACGCCTCGACGCTGCTGTCGTCGGACCCGACGATCCGCGGCACCGCGCCCGACGCGGACCGGGGAACCCTCGCCGACGTCCGGATCGAGGTGGCTGCCCTGCGCGAGCGGCGGCTCCCCGTGAGCACCTTCCCGCGCACCGTCGACGTGCGCGGTGGCTGGGAGTACGACCCGGCCCGTGACGAGGTCGTCGGTCGGCGCGGCACGTTCGACGGCATGACGTACGCCATGCAGGTCGAGATCCCGTCGCTCACCAAGGAGGACCTCATCGGCGCGGAGGTCGGCGACCCGGGCGACGGCGGCGCGTCGCTGGAGGTGCCGCCGACCGCCCACGCTCAGGACGTCGCCGCCGTCGCGCGCGAGGTCACCGCGGACGCGGCCACGCCGTACGAGCAGGCCATGGCGCTCCAGACGTACTTCCGGGCGACGACGAACTTCACCTACGACACGCGCGTCGCGCCCTCCCGGTCCGACGACGCCGTCTGGGACTTCCTGCAGTCCACCCGCGGCTACTGCGTGCAGTTCGCCACCTCGATGGCGATGATGGCGCGCTCGCTCGACATCCCCGCGCGCGTCGCGGTGGGCTTCCTGCCCGGTGAGTCGGACCGCAACGGTGGCTACGTCGTGTCGGGCCAGAAGTCGCACGCCTGGCCGGAGCTGTACTTCGAGGGATCCGGCTGGGTGCGGTTCGAGCCGACGCCCGGTGAGCAGACGGGTGCTCCGCCCCGCTGGAGCGACCCGTTCGTCGGGATCTCCGCGCCCGACCAGATCCCGGACGACGCGCTGCCGGTGCCCCTGCCCGGCGCGACCGCGTCGACTGCCCCCGGCGGCTCGACGACGTCCACCGGGACCGAGGACGACGAGCAGGCGTGGCTCCCCGTGGCGATCACCGTCGCGATCGTGCTGGCCGTGGCGTCGTTCGGCCTCGCCATCATCCGGCGGCGGACGCGGTTCCGGGCCGACCTGACGCCTGAGCGCGCCTGGCTGCGTGCCCGGCGCCGGCTCGGAGCCCGCGGGGTCACGTGGACCGATGCGGAGACGCCGCGCACGGTCGTCGCCTCGGTGCAGGAGCAGCTGCGGGCGGCGTCAGGGTCGACGCTGACAGGATCCTCGGTCGTCGCGCTCGAGTCGCTGGCGCGGACGGTCGAGCAGGACCTCTACGCGCCGGAGCAGCCGTCCGTCGACCCGGCGATCCTGGCCGGGTGGGTGGACGAGCTGATGATCGGGGTCGAGAGCCTGCTCAGTGACCGCTCTCGCCGCGGCGCCGTTCCCAGCGCTCCTCGAGACGGGACATGAGGCCGCTCTTCTGACGAGCCGGCGGCGTTGCCGGCTTCACCTTGCCGTCGCTCTGCACCACGCCCCGCGGACCGGAGCGGTGCCCGGACGAGCGCTGGGGTGCGGCGAAGGCGAAGGCGACCGCGGCGAACATCACGACGAAGCCGATGACGCCGAGCCACGGCAGGCCGTTGGCGGCGCCGAGCACGAGGAGCAGCAGACCGACCGACGCACCCACTCCCGCGATGACGTATCGGCCGAACGGGCGATGCCCGCGCTGAGTCAGCGTGTTCGCGAGCCGCGGATCGTCAGAGGTCAACTGGCGTTCCATCTGCTCGAGCACGCGCTGCTCGTACTCCGAGAGAGGCATCCTGACCCCCGTTGTCAGCTATGTGGACCTGTCGTCCGGTTCAGGATAGATCCGCCGGAACGAAGGTGGTAGTCGAGCGGGAGGATACTCCCCCAGCCTGGGGAGCTCCGGACCTGATCGCGGCCCCACCGAACCTCTCGCGCACCCGGTCCATGGTCAGCTCCGCGTCCCGCCGCGCCTGCACCGGCTCGTCGAAGGCCTCCTCGAGGGTCGGCTGCCGGATGGTGGACGCGGCACGGGTCAGACCCTCCACGCGCACCCCGACGAGGCGCACCGGCAGTCCGCCCAGGTCGACGCCCGCGAGCAGATCACGCACGGCCAGGAACATCTCGCGCCCGACGTCCGTCGGGGTCACCAGCGTGCGCGACCGGGTCAGCGTCCGGAAGTCGGAGGTGCGGATCTTCACGGTGATCGTGCGCGTGACCAGGCCGTTCCTGCGCAGCCGCACCGCGCACCGGTCGGCCAGGTCCCGGGCCTTCTCCTGCACGACCGTGAGGTCGGCGACATCGGTCAGGAACGTCTCCTCCGCCCCCAGCGACCGTTCCTCGCGGCCGGGACTGACGGGTCGGGGATCCCGGCCCCACGACAGGTCGAACAGGTGCGCGCCCGCCACCTTGCCGACCGCGTGCTGCACCGTGGACACGTCGCTGTCTGCCAGCTCGGCGACCGTCCTGATCCCGAAGCGCGCCAGGGCGGCCTCCGTCTTTTCACCCACTCCCCAGAGCGCCCCGACGGGCAGCACGCGCAGGAAGTCGACCGTCGCCGCGCGGGGGACGAGGAGCACGCCGTCCGGCTTGGCCTGACCCGACGCGAGCTTGGCGACGAACTTGGTGGATCCGATACCGACGGAGCAGGTGATCCCGAACTGCTCCTGCACCTGCCGGCGGATCAGCCGGGCGATGATCGTGGGCGGTCCCAGCCGCCTGCGGGCGCCGGCGACGTCGAGGAACGCCTCGTCGACGCTGACCTGCTCGACCAGCGCGGTGATGTCCCCGAGCAGCTGCATCACGCCGGTGGAGACCTCGTGGTACGCGTGGTGGTCGGGAGGCACGACGACCGCCTGCGGACACTGCCGCAACGCCGTGGCCATCGGCATGGCCGAGTGCACGCCGAACGCCCTGGCCTCGTAGGTCGCGGCCAGGACCACGCCGCGCGTGGCTCCCCCGACGATCACCGGCAGCCCGCGCAGCTGCGGCCGTCGGGCGAGCTCCACCGACGCGAAGAACGCGTCCATGTCGACGTGCAGGATCGAGCAGCCGACCTCCTCACGCCCCCAGTCGCGCCTGGCGTCGGCCGACCGGGGTCCGCGGCTCATGGCCGTGCCGGGCCGTCGGCCCCGTCGGTCCCGTCGTCCGACCGGGTGCGGCCCCGACCAGCACCCGCCGCGGGCGGCACCTCCACGGCGCTCATGACGCCTGCGGGACGCGCATGCGCAAGGTGCGACCGGCGACCGCGTCCGCGCCCCCGTGGACCAGGTCCCGCACGGCGTCGACGAAGTCCTCCGCCGCGCACACCGCCTCCTCTGCCCGCTCGGGGCCTACCAGCTCGAACCGGCCCGCATCCACGGCCGAGCGCAGTGCCGCCGCCTCCGCGAAGTACGTGGACCACGACCCGAGCTCAGGCGCGACCACGCCGAGCATGCTCCACACCGTGCGCGGCGCCCGACGCCCCGACGGGGTGCCCCGGGCGGCGACCACGGCGGCTCCGGCGCGCAGGGCGGCGAGGTGCGCGTGAGAAAGCTGCTCCCACGGCTCGGACGAGAACTGCGCGGCGAGCAGCTCGGCATCGGCCCGGCGGAGGAGCTCGAGCGCGCGGGCGGGCACCGGTGCTCCCGCGCCCGGCTCGCCGGTCACGTGCTGCTCGAGCTGCTGGTCCATCGCCGTCTCCCTCCGCGTGCGTCGATCTGTCGACCCACTCAGTATCGAACACCTGTTCGATGCCGTCAAGCCCGGTCCCGGCCCGTAGGTTGGGCACCATGGCCGCCCGCGACCGCTCCGCCCGACGCAGTCCAGCCTCGCACCGACCGCCCACACGCTCCGCCCGCGCTCCCTGGCCCACGGGCCCCGTCACCATCCCCACGGGGACGGTCGAGCTGGTCCGCGACCACGACGACCCGGACGGGGTGACCGTCCTGGTCAACGGCGTGCCCAGCTCGCACCTGGACCTGGTGGACCCGACGCGGCTGGTCTTCGAGTACATGCAGCAGATGGCCGTGGTGATCGAGCGCTACGGCGACGTGGGCGGACCGCTCGACGTGGTGCACCTGGGGGCCGCGGGCTGCGCGCTCGCGCGGTCGATCGACGCCACCCGCCCGGGCTCGCGGCAGCTCGCGATCGAGCTGGACACCGTGCTCCCCGAGCTCGTCCGCGGGTGGTTCGACCTGCCGCGCGCACCCGCGCTGCGGATCCGCGCGGGGGACGCGCGCGCCGAGCTCGGTCGGCTCGCCGACGCGGGGGCGGACGTCGTCGTCCGCGACGTCTTCGCCGGCGACACGACCCCCGACCACGTCCGGACGCGGGAGATGGTCGCGCAGGTGACCCGCGTGCTCCGACCCGGGGGCCTCTACCTGGTCAACTGCGCGGACCGCCCACCCCTGGCGGGAGCGCGCGCCGAGGTGGCCACCCTGCGCGCCGCGTTCGAGGACGTCGCCGTGATCGCCGAGCCGGGGCTCCTGCGCGGTCGGGGCTACGGGAACGTCGTCCTTGCCGCGACGGACGACCCGGAGCTGCTCGGGTCCGCACCGCTGGCCCGCGCCGTCCGCAGCCTGCCGGCGCCCGCGCGGCTGCTGCACGGCGCCGAGGTCACCGCGTTCGTGGGGAGCGCCTCGCCACTGACGGACCCGGTGGCATGACGAAGGGCCGCACCCCTGGGGGATGCGGCCCTTCGCTCGCCCTAGTCAGATCGGGCGGACGCTCTCGGCCTGGGGGCCCTTGGCGCCCTGCGTGATCTCGAACTCGACGCGCTGGCCCTCATCGAGGCTGCGGTAGCCCGAGGAGTCGATCGCGGAGTAGTGGACGAAGACGTCGGCACCGCCGCCGTCCTGGGCGATGAACCCGAAGCCCTTCTCAGCGTTGAACCACTTGACAGCACCCTGTGCCATGTTCGTTTCCTTCTGTCCCACCGGTGACGGCGCTGGCCTTCTGCCTGCGTCGTGCCGCAATGCCTCACGTCCTGCACCGGGTGACCCAGCCGCGGGGGCTGGTCGGAACCGACCCCGGGCCGAGGCCCGGATGACGACACCGGTCGAGCGTGCCGGTCAAGCGAGTACGTCACTGCAACGTGTGCATCCTTACATCGGGCCTGGTGGCGGCGCCATGCTTTCGCCCCGTCGGCTCACGCACTTTGACAACGATCTGGTAAAGGCGACGCCTCAGGCCGGACCGCTCTCGTCGCCCTGCTGGGCCAGGAACCGCTCGAACTCCGCCCCCAGCTCGTCCGCGGTGGGCAGGTCGGTGGACCCGGCGAGCAGGCTCGTGCGCCCGATGTTCCGGGTGAACGAGTCGTACTGCTCCTCGAGGGCGTGCACCACCGCGGCGACGTCCTCGGACCCGGTCACCTGCCGGTCGATCTCCTGCATGGCGCCGTCCGCGGCGGCCGTCAGCGACGCCACCCGCAGGTCCAGGCCGGTCGCTCGCTCCACGTTGGTCAGGCCGGCCTGGCTGGCCTGCGGGAACGCCGACTGCGCGAGGTAGTGCGGGACGTGCACCGCGAAGCCGACGGCGTCGTGGCCGGACTGGCCGAGGCGGAGCTCCAGCAGCGCGCTGGCGCTGGCCGGAACCTGCACGGTGCCGAACCACGACGTGTGGTCGGCGACCAGCTCGGGGCGGGTCGCGTGGGCGGTGACCGACAGCGGCCGCGTGTGCGGGATGCCCATCGGGATCCCGTGCAGGCCGACCGTCAGCGGCACGTCGAAACGCTCGACGATCTGCCGGACGGCGGCGACGTACCGCTCCCACTGGACGTCGGGCTCGACGCCGTGCAGGAGCAGGAACGGGACGCCCGCGGCGTCCTGCACCAGGTCGACCACCAGCTCGGGGTCCGCATAGGACGCCCACGTGGTCTGGTCGAACGTCATGACCGGCCTGCGCGACCGGTAGTCCAGCAGCTGGTCGACGTCGAAGGTGGCCAGTCGCGTGGTGGTCAGCTCGTCGACCAGGTGCTCCGCGGCCAGCTGGCCGGCGTTGCCCGCGTCGACGAACCCGCGGACCGCGTGCACCAGCACGGGGCCGGCGCCGTTCACCGACCGCGCCTCGACCTGGGCGGCGACCTCAGGGTCGACGTCGTAGATCTCGCTCGGGTTCAGCATGGGGGTGCGCTCACTTCCGTCCGGGTTACCGGGGACAACGCCCACCCGCCGTGAGTTCTTCCCGGCGGTCCCGTCCGGCTCAGCGGCCGGGCAGCCGCACGACCTCGACGAAGAACTCGTCGATCTGACGCACGACCTCGATGAACCGGTCGAAGTCCACCGGCTTGGTGACGTAGGCGTTGGCGTGCAGCGAGTAGCTGCGGACCACGTCCTCCTCCGCCTCCGAGGTGGTGAGCACGACGACGGGGATGGACCGCAGGTTGGCGTCGGCCTTGAGCGCCTGGAGGACCTCCCGGCCGTCCATCTTCGGCAGGTTGAGGTCGAGCAGGACGAGGTCGGGCGTCGGGGCGTCGGCGTGCTCGCCCTCCTTGCGCAGGAACTGGAGCGCGCTGACGCCGTCGGAGACGACCGACAGGCGGTTGCGCAGCTTGTTGTCCTCGAACGCCTCGCGGGTCATGAGCACGTCGCCCGGGTCGTCCTCGACCAGGAGGACGTCGATGATCTTGGTGGTGTTCGGCACGCGGTTGTCTCCTTCAGCTGCTGAGGTCGTCGGCAGCGGGCAGCGTCCAGCGGATGCTGGTCCCCTCGCCGTCCGGCTGCTCGATCCAGATGCGACCGCCGTGGAACTCGACGATCTTCTTGCACAACGAGAGGCCGATCCCGGTGCCCTCGTAGACGTCCTTGGCGTGCAGTCGCTGGAAGATGACGAACACCCGTTCCGCGTACTGCTGGTCGATGCCGATGCCGTTGTCCCGACACTCGAGCTCCCAGGATTCTCCCACGCGGCGCGCGCTGACGTGCACGCGGGGCGGGCGGGACGGGTCGCGGAACTTGATCCCGTTGCCCACCAGGTTCTGGAACAGCTGGACCAGCAGCGGCTCCTCGCCGCGGACGACCGGGAGCTCGTCGTGCGTCACCTGCGCGCCCGACTCCGCGATCGCCTCGCTGAGGTTGTCGACCCCGGCCGCGAGCGCGGAGGCCAGGTCCACGTCGGTGACCTCACCCCCGACCCGGCCGACGCGGGAGAAGCCCAGCAGGTCCTGGATGAGCTGCTGCATGCGCTTTGCGCCGTCGACCGCGAACGCGATGTACTGGTCGGCGCGCTCGTCCATCTGCCCGCCGTACCGCTTCTGCAGCAGCTGGGTGAAGCTCGCGATCTTGCGCAGCGGCTCCTGGAGGTCGTGCGAGGCGACGTAGGCGAACTGCTCCAGGTCGCGGTTGGAGCGCCGGAGCTCCTCGGCCTGCTCGGTGAGCAGCTCGTGCGCCAGCGCGATCTCCGACCGGGACGACTCGAGCACCTGGACCTGGTCCACCAGCGCGACGCGCATCCGCTCGATGTCCCCCGCCAGCGCGGCGATCTCCCCCGGGCCCACGCCGGCGACGGGGTGGGTCAGGTCGCCCGACGAGACCGCGCGGGCGTCGGCGGCCAGCGAGTCGAGCGGCTCGAGGATCCAGCGCCGGAGCGTGACCCACAGCGCGATGCCGAGGGCCACCGCAGCCAGGACGAGCAGCGCCACGGTCCCGGCACCTACCAGCGTCCAGAACGCCAGCTCGTCGAGGGCGTCGGAGCGCCGGTCCCGCAGCAGGTCGATGTAGGCGTCCGCGGCGGCGCGCGCGTCGTCGAAGAGCACCCGGCCCTGCTCGATCTCGTCCGTGGTGACGGCTCCGACCCCGTTGGTCCGGACCTCGTCCATCACCGGGAGCGCGAAGTCCTCGTTCCAGCGTCGGCCGGCGTCCGCGGCGGCCTGTGCCGCGGCGGCCAGCCGCTCGTCGCCGGTCTTGGTCTCGTTCTCGGCGAGCGTCCGGAACGAGAGGTCGTCGGCCGAGGCCCGCTCGTACGGCTCGAGCGTGACCGGGTCGCCGGTCAGCGCGAATCCGCGCACCGCGGTCTCCGCGTCGACCAGCTGGATGAACGCGCCGTCCGCCTGGGTGATCGCGGTGAAGTACCGCTGGGTCACGGCGTCCTGACGGTCGATCAGCCGCAGCAGCACGAAGACGGTGCCGAGCATGACGACGGCGAGGACGACGGCGGACGCGACGATGGCCGTGCGCAGGCGTCGGCGCAGCGTGGAGGGACGCCGCGCGGGCGTCGAGGCAGCGCTCACGCACGCCACCCGAGCACGACGACCGCGGCGTCGTCGACGAGGTCGCCGCCGTGCAGCTGACGGACGTCGTGCAGCACCTGCTCGACGAGGTCGCCCTGCGCCGCGACGGCACCGTCGACCACCCGCAGCAGGCCGGTCTTGCCGAGGCGGTCGGAGCCGTCGCCGATGGTCGCCTCGAGCACGCCGTCGGTGTACAGCAGGATGCGCCAGGACGGGCCCAGGTCGAGCCGGACCGGGGCCCAGCCGCCGGAGACCGGGATGCCCAGCGCGCGACCGCGGCCGTGCGTCGGAAGGAGGGTCGACGGAGCGCCCAGCAGCAGCGGCACGGGATGCCCTGCCAGGTACAGGTCCACCGCGGAGCGGTCCGCGGCGACGTCCAGCATCGACACGGTCGTGAAGATCTCGGGGCGGGCGCGCTCGGAGATCAGGACGCGTTCGAGCAGGCCGAGGATGTCCGCCGTCGGGATCTCCGCCAGCACCAGGGTGCGCCACGCGGTCCGCAGCGTGGCGCCCAGGGCGGCCTCGTCGGGACCGTGCCCGCAGACGTCGCCGACGAGCGCGAGGACCGAGCCGTCCGGGCGCTCGACCACGTCGTAGAAGTCCCCGCCCAGCACGCCGTCGCGCCCGGCGCGGTAGCCCACGCGCACCTCGAGGCGCTGGTCGACCACCGACGGGGTGGGCAGCAGGGCGCGCTCGAGGCGGTTGACCTCCTCCGCGCGCACCAGGCTCCGGTACAGGGCGCGGTCCGTGTCCTCGAGCCGACGCCGCTGGATCGCGTACCGCACCGACCGGCCGAGCAGCTCGCCGTCGACCTCACCCTTGACCAGGTAGTCCTGGGCGCCGGCGGCCACCGCCTGGAGCCCGATGTCGGAGCCGGCCAGGCCGGTGAGCACCACGACGGCGGGCGCACCGGCGGCGAGCAGCCGCTCGAGAGCACCGATGCCCATGGCGTCGGGCAGGCCGAGGTCCAGGAGCACAAGGTCGACGTGCAGGTTGTCGATGGCCTCGTCCAGGGTGCGCACCCACGACAGGGCGACGTCCAGGCCGGCGTCCGCCAGGTGCTCGCGCACCAGGATCGCGTCGCCCTCGTCGTCCTCGACCAGCAGCAGACGGATCGGTGCGGGGCGGACTGCGGTGGCGGGGCGCGTGTCGTCGGCGGCAGTGCGTGCGTCGCTCAACGGCGCCTCCTCCCAGCTGTGCACCCGCCAGTTCTCGACAGGTCACCCGAAGCGTAGGGTGCCTGTCCCCGTGCTGCTCGCCATCTCACCCGCTCCTGACGGCTCCCACCCGGTCGGCCGTGTGCGGCCGGGCTGCGGACGTCGGATAATGGACGGCCGCTCCGTGCCCTGCGTCGTACCTCGATGCTCGCTGGGGCGGCTGGTACGCACGGCCGGGAGCATCCCGGCGGAACGGAGATCGCCCAGGTGGCAGGCATGGACAACGAGCTGGCGGACGAGCAGCGCATCGTCGACCAGCTTTACGGCCGGCTCGACGACCTGCGCGCGCAGATGCGGGCACGACTGGCCGACGTCCGCCGGGAGGGGCCTTCGGGCTCCCCGCAGAACCGCAGCGAGCGCGACGCGTTCGCCACGCTCTACGAGGACCGCATCGCGCAGCTGGAGGCCGTCGAGGAGCGCCTCGTGTTCGGGCGCCTCGACCTGGACGACGACTCGCGTCGCTACATCGGCCGGCTCGGGCTCACGGACACCGAGCAGACCCAGCTCCTCACCGACTGGCGCGCGCCCGCCGCGCAGGCGTTCTACCGGGCCACCGCGGCGCACCCCGACGGCGTCGTGCGTCGCCGGCACGTGGTCACCCGCGGGCGCGCCGTGACGAGCGTGGAGGACGAGGTCCTCGACCTCGACCGCCTGACCGACGACCCCGACTCCCGCCTGAGCGGGTTGTCCGGCGAGGGTGCGCTGCTCGCCGGCCTGGCCGCCGGTCGCACCGGACGGATGGGCGACATCGTCGCCACCATCCAGGGCGAGCAGGACGCGATCATCCGCTCCGAGCTCGGCGGCGCGCTCGTGGTGCAGGGCGGCCCCGGCACCGGCAAGACGGCCGTCGCGCTGCACCGGGCCGCCTACCTGCTGTACGCCCACCGCCGCATGCTCGAGCGCTCGGGCGTCCTGCTCGTCGGCCCCAGCCGCACGTTCCTGCGCTACATCGACCAGGTGCTCCCGTCTCTCGGCGAGACCGGGGTGGTCACGACGACCGTCGCGGAGCTGTACCCCGGCATCCAGGCCACGGCGACCGAGCCCGAGGCCGTCGCCGAGCTGAAGGGCCGCGCGCTGTGGGCCCAGGTCGTCGCCCGGGCGGTGCGCGACCGGGAGCGGATCCCCGCGCAGCCTGTGCACGTCCGCGTCGACGGCCACGACCTGGTCATCCGGCCGGCCGACATCGCGTCGGCCATGTCCCGCGCCCGGCGCAACCACAAGCCGCACAACCAGGCGCGCGTCTCGTTCGTGCGGGACATGCTGGGCCGGCTCGCCGAGCAGTACGTGCTCCAGCTGGGCCAGGAGGTGCCGTCCGACGAGCGGGGCGAGATCGTCGAGGAGCTGCGGACCACCCGCGAGATCCGGGTCGCGCTGAACCTGGCCTGGATGCCCATCACGCCGCAGAAGCTGGTCGCGGACCTCTGGTCGAAGCCGCACCGCCTCGCCTCCGCCGCCCCGCAGCTGTCCGCACGCGAGCGCGCGATGCTCGTGCGCGACGCCGACGCCCCCTGGACGCCGGCCGACGTCCCGATCCTGGACGAGGCCGCGGAGCTGCTCGGCGAGGACGACCAGGCCGCCCGCGCCGAGGCTCGTGCCGCCGCGGACCGCCGGACCTCCGAGCTCGCGTACGCCCGCCAGGTGCTGGAGTCCACGGGGAGCAGCGGGATGGTGTCCGCGGAGATGCTGGCGGACAGGTTCGCGACGACCGGCCCGACGCTCACCACCGCCGAGCGGGCCGCCGCCGACCGGTCGTGGACGTACGGGCACGTGGTCGTCGACGAGGCGCAGGAGCTCTCGGCCATGGCGTGGCGGTCGCTGCTGCGCCGGGTGCCGACGAGGTCGCTGACGATCGTCGGCGACGTCGCGCAGACCACGGCGACGGCCGGCGCGCGCAGCTGGGCCGCGCAGCTCGACCCGGTGCTCCGCTCGTCGTGGCGCCTGAACGAGCTGACGGTGAACTACCGGACCCCGGCCGAGGTGGCCGACACCGCCCGCCGGGTGGCCGTCGCGGCGCACCTGCCCGTGAGCCCGCTGACGTCCGCGCGCGAGGTGGACGACTCCCTCGTCGTCGAGCGGACGGCCGACGTCGTGGCCGCCGTGGCCGAGCGGACCGAGAAGCTCGTCGCCGAGGTCACGGACTCCTCGGGCGCCGGGCGGATCGCCGTGATCGCCGTGGACGGGCGGCTCGCCGCGATCGGCGACGCCCTGCGCGCGGCGGGGCTGCGACCGGCGCTCGGCACGGGCACCAGCGCGGCAGACCTCGACGCGCCGCTCGTCGTGCTCAGCCCGCGGGAGGCGAAGGGCCTGGAGTTCGACGTCGTCGTGCTGGTCGAGCCCGCGGAGGTCATCGAGGCGAGCGCGGGCGACCTGTACGTCGCGATGACCCGGCCCACCCGGGCCCTGCACGTGCTGCACGACCGCCCGCTCCCCCGCGGCTGGCTCGCCGACGGCTGACCGGCTGTCTCACGCGTGTCCGAGGGCCGGACCGCTGTGGGCCCCGGCGGCTGCGAGGCGCACCATAGGGGCGTGCTGAAGGCCCTGCTGCTCGAGAACCTCCACCCCCAGGCTCGCTCGATCCTCGAGACGGCCGGCTTCGACGTGACCACCCGCACGGGTGCGCTCGACGAGGCCGAGCTGGTCGAGGCGCTCGACGGCGTCCACCTGCTGGGCATCCGCTCCAAGACGCACGTGACGGCGGAGGTGCTCGCGCAGTCGCCGTCCCTGGTCGCGATCGGTGCCTACTGCATCGGGACCAACCAGATCGACCTCGCCGAGGCCGCCTCGCGGGGCGTCGCGACGTTCAACGCGCCGTTCTCCAACACCCGCTCGGTGGTGGAGATCGCGATCGCGGACATCATCTCGCTGACGCGTCGGCAGACCGAGCTCGACCGTGCCATGCACGACGGCATCTGGAACAAGTCGGCCACGGGCGCGCACGAGATCCGCGGTCGCACGCTCGGCATCATCGGCTACGGCAACATCGGCACCCAGCTGTCCGTGCTGGCGGAGAACCTCGGCATGTCGGTCGTGTTCTACGACACCGCCGAGAAGCTCGCGCTGGGCAACGCGCGCCGGATGCACACGCTGGACGAGCTGCTCGAGGCCTCGGACATCGTGACCCTGCACGTCGACGGTCGCAGCGGCAACGCCGGCCTGTTCGGCGCCAAGCAGTTCGCCCAGATGCGGCCCGGCGCGGTGTTCCTCAACCTCTCGCGCGGGTTCGTCGTCGACTACGCCTCGCTGCGCGACGCCATCGTGTCCGGTCACGTCGCGGGCGCCGCGGTGGACGTGTTCCCCGTGGAGCCCAAGCGGAACGGCGACCCGTTCGAGTCGGAGCTGCGCGGCCTGCCCAACGTCATCCTCACGCCGCACACCGGCGGGTCCACCGAGGAGGCGCAGGAGGCCATCGGCCAGTTCGTGTCCAACAAGGTGCGCGACTACCTGGCCACGGGATCCACCACGCTGAGCGTCAACCTGCCCAACCTCGCGCTCGAGCAGCAGCCGGGCGTGCACCGCCTCGCGTACCTGCACCGCAACGTCCCTGGCGTGCTGGCGGCCGTCAACGCGACGCTGGCCGAGCACGGCGTGAACATCGAGGGTCAGCTGCTGGCGACCCGCGGGGAGCTCGGCTACGTGGTGACCGACGCCGGCGCGCGGGTGGACCCGGCCGTGCTCGAGGCGCTGGAGTCGCGGCCCGAGTCGGTCCGGCTGCGCCTGCTGTCCTGATCTCGCAGAGAAGGGGCCCGACCACCTGGTGGTCGGGCCCCTTCTTCGCGCGGTGCTACGCCGATCCGGACTTGCGCTGGAAGCGGCGCTGCGACGGACCGGCGGTCTCCGAGCCGTGCACCTGCCCGGTGTTGGTCGAGCCGTCGGACGTCCGGTGCTGGTTCGACTTCTTGCGCTCGAGCGCCTCGCGGAACTTCGCCTTGGTGTCGTCGCTCACCGACGCCTCCGTGGTCGCCGTGTCGTCGTCCTTGGCCATGGCCGTCTCCTTCGATGCTGTGTGCCGACGGACGTCTGCGCCCGCGACGTGCACAGCCTTGCCGACTCGGGCGTGCGGCGCCACTTTCTTGCGGCGGGTAGCGTCACAGGGGTGCCCGATGCCCCGCCGCTCCCCCACAGACGTGCGGGTGGCCTGTCGTGGCCCGTCGTCTCCCTCGGCCTGTGGCAGAACTTCGGCGCGACGACGCCGTACGACGACCAGCGCCGCCTCGTCCTGCACGCCGTGGACAGGGGCGTCGTGCACCTGGACCTCGCGAACAACTACGGCCCGCCCCCGTTCGCCGCCGAGGAGTCCGTCGGCCGGCTGCTGGCCCGTGACCTGCGAGGACGCCGCGACGAGCTGCTGGTGACGACGAAGGCGGGCTACCGCGCCTGGCCCGGGCCGTACGGAGAGCACGGCTCGGCGAAGTACCTGCGGGCGTCCCTGGACGAGTCGCTGCGCCGCTTGGGCGTGGAGTGCGTCGACGTGTTCTACAGCCACCGGTTCGACCCGACGACCCCGCTCGAGGAGACGCTCGGCGCGCTCGACCGGGCCGTCCGGGCGGGCAAGGCGCGGCACGCCGGGATCTCGTCGTACTCGGCGGACCGGACCGTCGAGGCCCTCTCCGTCGCCCGGTCGCTCGGGCTGCGCCTCGCCGTGCACCAGCCCGCCTACTCGCTGCTCAACCGGTGGGTGGAGCAGCCCGGCGACGACGGCCGCTCCCTGCTCGACGTCGCCCAGGACGCGGGCATGGCGGTCGTCGCGTTCTCCCCGCTCGCGCAGGGGATGCTCAGCACCCGCTACCTGCACGGCGTCCCGGACGACTCGAGGGCGGCACGCGGGGGGCCGCTGCGCACCGAGTGGCTCACGGACGAGACGCTCGGCCACGTGCGGGCGCTCGACGCGATCGCCCGCGCAGGCGGCCGGACGCTGCCCCAGCTGGCGCTCGCCTGGGTGCTGCGCGACCCGCGCATCTCGTCGGTGCTCGTGGGCGCCCGCACCACCGAGCAGCTGGACGAGAACCTCGCGGCGGTGGCCCTGCCCCCACTCACCGCCGACGAGCTCACCGCGATCGAGCCGCACGCGGTCGACGCGGGCATCAACCTGTGGGGCGTGCGGTCGAGCGACCGCTGACGCTCAGCCTGTGACGGGCAGGTGCGTCGCCCACCAGCGCAGCACGTGCTCGAACCGCACCTGCCGGTGCCGCGGGTTCCCCGAGCGCGTGAGCTCGTGCCCCTCGCCGGGGAAGAGCAGGAGCTCCGCCTCGACGCCACGCCGCTTCAGCTCGACGAACCAGCGCTGGCCCTGCTCGACCGGGCACCGCCAGTCCTGCTCCGAGTGGATGACCAGGGTGGGCGTGCGCACCCGACCCACGTGCGCCATCGGAGACTGCGCCGCCAGCGCCGCTGCGCCGTGCTCGTCGGTCCCGTCACCGAGGTACTCCAGCCCGAAGAACCAGCCGATGTCGCTCGACCCGACGAAGCTGACCGGGTCGAGGAACCCGCGCTCGACGACGGCCGCCACGAACCGGTCCGTCCGCGTGGTCAGCCACGCCGTGAGATAGCCGCCGTAGGACCCGCCCATGACCCCCACGCGCTCCCCGTCCAGCGCGGGGTCCTCCAGCGCGGCACCCAGCAGGGCGAGCACGTCCTCGGTGTCCACCGTGCCGAACCCGTTCCGGATGGCGAGCCCGTGCTCCCGCCCGTAGCCGGACGACCCCCGGGGGTTGCCGAGCACCACCGCGTAGCCGGCCTCCGCGAGCACCTGCACCTCGTCGAACAGCGCGTGCGTGTACTGCGCGAACGGGCCGCCGTGGATCATCAGGATCGTCGGGTGCGGTCCGGCGCCGTAGCGGCCCTCGTCGGGCGTCACCACCCAGCCGTGCACCGCGTAGCCGTCGGGGGTCGTCGCGTACAGCTCGACCGGTTCCCGGACTCGACCGGTCGCACGCAAGGGCGCGCACAGATCGGTGCGCGCCTCGCGCGTCCCGTCGACAGGGTCGACCACGAGCAGCTCTCCAGCGCTGGACGGCGTCGCCGAGACGACGGCCAGCCTTCCTGTCCCGCCGGCGCCCGCGGCCGCCGCGACCCCCGTGACCACGACCTGACCCTCGACCAGCGCGGTCCGCGCGCCCTCGGCGGAGATCCGGACGAGGTGGCTGGCACCGCGTCTCTCGACGATCACGAGCGCGTCGCCGTCAACCTCGGCCAGGCCGCCCGACAGCTGATCCTCGTCGGGGTCCGTGAGCCGGACAGGTGCGCCGCTGCCGTCGAGCGGGAGCCGGTACAGCCCGACCTGCGCGGCGACGAAGTCCCGGCCGGTCGGCCCGAGGTCGCTGGCCAGCAGCCACAGCGCGGTGCCGTCCGCGGACGGCAGCACCTCGTCGACGCCCAGAGTGGATCCCGCGTCGGCGTCGGTGAGCGCCACCGGCATCGCCGGGGCGGCCGATGTCGACGCGTTGATCCGCACCACGTCGCCGCGCAGGTCGGTCTCGCGCGACGCGTGCCGCGCCGAGACGCCGACGAGCGCCTCGCCGGACGGCAGCCATCGGACGCCCGCCACACCGATCTCGCCCGAGGTCAGCGCGAGCGGGTCGGGCACGTCCGCCGGGAGCTCCCCATCAGCCGGCAGGTCGACGACGAAGGCGTGCTGCGGCCGGTCACGGAAGAAGCCGATGCCGTCGGAGCGGTACTTCAGCTCGGTGATGTGCCGCGGGTCCTCGTTCCCGGGCTTGCCCTCGGCCGCATACCGCCCCTCCTCAGGCACCCGCGCCAGATAGGCGATCCGCGTGCTGTCCGGGGAGAACCGCGGCTCCGAGGCGCCCAGGGGGGCGTCGGTCAACCGGATGGGCTCACCGCCCGCCGCCTCGACCACGTGCACCTGCGGCTTGCCCTCGGGCTCGGCGCGCAGGAACGCGACCCAGCGTCCGTCCGGGCTCACGTCCGGCGAGGTGTCCCGGTGCCCGCGGGTGAGCGGACGCGGCGGGGCGTCGCCGTCCAGGTCGACCGACCAGAGGTGCCCGACGTACTCGTCGGCGGTCAGGTCGGGGCGCACGACGGAGACGACGGCGCGGGAACCGTCCGGCAGGATCGCCGGGGCGCCAGGGACGTGGAGGAGCTCGAGATCGGTGGGAAGCACCCACCGAACCTACGTGGTGCCGCCGACAGGTGCGACGGCGCCGACCGGCGTGCCGCTCAGCTGGTGCGGACGTCCTCGCCCGACGGCTCGGCAGGCTCGGCAGGCTCGTCGACGCCGTCCTGCTCGTCGGACTCGTGCTCCGCGCGCAGGACGGTGATCGCCGCCTCGAAGTCCTCCAGGGAGTCGAACGCCTGGTAGACGCTCGCGAACCGCAGGTAGGCGACCTCGTCCAGCTCGCGCAGCGGACCGAGGATCGCGAGCCCGATCTCGTACGCGTCGATCTCCGCCGAACCGGCACCGCGCAGCGTCTCCTCGACCTTCTGCGCCAGCAGCGCGAGGTCGTCCTCGCTCACCGGACGGCCCTGGCACGCCTTGCGGACGCCGCCGGCGATCTTCTCGCGGCTGAACGGCTCGGTGGCTCCGGAGCGCTTGACGACCGAGAGGCTGGCGGTCTCCACCGTGGTGAACCGGCGGTTGCAGTGGGGGCACTGCCGACGGCGCCGGATGGTCGACCCGTCGTCCGACGTCCGCGAGTCGACGACCCGCGAGTCCGGGTGGCGGCAGAACGGACAGTGCACCGTGATCCCCTTCGAGCTGACGCGTGGCCGCCGGGCGACTGCCCTGACGACCGCGTCGTGAACGCCTGCGTGACGCTAGGCCAGACGTCCCGGCGTCGCAAGGTCGCTGCCGGGCACGTCGCGAGCGTAGTGCCGACACGGCCGAAGGCGGGGATGCGCGAGGGCGGCCATCTGCCGATGACCGCCCTCGCGGGGACGCCCGGGCCCGACCGCGGCACCGCCGCGTGCGACCGGCGAGCGTCTGCGCCGGCGACGGCCTTCCCCTCCGCCACCGGGCGCGCCGTGCGCCTCCGTCGCTCAGTCGACCGGGACGACGATGACCTGTCCCGCCATCAGCCCGGCGTCCGGCAGCTCGTTGAGGCGCACCAGGTCGAGCACCACGTCCCGGACGTCCTGCGACGGGGTGGCGACGGACTCCGCGATCTGCCAGAGCGTCTCCCCGGACTGCACGACGTGCCGCTCCACCTCCTGCGCTCCGACCGGACCGTCCGCGGAGGCCTGGCTCCCGATCAGGGTGACGACGGCGGCAACCGCTGCGGCGAGGACCCACAGCACGGCACGGCCGCGCGCGGTCAGCCGCAGGTGGGCCGCCGACGGAGCGGGCTGCTGCGCCGCCCGAGCATCCGTGCGACGCGTGCCCGCCACGCGGGCGTTCGCCCGTGCAGGCACCAGGTTCGGCATCGCCGGTCCCATCACCATCGCGCTCATCACGTCTCGTTCCTGCTCGGCCCGGCCTCCCGGGGTACCGCCTGATCACTCACCTGAACAGCCCGTCGATCGTCGAACGCCTGTTCGTCGAACGTCTGTACGATGTCTACCAGCATCCGCCGACACTGTCGAGCGACACGATCGAACAGATGTTTGATCTTCGGTCTCGACATCCCTAGGCTGGCGGTGCAGCACAAGCGGACCACGAGGCACTGACACGCACGCCGGGAACACCCCGTCGCCGCAGGTCAGGACCTTGAGGACGTGAGCTGGACGAGGCGGAGAAGGCTGAGCGTGCTGCGAGGCGGCCGCCGGACGGAGGAGGAGCGCAGTGACGGACTCACGGGACACGTCCCAGCCCGAGCAGGACCTGGCGACGATCCACACGCTCCCGGACGGGGCGCCCGGACCCGACGGTCTGACCGCGCGCCAGCGGCTCGTGCTGGACACCATCCGGTCGTCGGTCGAGTCCCGGGGCTACCCGCCGAGCATGCGCGAGATCGGGGAGGCCGTCGGCCTCACCAGCCCGTCGAGCGTCAAGCACCAGCTCATGGCCCTCGAGCGCAAGGGCTACCTGCGCCGCGACCCCCACCGCCCTCGGGCCATCGAGGTCGTGCACGCCGACGACTCGCGCGGCGTCGGCACCTGGACGGCACCGGACGGCAGCCGCTCGAGCTTCCCCGACCAGGGTGACGGCGAGCGCCTGCCCGCGCCGTCCTACGTGCCGGTGGTCGGTCGGATCGCGGCCGGCGGGCCGATCCTCGCCGAGCAGGTGGTCGAGGACGTGTTCCCGCTCCCCCGCCAGCTCGTCGGCGACGGCGACCTCTTCCTGCTCAAGGTTGCCGGCGACTCCATGATCGACGCCGCCATCTGCGACGGCGACTGGGTCGTGGTCCGCCGTCAGCCCGTGGCCGAGAACGGCGAGATCGTCGCCGCCATGATCGACGGCGAGGCCACGGTCAAGACGCTCAAGCGCATCGACGGCCACGTGTGGCTCATGCCGCACAACCCCGCCTACTCCCCGATCCCGGGCGACGAGTCGACCATCCTCGGCCGCGTGGTGAGCGTGCTGCGCAGCCTCTGACACAGCGAAGTCGGGCAGCACCCCGCCGAGGGGTGCTGCCCGACGGGCGTCAGGGGAGAGTCAGAACCCGAACTGCCGCGCCACCGAGCGCACCGCATCCGCCGAGCTGCGCAGCCCCGCGAGCTCCTCGTCCGAGAGCGGCACCGGGAGGCGCTGCCCGACGCCGCCCGCACCGACGATCGCGGGCACGGACAGGCACACGTCGCTGATCCCGTAGTAGTCGTCGAGCAGCGACGAGACGGGCAGCACCCGGCCCTCGTCCTTCACGATCGCCTCGATGATCCGCGACCCCGCCAGGGCGACGGCGTAGTTCGTCGCCCCCTTGCCCTCGATGATCCGGTACGCGGACTCGACGACCTCTCGGGCGATCCCGTCGCGGACCTCGGCGGTCAGCGGCCCGCTGCCCCCCGCGCCGGTCCATTCGAGCAGCGGCACGGAGCCGATGCTCGCGGACCCCCACAGCGGCAGCTCGGTGTCGCCGTGCTCGCCCGCGATGTAGGCGTGCACGTTCTGCACGGCGACGCCGGTGTGCTGCGCGATGAGGTAGCGCAGCCGCGAGGAGTCGAGGACGGTGCCGGACCCGAACAGCTGCGAGGGCGGCAGGCCGGAGATCTGGAGCGCGGCGTACGTGACCACGTCGACGGGGTTGGTCACCATCACGTAGACCGCGTCCGGCGCGACCTCGACCACCGCCGGCAGCACCTTGCGGACCAGGCCGATGGTCGCTTCCGCGAGATCCAGCCGGGACTGGCCGGGCTTCTGCTTGGCGCCGGCCGTGAACATCACCACGTCGGCGTCGGCGCAGACCGCGAGGTCGTCGGACCCGATCACCTGCGCCATGGGCATGAACTGGATCCCGTGGCCCAGGTCGAGGGCCTCCGCCTCGGCCTTGGCGGCGTTGATGTCGTACAGCGCGACGGTGCGGGCGGCCCCTCGCATGAGGGCGGCGTACGCCATGGTCGACCCGACGGCACCGGCTCCCACGATCGCGAGCTTCGACGTGCGGCGGCCGCTCCGGGACGGGGCCACGCCGACGTCTTCCATGTCCAGGCTCTCGGTCATCTCACACACCTCTGGGTCGGGGACGGGTCAAGGCTATGCGGACGCCGCGAGCCGCTGCAGCGCCGAGATGGCCACCGCACGGTCCGTCGTGCGCCAGAAGTCAGGCAGCGAGCGCGTCAGGAAGCTGCCGTAGCCCGCGGTGGCGAGGCGCGGGTCGAGCACGGCGACCACCCCGCGGTCCTCGCTGGTGCGGATCAGACGGCCGGCGCCCTGCGCCAGGAGGAGGGCCGCGTGCGTGGCGGACACGGCCAGGAAGCCGTTGCCCCCAGCCTTCTCGATCGCGTCGGACCGCGCGGAGCTGACCGGGTCGTCCGGGCGCGGGAACGGGATGCGGTCGATGATGACCAGCCGGCAGGTGGCCCCGGGGACGTCGACCCCCTGCCAGAGGGACAGGGTGCCGAACAGGCAGGTGGCCTCGTCGGCGATGAACTGGGACACCAGCGTGGGCAGCTGGTCGTCGCCCTGGACCAGGATCGGGACGTCCAGGCGCTCGCGCATGGCGGCCGCGGCTGCGACCGCCGCGCGGCGCGACGAGAACAGGCCGAGCGTCCTGCCACCGGCGGCTGTGACCAGGTCGGCGATCTCGTCGAGCTGGGCCTCCGTGGCCGGCTCGCGGCCGGGCTTCGGCAGGTGCCGCGCGAGGTAGAGGATCCCCTGCTTCGGGTAGTCGAACGGGCTGCCGACGTCGAGTCCGCGCCAGGGAGCGCCGGCCGGCGCGGCCTTCGGCTCGCCCACCAGCGTGGTCGGACCGACCGGCTCCGCGTCCGGCCGGACCTCGAGCCCGACGGCGCGGGCGATGGGGTCGAACGAGCCGCCCAGCTCCAGGGTCGCGGACGTCAGCACCCCGGACCGGCCCGCGAACAGGTGCGTGCGGATCAGCCCGTTGACCGCGAGCGGCGCCGCGTACAGCCGGGTGAGCACCCCGCCGCGACGGTCCTCGGTGCGGGCGCACCACAGGACGGTGTGCCGGTTGTCCTCGGGATCGGCGGCCATCCGGTCGGCCACCTCGTACAGCGCGAGCATGGTCGCCTGGGCCATCTTGCGGCCGCCCTCCGGGGGCGCGTTCGGCCCCGTCTCGGGCTTGAGCACGCTGAGCAGCGCACGGGTGGCGTCGCGGACGCTCGCCACGGCGTCGCGGGCCGCGGGCGGCAGCCCGTCGCGGAACCGGGTCTCGGGCAGGCCGACCAGCACGGTGGCCAGCGCCTGGCTGGCGGAGTCGAGGTCCGTCGTCGGCACACCGCCGTGCCGCCGCGCCAGGCGGGCGGCGTGCTCGATCGTCGCGACGGACAGCTCGGAGGTCGCCTGCGCGGTCACCCGGTCGGTGAGCTCGTGGGCCTCGTCGACGATCAGCACCTGGTGCTCGGGCAGGACGCCGGGCGACCCCGACGCGGCGATCCCGAGCATCGCGTGGTTGGTGACGACGACGTCCGCCTCCCGCGACGCGGCCTTCGCCTTCTCGGGGAAGCACTCGGCGAGCATCGGGCACTTGCCGCCGAGGCACTCGAGCGAGGTCACCGACACCTGGCGCCAGGCCTGCGCCGTCACACCCGGGACCAGGTCGTCGCGGTCGCCGGTACCGGTCTCGTCGGCCCACTCCCGCAGCCGCAGCACCTGCTCGCCCAGGCTCTCGGTGGGACCGGTCGCGCCCTTGCGCGCGGGCGCGGGGTGCTCGGCCGCGCCGGCGTGCTCCCCGAGGTCGAACAGCGTGCCCGTGTCGTCGTCCGGGTACCCGCCGGCGACCTTGTGCACGCAGAGGTAGTTGTGCCAGCCCTTGAGCAGCGCGATCGACGCGGGACGCGGCAGGTACGGCTCGAGGGCCTTCGCGACGAGGGGCAGGTCACGCGTGATGATCTGGCGCTGGAGCGCCAGCGTGGCGGTCGAGACGACGACGTGCTCGTTCTCCAGGACGGCGTGCCGCAGCGCGGGCACCAGGTACCCGAGCGACTTGCCCGTGCCGGTGCCGGCCTGGACGAGCAGGTGCTCGCCCTTCTCGATGGTGTCCGCCACCGCGACCGCCATCTGGTGCTGGCCGTCGCGGCGCACGCCTCCGAGCTCCTCGACCGCGACGTCGAGGAGCTTCTCGACGGAGGGGTCGGCGTCTGGCACCGCGTCAGCCTAGTGGCGGCCGGGGCGCTTCAGAGACGGCTCATCGACCGTGCTGTGCCGCGGCCTCGAGCTCGGCTGCCAGACCGGCGTCGACCCGCGCGCGGATCGCCGTCCCGTCCGCCGTATGGTCCTCGGCCTGGATGTCGCCGTGCTGGTGCACCCGGCTGATCAGGTCACCGCGGTCGTACGGGACCACCAGGTCGACGGAGACGCCGGGGCGCGGCAGCTGGTCCGCGATGAGTGCCTGGAGCTCGTCGATGCCCTCGCCGCTGTGGGCGGAGACGACGATCGAGTGCACCTCACGCGAGCGCAGGCGGGCGATCGCCTCCGACGTGGCCACGTCGGCCTTGTTGAGCACGATGATCTCGGGCACGTCCATGGCGCCCGGGATGTCCGCGAAGACGTGGCGCACGGCGGCGATCTGGCCCTCCGGGTCCGGGTGGGACGCGTCCACGACGTGCAGGATCAGGTCCGCGTCCGCGACCTCCTCCAGCGTCGAGCGGAACGCCTCGACCAGCTGGTGCGGCAGGGCGCGGACGAAGCCCACGGTGTCCGCCAGCGTGTAGATCCGCCCGTCCACGGTCTCGGCCCGGCGGACGGTCGGGTCCAACGTCGCGAACAGGGCGTTCTCGACCAGCACGCCCGCGTGCGTGAGCCGGTTGAGCAGCGAGGACTTGCCGGCGTTGGTGTACCCGGCGATGGCGACCGACGGGATCGCGTGCTTCTTGCGCGATGCCCGCTTGGTCACCCGGCCCGGCTCCATCGCGGCGATCTCGCGGCGCAGCTTGGCCATGCGGTTGCGGATGCGACGGCGGTCGAGCTCGATCTTCGTCTCACCGGGACCACGCGAGCCCATGCCGGCAGCGGCGCCGCCGACCTGGCCACCGGCCTGTCGGGACATCGAGTCGCCCCACCCGCGCAGGCGCGGAAGCAGGTACTCCAGCTGCGCCAGCTCGACCTGCGCCTTGCCCTCCCGTGACTTGGCGTGCTGGGCGAAGATGTCCAGGATCAGCGCGGTGCGGTCGATGACCTTGACGCGGACGATGTCCTCCAGCGCGCGGCGCTGGGACGGTGCCAGGTCCCCGTCGACCACCACGGTGTCGGCGCCCACGGCGGCCACCAAGGTGGCCAGCTCTGCGGCCTTGCCCGACCCGAGGTACGTGCCGGGGTCCGGCTTCTGCCGCCGCTGGAGCAGCCCGTCGAGCACCTGGGAGCCGGCCGTCTCGGCCAGCTGCGCGAGCTCGCGCAGGGAGAGCTCGGCGTCGGTCACGGTGCCGGAGCCCCAGACCCCGACCAGGACGACCTTCTCCAGGCGCAGCTGGCGGTACTCGACCTCGGTGACGTCCTGGAGCTCGGTGGACAGGCCGGCGACGCGCCGCAGGGAGGTGCGCTCCTCGAGCTCGAGCTGGTCGCCGTCGTACGAGGAGTGCACCGTGCCGCCGGCGTGCAGCGTGGTCCCTGCCCGGGCGAGCACGCGGGCCACGACGTCGTCGGCCACCTCCTGCGCGGAGCGCGCCGTCGGGGTGTCCTCGGTCTGGCTGGTGGTGTGCTGCGCGTCGGTCAAGGTGCTCCTCTTGTGGTGCCGTCCCTCCAGGGTCGCACGAGGCACCGACGGCGGCCGAGGTATTTCGCTGCGGGCCGAGGGGGGCGCCATGGGTAGGGTCGGCGCGTGAGCGAGCCGGACCACTACTTCACCGCGCAGCCGGCCTCCCCCGACGAGCGTCGACTGCTGCGTGTTCACCTGGCCGGCAGCCAGGTGGAGGTGGAGACCGCCGGCGGCATCTTCTCGCCCGACCACGTCGACCTGGGCACGCGCGTGCTGCTCGACCACGTCCCCGCACCGCCGGCCGAGGGCGACCTGCTCGACCTCGGCTGCGGGTGGGGGCCGGTCGCGCTGACGCTCGCGCTGGAGTCCCCCGCCGCCACGGTCTGGGCCGTCGACGTGAACGAGCGCGCGCTGGACCTCACGCGCCGCAACGCCGAGCGGCTGGGGGTCACCAACGTGCGGGCCGTGCGGCCGGACGAGGTGCCGCCGGACACGCAGCTCACCGCCATCTGGTCCAACCCGCCCATCCGGGTGGGCAAGGAGGCGCTGCACGCGATGCTCACGCAGTGGCTGGGGCGCCGCGCGCCGGGCGCGGAGGCGCACCTCGTCGTGAGCAAGAACCTCGGGGCGGACTCGCTCCAGCGGTGGATGGCTGCCGAGCTGGGGGTGGACGTGGAGCGGACCGCGAGCGTCAAGGGCTTCCGCGTGCTCGCCGTGCGCGATCGATGAGCGACTGGCGGTCGCTGCGCACCACCACGTGGAGCATGGTCGCGCTGATCTTCATGGTGGCGTTCGAGTCGCTGGCCGTGACCACGGTGATGCCGACGGTCTCCCAGGCGCTGGACGGCGCCACCCTGTACGCGTTCGCGTTCGCCGGCCCGCTGGCCACGGGGGTCGTCGGGATGGTCGTCGCCGGTCCGTGGAGCGACCGCAGCGGACCCCGGACGCCGCTGCTGGTCGCGGTGGGGCTGTTCACCGCGGGAATCCTGGTCGCGGGCGCGGCACCTTCCATGGAGCTCCTCGTCACGGGTCGGCTCCTCCAGGGGTTCGGCGGTGGCGCGATGACGGTCGCGGTCTACGTGGTCGTCGCGCGGCTGTACCCGGCGATGCTGCACCCGCGCGTGTTCGCGTGGTTCGCGGCGGCCTGGATCATCCCGTCGCTCGTCGGCCCGGCCGGCGCCGGAGCGGTGGCCCAGCACCTCGGGTGGCGCTGGGTGTTCCTCGGCGTCGCGCTCCTGGTGGTGCCGGTCACGCTGGCCCTCGTCCCGGCGCTGCTGCGGATCGGTCCGCCGGAGACGCCCGGTGACCGGGCACCGCGCGGCCGGCTCGCGTGGGCCGCGCTCTCCGCCGCGGCCGTGCTGGGGCTCAACCTGGCCGCCCAGGTCCCGGTCCCGTGGTCGGTGCTGGTCGCGGTCGGGACGGCGGTGCTCGCCCTCGTCGCGCTGCGCGCGGTGGTGCCCGCAGGCACGATGCGCGCGGCCCGCGGACTGCCCAGCGTCATCGCCACCCGCGGCCTGGTCTCGGGCGCGTTCCTGGGGGCGGAGGTGTACCTGCCGTACCTGCTCACCGAGCGGTACGCGTTCTCACCCACGACCGCGGGGATCGCCCTGACCTTCGCCGGCGTCGCCTGGGCCGGGACGTCGTGGCTCCAGGGGCGCCTCGGCGACCGGCTGCCGCACCGCACGGCCGTCGTCGTCGGCTCCGCCCTGGTGCTGGCGGCGATCGCCGGCGTGCTCGTCACCGCGGCCGCGCACCTGCCGGCTGTGGTCGCCATCGGGTTCTGGACGGTCGCCGGCGCCGGGATGGGCCTGGTGTACTCCCGGCTGACCGTGCTGGTGCTCGCGTACTCGGCCCCGGGGAGCCAGGGCGTGAACAGCTCGGCGCTGTCGATCGCCGACTCGATCGGTGCGGCGCTCGCCCTGTCGCTCACCGCGCTGGCGTTCGCCGCCGCCGACCGCAGCCCGGACGCCCCCTTCGCGGCGGCGCTGGCCGTCGCGACCGCCTTCGCGGTCGGTGCGGCGCTGGTCGGCCCCCGCGTCGGGGCCGGTCGCGGTCAGGCGCTGGACCCCACCGACGACGCCGAGTCGAGCGCGCTGCGCAGCTGAGCGAGCGTCGGCACCCCGGACGCGCGCCGCACCACCTGGCCGAGAGCGTCGAGCACGAGGACCGTCGGCGTCACGTCGATGCCGAGACGCTCCCCCAGCTCCAGGTGGTCGGCCACGTCGAGGTCGACGTACGCGACCCCGTCGGTCGTGGCGACGGCACGCTCGGCGACGTAGCGGGTGGAGCGGCAGGGCGCGCAGAACGTGCTCGAGAACTGCACCACCGTGGCGCGCTCGCCCAGCGGCGCACGCAGGTCTGCGGGTGTCAGGCGCACGGCCGTCAGCGGCCGGCGGTCAGCGCGGTGAGGTCCACGTCGGCCGCGGCGACGAGCACCGCCGGTCCCGCGAGCTCGACGTGCCCGTCCGGCAGGACGCTCACCCGGACGGTGCCGCCCGGGACGTCGACCAGCCACACGTCGGGTGCGCCGACGCCCGCCCAGGTGCGGACGGCCAGCGCGGCGGCGCACGCCCCGGTGCCGCAGGACCGGGTCTCCCCGACCCCCCGCTCGTGCACGCGCATGCGGAGCCGGCCGACGAGCGAGCCGTCCGGGGCCTCGTGCTCGCCGAGCGGCACGACGAGCTCGACGTTGGTCCCGTTCGGCGGCACCGGGATGACCTGGGGCGCGCGCGAGAGGTCGGCGGCCGCCAGCTCGTCCTCGTCACCGAGAGCCAGGACGACGTGCGGGTTGCCGACGTCGACGCTCAGCCCGGCACGCGCGACCTCCAGCCCGGCGACGCCGACCTCCGCGTCGGCGCCGGCGCGCGCGGCGTCGGCACCACCCGGCAGGTGCCATCGACCCATGTCCACCGCGTACCAGACGTCGTCGCCGATCCCGGCGGGGACCTCGACGCGCCGCACGCGCCGGACGCCGGCCCGGGTGCCGAGGGCCAGCTCGCCGTCGGCCGCGTCCCAGAGCCCGAGCCGTTCGAGGTAGGCGGCGAACACGCGGACCCCGTTGCCGCACATCTCGGCGACCGACCCGTCGCCGTTGCGGTAGTCCATGAACCAGGTCGCCGACGGCTCCTCGGCCAGCGCCGCCACGCCCTCGGGCAGGAGCTCGCTGGCGACCACCCGGATCACGCCGTCGCCGCCCACCCCGGCACGCCGGTCCGCGAGCTCGCGGACGAGCGTCGCGGACAGGTCGATCCGGGCGTCCCGGTCGTCGAGCAGCACGAAGTCGTTCTGCGTGCCGTGACCCTTGGTCACGTGCAGGGTCGGGGCGGCCACCACGGTCATGAGCCCAGGCTACGTCGTGGGGCCGGGTCGTCCGTGGCGAGGCCCAGCTCGCCGGCGTCGGCCGCGGCGACGAGAGACTCCGCCGTCGCGACGAGGTCGGGGTCCCGCGCGTCGAGCCAGTGCACCCGCGGGTCGCGGCCGAACCAGCCCATCTGCTTGCGGGCGAGCCGGCGCGTCCCCGCCGCGATCGCGGCCCGAGCCTCGTCGGGGGTCAGCTCGCCGCGCAGCATCGCGAGCACCTCGGCGTACCCGACGGCCCGCGATGCCGTGCGACCCAGCCCGTGCTCGCGCAGGTGCTCGACCTCGGCCACCAGGCCGCGCGACCACATGCGCTCGACGCGGCCGGTGATCCGCTCGTCGAGCACCGCGCGGTCGCAGTCCAGCCCGAGCTGCACCGCCGGCACCTCGTAGACGTGCTGCGGGAGGCTCGCGGAGTACGGGCGGCCGGTGAGCTCGATGACCTCCAGCGCACGCACGATCCGGCGCGCGTTCCGCGGGCCGATCCCCGCGGCCGCGACCGGGTCGGCGCTGGCGAGCTCGGCGTGCAGGGCGCGGGCGCCCTCGGCCTCGACACGGGCCTCCAGCCGTGCCCGGAGGTCCTCGTCCGTGCCGGGGAACTCCATGTGGTCGAGCAGGGCGCGCACGTAGAGCCCGGAGCCCCCCACGGCGATCGCCCGGTGGCCGCGGGCGGCGATCGAGTCGAGCGCGGACCGGGCGCGCGTCTGGTAGTCGGCCACCGACGCGTCCTCGCGCACGTCGAGCACGTCGAGGAGGTGGTGGGGCACGCCCTGACGCTCGTCGACGGTGAGCTTGGCCGTGCCGATGTCCATGCCGCGGTACAGCTGCATCGCGTCCGCGTTGACGATCTCCCCGCCCAGGGCGTGGGCCAGCGCGAGGCCGAGGTCGGACTTGCCCGTCGCCGTCGGGCCGACGAGCGCGACCACGAGCGTCATGCCCTCACTCCACGGTGGGTCGCGCGGGGTCGTGGTAGGCGACCGGCGGTTCCGGCTGACGCGCCACGGGCTGCGTCGGCGCCGCGTCGGGGTAGCGCTCGTCGAGCTCGGCGAAGAAGCGCAGGGCGCTGGCGATGCCGCCGGTCAGGTGCAGGTCCAGCTGCTCGTCGGTGACGCCGTCCTGGTAGTCGACGGTGTGCTCGGTGTACACGGCCACCTGCTGGTCCTCGATCCGCACGTAGATCTTGGGCCAGACCATCGTCTCGGACCACGTGTTCGCGCCCAGCAGGACGTTGCCGAACTCCGTGCCCGGCACCTGCCGCGCCCAGCGGCCACGGACCTGGAGGTACTCCTTCGTGCGGCCCATGGCGATGAACCAGAACGGGTGCGTGTCCCAGCGGCCCACGAGGTCGCCGTCCGTGTCCCGGCCGTAGACCGAGCCCCGCGCGTCGAGCCGCTGCGCGACGCGCTCGATCGTCAGCGGCGGGAGGGTGGGCTCGTGCTCGGGCGCGGATGACATCGGGGACCTCGGCGTGTCGGGGATGAACAGCGAGACCCTACCGGGCGTCCCAGACCAGCACCGCGTGGTGGGCGCCCAGCTCCGTCGACTCCGCGAGCAGCCGTGCCCGGACCGGGGCGCTGCCGGCCGCCCCCCGCAGCACCTGCCACGGCGCCCATCCCCGCACCGCCAGCTCCTCGGCCACCCGCGGGTCGTCCGCGGCGAGCCGTGCGCGGGCTGCCGGTCCGGCGTCCGCGAGGTCGGCGAGCACCCGCGCGTCGTGGCCGGGGGCGCGAGGGTCGTCGGCCAGCGGCGCGTCCGGCCCGTGGCGCCCGCTCCCGGACCCGACCACCACCAGACCGGTCGGGCCGTCCGCGACGAGCTCGGACCCGAGCGCGGCGAGGCCGTCGGCGCCGCGCTCCGGCGTGACCTCGACCGCGCGCACGGCACCCGTCCACCCTGCCTGGACCAGCAGGTGGAGCGCGACGACGCCGGGGATGCCCGGCCCGTCCGACCCGACGCCGTCGACCCGGACGTCGGCGACCGGCCAGCCCAGCAGGTGGTCGGGGATCCCCGCCGCGCCGAGGGTGGTCCGCACGGCACCCGCGACCACCCGGTCCGCCGGCCCCGGGGCCACGACGACGATCGACCGGACCCCCGAGGCGACGACCTCCCGCACGGCCCGCAGCGCCGCGTCGCGCAGCCCGGAGACCACGTCCGAGGAGCCGCCCGCACCGGGCACGAGGAGCGCGGTGTCCGGGACGAGGGCGGCGACGACGAGCATCCCCCGAACCTACGGGAGGCAGATGGCACCCGAACGACGGCACCCCGGTGTGGGTGACCGCCGGTACTGTCCTGCTTATGGGGTCGCTCGGGGATCGTGCACGGCGCTGGTGGCGGGGGCGCTCGCTGCCCACGGCTGCCTCGGACGCCGCGCCCTCTCTCGAGCCCGACGACGACGAGCTGCACGACCGGGTCGCGCAGCTGCTGGCACGCGAGCTCGGTGTCGCCGAGCCGGCGGCGGACCTGCCGACGGACGTGACGCCGGCCCGGATCGCCGCCTGGATGACCAACAACCAGTTCAGCTACTTCGTGGACAACGACGGTGACCTCGGGGGCCTGTGGCGCGGGCGGCTCTTCTACTTCTTCCTGTTCGGGGAGAAGTCGGAGATCCTCCAGGTGCGCGGCCAGTGGCACCGGGAGGTCGCGATCGAGCGGCTCGAGGAGGTGCTCGACGTCTGCAACGAGTGGAACGCCGACCGCATCTGGCCCAAGGCGTACGTCCGCGTCCGGGACAACGGCCGCGTGCACGTGGTGTCCGAGGTGGCCACCGACCTGGAGCACGGCGCCACCGACTCCCAGCTGAGCCAGATGCTGTTCTGCGGACTGTCGACCGGGAGCATGTTCTTCGACGCCCTGGACGAGCGCTACCCCGACCCGGCGGGAGTCGCACCGTGAGCGGGCCTGGGTGGCTGCTGCGGGTGCTCGGGGGGCTGCCCAAGCCGACCAAGCGTCCGACGCCCGACGACGAGCTGCCGGTCCCGCTCACCCGCGAGCGGATCGCGGACTACCTCGTCGGCCGCGGCTACCGGTTCGTGGTCGACGACGACGGCGACCTGACGGGCACGTGGGACGGCAGCCGGTTCTGGTTCCTCCTGCTCGGCGAGCAGCAGGAGATCCTGCAGGTCCGCGGTCGGTGGCACCGCAGTCTCCAGCTGGACCAGCGCGAGGCCGCCTCCCTGGCCATCAACGACTGGAACCGCGAGCGGATCTGGCCCAAGGCGTACCTGCGCGAGGAGGAGGGCGTGCTCGCCCTCTACAGCGAGGTGTCCGCGGACTTCGAGCCGGGCGTCACCGACCCGCAGCTGGCCCAGCTGCTGGCGTGCGGGCTGGGCACCGGGGTGCAGATGTTCTCGGCCATGGAGGCCGTGCTGCCGCGTGACGACGCTCCGCCGCCGGACGTGCCCGACAACTAGGTCTCAGCGCCTGGGTCTCAGCGCCGGACCAGCGTCGGCAGACCCAGCGCGACCGGTCCGGCCGGTCCACCCGTGCCGCACGCGTCGCCGGACGCGCCGTGGCTGTGCTCGTCGGCACCGTCCTTGCGGCGCTCCCACGCGTCCCCGGCGGCCGTGCGACGGACCTCGAAGGTCCCGCCGTCCACCGCGGAGTCCGCGACCAGGTGGTACGGCGCGGCGTGCGTCACGGTGACGGTGACCAGGTCCCCGGGCCGAGGTGCGTCGGCCGAGGCGGGGGGCAGGGCGAGGTGCACGAGGCGGTTGTCGGCGGCCCGGCCCGTGACCCGGTGCGTCGCCCCGTCCTTGCGGCCCTCGGCCTCGGCGACGAGCACCTGCACGGTGCGGCCGACCTGCGTCTGGTTCTCCTCCTGCGAGATCCGGTCCTGGAGCGCCGTCAGCCGCAGGTACCGCTCCTGCACGACCGTCTTGGGCAGCTGGTCGGGCAGGTCGAACGCGGCCGTGCCGGGGCGCGGCGAGTACTGGAACGTGAACGCCGAGGCGAACCGCGAGGCCTCGACCACCCGGAGGGTCTCCGCGAAGTCCTCCTCGGTCTCCCCCGGGAAGCCGACGATGATGTCGGTGGTGATCGCCGCGTCGGGCATGGCGGCCCGGACGCGGTCGAGGATGCCGAGGAACTTGTCCGACCGGTACGACCGGCGCATGGCGCGCAGGATGCGGTCGGAGCCCGACTGGAGCGGCATGTGCAGCTGCGGCATCACCGTCGGGGTCTCGGCCATCGCCGCGATGACGTCGTCCGTGAACGCCGCCGGGTGCGGCGAGGTGAAGCGCAGGCGCTCCAGGCCCTCGATCGCACCGGCCGCGCGCAGCAGCGACGCGAAGGCGCCCCGATCACCGAACTCGACGCCGTAGGAGTTCACGTTCTGACCGAGCAGGGTCACCTCGATCGCGCCCTGGGACACCAGCGCCGCGACCTCCGCCAGGATCTCCCCCGGCCGGCGGTCGCGCTCCTTGCCGCGCAGGTGCGGGACGATGCAGAACGTGCACGTGTTGTTGCAGCCGACGCTGATGGACACCCAGCCGGCGAACACCGACTCGCGGCGGGTCGGCAGGGTGCTCGGGAAGACCTGGAGCGACTCCTCGATCTCGACCTGCGCCGCGGCGTTGTGGCGGGCGCGCTCGAGCAGGACGGGCAGGACGTCGAGGTTGTGGGTGCCGAACACCACGTCGACCCACGGCGCCCGCTCGACGATCCCCGCGCGGTCCTTCTGCGCGAGGCAGCCGCCGACCGCGATCTGCATCCCGGGACGTGCGCGCTTGGTGCTCGCGAGCCGTCCCAGGTTCCCGTACAGCTTGTCCGCGGCATTCTCGCGCACGGCGCACGTGTTGATGACGATGACGTCGGCGTCCTCCGCGGCGGCCTGCGCGGGGTCGGCCGCGACGTAGCCGGCCTGCTCGAGCATGCCCGCCATGTGCTCGGAGTCGTGCACGTTCATCTGGCAGCCGAGGGTCTTGACCAGGTACGTGCGCGGGGGTGCCGTCGGCGGGTCGAGCAGGACGGCGGGCAGGGTCGTGGACATCACCGACAAGGGTACGTCGGAGCACCGATCACCCTTCACAGCAGGTCAGCGCTTGACGGGTGCGTTGCGGAACCGTGACCCTCGTGGCTCGCCAGATCGGGCAAACCCCCCGTAGGTTCATCCAATGGTGGACACCTCAGCCGCACCGCCCGCCCCGACCGACCAGACGTCCGACGCCCTCGTGGAGCTCCGGGGCGTCGACAAGCACTTCGGCCCCCTGCACGTGCTCCAGCACATCGACCTGACCGTGCGCCGCGGCGAGGTCGTGGTGATCATCGGTCCGTCCGGCAGCGGGAAGTCGACCCTGTGCCGGACCATCAACCGGCTGGAGACCATCGACTCCGGCACCATCGCGCTCGACGGCCAGCCGCTGCCCGCCGAGGGACGCGCCCTGGCCCGGCTGCGGGCCGACGTCGGCATGGTGTTCCAGTCGTTCAACCTCTTCGCGCACAAGACCGTCCTGGAGAACGTCACGCTCGGCCAGGTCAAGGCCAAGGGCGTCAAGCCCGCCAAGGCCCGCGAGATCGCGCTCGACCTCCTCGACCGCGTCGGGGTGCGCAACCAGGCGGACAAGCTCCCCGCGCAGCTCTCGGGGGGTCAGCAGCAGCGCGTGGCGATCGCTCGGGCGCTCGCCATGCAGCCCAAGGTCATGCTCTTCGACGAGCCGACCTCCGCGCTCGACCCCGAGATGATCAACGAGGTCCTCGACGTCATGGTCGGCCTCGCCCGCGACGGCATGACGATGATCGTCGTCACCCACGAGATGGGCTTCGCCCGCAAGGCTGCCAACCGCGTGGTGTTCATGGACGGCGGCCAGATCGTCGAGGAGGCCGACCCGGAGACGTTCTTCACTGCTCCGACGAGCGACCGCGCGAAGGACTTCCTGTCGAAGATCCTCACCCACTGACCCACACCCCCACCGCAACCGAACCGACACCGCACACACAAAAGGGGACACATCATGCGTAGAGGACGACTGGTTCTGGCTCTCGCCGCAGCGGCCACGCTCACGCTCGCCGGCTGTTCGAGCGACGGCGGCGACGACGACACGGACGCGGGCGCGACGAGCGAGGCGACCGAGACCTCCGGTGGCGCCGAGGGCACCATCAAGATCGGCATCAAGTTCGACCAGCCCGGTCTGGGCTTCCAGGACGGCAGCGAGTACACCGGCTTCGACGTGGACGTGGCGAAGTTCGTCGCCGGGGAGCTCGGCTACGGCGAGGACCAGATCGAGTGGGTCCAGTCCCCCTCGGCCCAGCGCGAGACCCTGCTCCAGAACGGTCAGGTGGACATGATCTTCGCCACCTACTCGATCACCGACAAGCGCAAGGAGGTCGTCTCCTTCGCCGGCCCGTACTTCGTCGCCGGTCAGGACCTGCTGGTCGCCGCGGACGACGACTCGATCACCGGCCCGGAGGACCTCGAGGGCAAGAACCTCTGCTCCGTCACCGGCTCCACGTCGGCGCAGCGCATCAAGGACGAGTACGCGGCGGGGACCAACCTGCTCGAGCAGCCCGGGTACGCCGAGTGCGTGACCGCCCTGACCGCCGGCACGGTCGACGCCGTCACGACGGACGACATCATCCTGGCCGGTCTCGCGGCCGTGCCCGCGAACGAGGGCAAGGTCAAGGTCGTCGGCAACCCGTTCTCCGAGGAGAACTACGGCGTCGGCCTTCCCAAGGAGTCCGACAAGTGCGAGGCCATCAACGAGGCCATCACCAAGATGATCGAGGACGGCACGTGGCAGGAGCTGCTGGACAAGAACGTCGGCGCCTCCGGCTACAAGGCCAACGAGGAGCTCAACCCTCCGGAGCCCGCCGCCTGCGCCTGACCCGCTGACGTTCCGGGGGCTCGCGCGGCGACCGCGCGGCCCCCGGTCCCTCCGAAACCAAGGAGTGTCGGTGGACGACGGCTTCCTCCAGCAGTTCCTGTCGCTGTTCGACGAGTTCGACGTGCTGGCGGCGTTCTGGGTCAACATCCAGCTGACCTTCTACGCCGCGATCATCGCGCTGGTCATGGGCACGGTGCTCGCGGTCATGCGGATCTCGCCTGTGCCGAGCCTGCGCTGGGCCGGCTCGACGTACGTGACGCTCCTGCGCAACACGCCCCTGACGATCATCATGGTCTTCTGCGTGCTCGGGCTCTGGGGGCAGCTGGGCCTGACGCTCTCGCCCGACTTCCAGACGAACTTCTTCCGGCTCGCCGTGCTCGGCCTGAGCATCTATCACGCCGCCTTCGTGTGCGAGGCGCTGCGCTCCGGCGTGAACACCGTGCCCGTCGGCCAGGCCGAGGCGGCCCGCGCGATCGGGCTCTCGTTCTGGCCCGCCGCGCGGCTGATCATTCTCCCGCAGGCGTTCCGCGGGTCCGTCGCCCCCCTGGGCAACGTGCTCATCGCCCTGACCAAGAACTCCACCGTCGCGGCCGCCGCGTCCGTGGCGGAGGCGTCCGGCCTGATGAAGACCATGATCGAGTTCCGCCCCGACGTGATCCTCGCGATCTTCCTGACCTTCGCGCTCGGCTTCGTGCTCATCGTCGTGCCGATCGGCCTGGCCACGACCTCGCTCTCCCGACGAATGGCGGTGTCCCGATGAGCACCCTGTTCGACGTCCCCGGTCCCGTCGCCCGGCGGCGCATGGTCTGGGTGAACGTCGCCGCGACCGTCGTCGTGGCCGGCATCGGCGTCTGGGTGCTCGCGCGCCTGGGCGCGAAGGGGCAGCTCGACGCCGCCCTCTGGAAGCCGTTCCTGACCGCCAACCCGTGGGTCAACTACCTGCTGCCCGGCCTCGTCGAGACCCTGAAGGCCGCCGGCATCTCGATCGTGACCAGCGCGGTCTACGGGTTCGTGTTCGGCCTCGGGCGGCTGTCGTCGTCGAAGATCGTGCGCACCCTGAGCGGGGGCGTCGTCGAGTTCTTCCGCGCTGTGCCCGTGCTGCTCATGATGATCTTCTTCTACCTCGGTCTCGGGCAGCTGCGGATCATCGAGCCGTCCGACGTCCCCCTGGTCGCCGTCGTCCTGGGCCTCACGTTCTACAACGGCTCCGTCTTCGCGGAGCTGATCCGGTCCGGTGTCCACGGCCTGCCCAAGGGTCAGCGGGAGGCCGCGCTCGCCGTCGGGCTACGGGACGTGCAGTCGCTGCGGCTCATCGAGGTACCGCAGGCGGTCATCGCGATGCTGCCCGCGATCGCCAGCCAGCTGGTGGTGATCCTCAAGGACACCGCGCTCGGCGTGATCATCACGTACCCGGAGCTGCTGGACGCCGCGCGCCGGTACGGGTCCGGCAACGGCAACATCCTGCAGTCGCTGGTCGTGGCGGCGCTCATCTTCATCGTCATCAACTACGGGCTCACCAAGCTGGCGGAGATGCTCGCCGGACGTGTCGGCCGCCGGACCGCCGGGAAGCCGCAGGCGGAGGCGCCGACCCTGGTGACCGCGATCGGGAAGGACTAACCGGCCGTCGCGCTCGCCCGGATCTCACGGACCACGGTCACCGTGATCTCGCCCGGGTAGGCCAGGTCGGCCTCGATGTGGCGGGCGATGGCGACCGCCAGCTGTGGCAGCGCGTAGTCGTCGACCTCGGACGGCTCGACGACGACGCGCACCTCGCGCCCCGCAGACATGGCCAGCGCGCGGCGCACACCGGCGTGCGCGGCCACCAGCTGCTCCAGCTTGTCGATGCGCTCGACGTACTGGTCCAGCTCCTCGCGGCGGGCACCGGGGCGCGCGGCGGAGATGGCGTCCGCGACCTGCACGAGCACCGCCTCCACCGTCTCGGCGGGCACCTCGTCGTGGTGCGCGGCGATCGCGTTGACCACCACGGCCGGCTCGCCGTGGCGGCGCGCCAGGTCCGCCCCGACCGCGGCGTGCGTGCCGGGCACCTCCGCGGTGAGCGCCTTGCCCAGGTCGTGCAGGAACGCACCGCGGCGGGTCACGTCGACGTCGGCGCCGATCTCGGCCGCGAGGGCGGCGGCCAGCTGGGCGGACTCGACCAGGTGCTCGAGCACGTTCTGGCCGTAGGACGTGCGGAGGCGCAGCCGGCCCAGCGTGCGGACCAGGGCCGGGTGCAGGGCGCCCACCCCGGCGCGCTCGGCGGCGTCGTGGCCGGCGGCGTCGGTCCGCTCGTCCGCTCCGGCGAGCGCCTCGGCGTAGGCCTGCTCGATGCGCTGCGGGTGGATGCGGCCGTCCGCCATGAGGGCCTCCAGCGCCACCTGGGCCACCTCCCGGCGCTCGGTGTCGAAGCACGAGAGCACCACGGCGTCCGGCTGGTCGTCGACCAGCACGTTCACGCCCGTCAGCGCCTCGAAGGACCGGATGTTGCGGCCCTCCTTGCCGATGATCCGGCCCTTCATCTCGTCCGACGGGAGCGGCAGGACCGTGAGCGGCGACTGCGTGCTGGTCGGGACGGCGAGCCGCTGGACGGCGGTCGTGACGATGCGCCGCGCGCGCGCCTCCGCGGTCCTGCGGGCCTGCGCCTCCGCGCGGCGGACCTGCGCTGCCGCGTCGTTCTGCGCCTGCTCGACGATCGTGCGGGTGAGCTCAGCGCGGGCGTCCTCGGCGGTCAGCCCCGTGGCGGACTCGAGCGCGACGAGCGCCTCGCGCTCGGCGTCGGCCGCACGCTTGGCGGCTGCCCGCTCGGCGTCCTCGAGCGTGCGCGCCCCGGCCCGCTTCGCCTCGGCGGCTGCCTCGGCGTCCGCGCGGGCGCGCCGCTCGAGCTCGTCGACCTCGGTGCGGTCGGCCGCGAGACTCTGCTCCCGCTCGGTCAGCCGTCGCTCGCGACGCTCGACGTCCGAGAGCATCGCGCGCGCGTCGGCCTTGATCGAGGCGACGTCCTCCGCGGCTCGTGCGCGCTGGACGCCGGCCTCCCGGCGGGCGACGAGGACGAGCACGAGGGCGACCAGACACGCGCCGAGCAGCCCCACGATCGTGGCGATGGCGCCTGCGTCCACGTCATCCTCCTGGTCCGGCCGCGCTCGACGCGCAACGGTGCCGGTGCGCGGGTGGGTGTCATTGTCGCGCACACCCGGCCGCGTCCGGGCCGTTCGCCACCCCGGCGTGCGCACGAGTGTGTGCGGTTGTGCCGAAGGTCACGGACCCGGGTCGAACCCGTCCAGCTCCCCCTCGAGGTCCTGGAGCGCGAGCTCCTCACGCAGCAGCCGTGCCACGAGCCCGGGTGGATACCCCTTGCGCCCCAGGGCCGCGAGCGTGCGCCGCGACCGCGTCTGCGCGTCCAGGCCGGACGTCGAGGCCAGCTTGCGCCGCACGAGCCGCCGCGCGGCCTCGTCCTCGTCGTCTGCGTCGACCTGCTCGAGCGCGTCGCGGGCCGTCTCGTCGTCGATCCCGCGACGGCGCAGCTCCACCCCGATCGCCCGGCGGGAGAGCCCCCGCTCCGCGTGGCGCGTGCGGACGAGCATGCGCGCGTACTCGGTGTCGTCGATCAACCCGACCTCGGTGAACCGGTCGAGCACCCGCTCCGCGACCTCGTCCGGCACGTCCTTGCGTGCCATGGCCTCGGCGAGCTGCGCCCGGCTCCGGGCCGAGGCGGTGAGGAGCCGCAGCGCGATCGCCCGCGCCACGGACTCCTGGTCCGGCTCGGCGTCCTGCGCGGCCGAGCCCGTCGGGGGCGGCTCGGTGCCGAACCGCCCCCGACGTCCGTTTCTGCTGGTCATGCGACTGCTCAGAAGTCGACGACCGGCACGGCGTCCGCAGGTGCGTCGACCCGGGCGCCGATGCCGAGCTTCTCCTTGATCTTCTTGTCCAGCTCCACGGCCAGGTCCGGGTTGTCCCGCAGGAACGCGCGGGCGTTCTCCTTGCCCTGGCCCAGCTGGTCGCCCTCGTACGTGTACCAGGCGCCCGACTTGCGCACGAAGCCGTGCTCCACGCCCATGTCGATCAGGCTGCCCTCGCGGGAGATGCCGACGCCGTACAGGATGTCGAACTCCGCCTGCTTGAACGGCGGCGCCATCTTGTTCTTGACGACCTTCACGCGGGTCCGGTTGCCGACCGCCTCCGTGCCCTCCTTGAGGGTCTCGATGCGGCGGATGTCCAGGCGCACCGACGCGTAGAACTTCAGCGCCTTGCCACCCGTGGTCGTCTCGGGGGACCCGAACATCACGCCGATCTTCTCGCGCAGCTGGTTGATGAAGATGGCCGTGGTGCCGGACGAGTTGAGCGCACCGGTGATCTTGCGCAGCGCCTGGGACATGAGCCGGGCCTGGAGGCCGACGTGGCTGTCACCCATCTCGCCCTCGATCTCGGCCTTGGGCACGAGCGCGGCGACCGAGTCGACGACGACGACGTCGATGGCGCCGGAGCGGATCAGCATGTCCATGATCTCCAGCGCCTGCTCACCGGTGTCCGGCTGGGAGACGAGGAGTGCGTCGGTGTCGACGCCGAGCTTCTTGGCGTACTCGGGGTCCAGCGCGTGCTCCGCGTCGATGAAGGCGGCGATGCCGCCGGCCTTCTGCGCGTTGGCGACCGCGTGCAGCGCGAGGGTGGTCTTGCCGGAGGACTCCGGGCCGTAGATCTCCACGACGCGGCCGCGCGGCAGCCCGCCGATGCCGAGCGCGACGTCCAGGGCGATGGAGCCGGTGGGGATGACCTCCACCGGGGCGCGACCGTCGTCGCCGAGTCGCATGATCGACCCCTTGCCGAACTGGCGGTCGATCTGGCTGAGCGCGGCCTCGAGGGCCTTCTCGCGATCCTTCGGTGCGGGCATGTCGACCTCGTCTGTCTCGAGCAGCTGCTGCTGCGGTACGGGGGCTGGTCTTGTTGCGAGCGACGCTATGTCCGACCACCGACATACCGACCGAGCCACCCTCGTCCCCGGGATCCGGCGTCGGCCGGAGGGGGCTGTGGGAGGTTCGGTCGTCCACTCGCAGAAACCACCCTAGCCGAACAGGTGTTCGATGTACGCGACACGCCGTCAGCGTGTCGGGGTCACCGTGAGCTGCTCCCCCGGCGCCAGCACGTGCACGCGCACGTCCGGGGCGAGGCGGGCGGCCGCGCGCGCGAAGGCCGGCCCGGCGCGGTCCATCCAGCCCGGCGGCAGGCGTCGCGAGACGGGCGCGTGCAGCGTGCCCCAGTGGATGGGCACGGCCGAGCGCGCGCCCACGCTCCGGCACGCCCGCGCGGCCTGCGACGGGTCCATGTGGCCACCCGACAGCCGTGGCCCCCAGCCGCCGACCGGGACGAGCGCCAGGTCGACGGGGCCGCCGGCGAGCACGGGCAGGACCGACATGCTCGCGTACGGGGCGGTGTCGCCCGCGAACCAGATCCGGACGTCGTCGGTCGCCACCAGGAAGCCGTGCGTCGAGTTCGGCCGGTGCGGCATCTGCCGGTGCTCGTGCACGGCCGGGACGAGCCGCAGCCGGACGTCCGAGCCCGGCACCGTCCACCACTCGACGTCGGTGAGCCCGCGCGCCGACGGCACCCCGTGACCGCGCAGCCAGCGGGCGTTCGCCGGTGCGGTGAGCACCGGGACGTCACCTACCAGACGCAGCGAGCCCAGCTCGGCGTGGTCGTGGTGCAGGTGCGAGAGCAGGACCACGTCGGCGCCCTGCCAGTCCTCGGGGCGCGGGGCGGCCCCCCGGCGGCGCAGCAGCCCGGCGTGCCGGAGCAGCAGCGGGTCCGTGAGCAGCCGGACCCCGTCGACGTCGAGCACGGTGCTCGCATGGCCCAGCCACCGGACGTGCACGGTCATGGCCGCAGCCCCGCGGCGTCGGCCCAGCGGACCAGCTGCTCGTGCACCGCCTCGGCGCCCACCAGGATCTCGTCCTCCCCGACGGTCTCCCGGAGCTCGTCGGCGACCTGCCAGCGGGTCGGGTGCAGCAGGAACGCGTGGTTCTGCGCCCCGCCGATCCCGCCGTGCGACCCCACCTGGCCCTCGAAGGCGTGGATGTGGCCGCGGTCGGTGACCGTGGAGACCAGCAGCAGGTCGCCGGTGTGCGGGAGCCGGGCCGCGCGCAGCAGGTCGGCGCGCCCGCGCGGGCCGAACGGGACGAGCGGGTCCTCCCCCTCCGGCTCCGCATCGGGCTGCTCGAGCAGGACGAGGCCGCGCGGCCCGATCGCGACGAGGCCGCGCGCCTGCGTGTCGACGACGACGACCCCGACGCCGGGCCGGGCCGCGAGCCCGGTCACCATGCCCGGCCAGCGCTCCTGCAGCTCCTCGAGCGACAGCCGGTGCGGCACCTGCGGGAACCACACGAGCCCGAGGTTGCCGGAGCCGACGGTCACCACGTCGGGCACGTCGGCCCCGGTCGCCGGGTGCTTCGGACGCCCCTGGTCGGGACCCAGGACGGCCGAGCCCCGCGACAGGTTCAGCGCGCTGTTGACCAGGGCGTTCAGCTGGCCCCAGTCCTCACCCGTGCTGCTCTCGACCCCATCGGCGGCCGGCTCCGCCATGTGCGCGCGCACCGAGTCCAGCAGGGTCTCGCCGCCGAGCTGCTCGTAGGTGGCGCCCAGCGCCTGCCCGTGGTCGGAGAGCACCACGATCTCGTAGTCGCGCGGCGCCACCGCGGCCACCCGCTCGAGGGTGCCGAGCACGCGGTCGAGGCCCTCCAGGGAGCGCAGCGACTCCGGCCGGGTGGGACCGGCGTGGTGCGCGATCTCGTCGTAGTCCACGAGGTCCACGTAGATCGAGGGATCACCGCGGAGCAGCGCCTCGGCGACCAGCGACGTGTTCAGGTCGCGCAGGAGCACGTTGGTGATCCCGCGCAGGACGACGTACCAGCCGCCGCGCGAGATCCGCGGCTCCACGTCGCGCACGCGCTGACGGTGCGCCTGGTAGAGCTCCTTGATCATCTCCCCCGCCGACACGCTCACGGCGCGGGCCAGCACGAACGGGCTGGCGAAGAACCGCACGTACGCCGGGCCCGGCCCGAGCCCGCCGTCCGGGCCCTTGGTGCGGGACTTGCTCATCACGACGAAGCTGGTCGCGGCGTCGCCGGAGAACATCGTCGAGATCGCCGTACCCCCGCCCGCGAGCAGCCCCTTGCCCGTGGTGAGCCGCTGCTCGACCAGTGCGGCGTCCTCGGGGTGGTTGGTGACGACCAGCCGGCCGAGGTCCCGGTCCCACCAGCGGAACGCGGGGATCTGGGAGGAGTCGCCGTGCAGCAGACCCGCCTGGCTGGCCGGCGTCGTCGACGGGATCCGGGCCCACCAGGACTCCAGGCTGTGGCTCCCCGTGGTCATCCACCGCTGCACGGTCGGCGCCAGTCCCGCCTCGATGGCCTCGCGCAGCACCGGGGCCGCGACGCCGTCCAGCTGCACCACGAGCAGCCCTGCCTCGCGTGCCTCGCCGGCCACCCGCGGACGGATCCCCTCGCGGCGGGCCTGCCGACGCGCGCGACGCACGAGGTCGGAGACGACGTAGTCGCTGTTGCTCGCTCCGATCAGCCACCGCCCCACGGCCATGACGATCGCGGTGAGCACGAGCACCGCGAGCACGGACCAGACGGTGTCCACCGTGAAGCCCGGCACCACCGTGAGCGCCAACCACAGCACGGCGACCTGCGCCAGCAGCCCGAGGCCGAGCGCCAGGACCGCGCTCCCCCGGCGGGCGAGGAACCGCAGCGGGGCTCGGAGCAGGAGGTCGCCGACCGCCACGACGAGGGCCGCGAGGGCGATGGCCGCGACGTCGTCGGCGCGGACACCGCGACTGAGCGCGACGGCGAGGGCGAGGCCGACGCCGGTGGCCACGAGGGTCAGGACCGCCTCGCCGACGTCGCGCACGCTCGGCGCCCAGGTGGTGGCGCGCGTGCCGGTCCGGGACGTCATGAGGCGGTCTCCTAGGCGCGTGGGGGCGCTGGGCGGCGGGCGTCCGCCCCCCAGCGGTCGATCTCCGAGATCTCGAGCTCGTCGCAGAGCGCGTGCCAGACGGTGCGCGGCTCGACGTTGTCGTCGAGGGCCTGCATCGCCGTGCGCTGGTCGAGCCCGCGGAGCACGAGCTCACGCGTCAGCTCGCGGCCGTGCGCGCTGCCGAGGACCTCGTCCACCAGCAGCCAGAACTCTCGAAGCCTCACGGGTGACAGCCTGCCACCCCGCGAGGCGCGCGGGTGTCGGTGCCGCCCGACACAATGGCCGGGTGGTGCTCGACCGCTTCTCCGACCCGACCAGGACCTGGTTCACGGGTGCCTTCGCCGAGCCCACCACCGCGCAGCTCGGGGCGTGGACCGCGGTCGCCGGCGGGGACCACGCGCTGGTCGTCGCCCCCACCGGGTCCGGCAAGACGCTGGCCGCCTTCCTGTGGGCGCTGGACGGACTCCTGACCGGCGAGCGGTCCGCCGATCCCGTCGAGCGCTGCCGAGTCCTCTACGTCTCCCCGCTCAAGGCGCTCGCCACCGACGTCGAGCGCAACCTGCGCTCCCCGCTGGTCGGCATCCGGCAGGCGGCCACGCGGCTCGGGCTCGAGCTGCCCGACGTGACCGTCGGCATCCGCACCGGCGACACGCCCCCGAACGAGCGCCGCGCCTTCGCGACGAAGCCGCCGGACATCCTGATCACCACCCCCGAGTCGCTCTACCTGGTGCTCACGTCGGGCGCCCGGGCTGGGCTGGCCGGGGTGCGCACCGTGATCGTCGACGAGATCCACGCGGTGGCCGGCACCAAGCGGGGCGCGCACCTCGCCCTGTCGCTCGAACGGCTCGACGCGCTGCTCGACCACCCCGGCGGTCCCGGACCGGTGCAGCGCATCGGCCTGTCGGCCACCGTCCGGCCCGTCGACGCGGTCGCGGAGTTCCTCGGGGGCGCGCGCTCGACGGCGGACGGGGGCCGTCCGGTCGTCGTGGTGCAGCCACCCTCGACCAAGAGGATCGAGGTCGAGGTCGTCGTCCCCGTGCCGGACCTGTCGGACCTGCGCGGCACCGAGGGCACGGACGACCTGGACCTGTCCGGCGCCGCGGCCGGCCCGCTGCCGCGCCCGTCGATCTGGCCGCACGTCGAGGAGCGCGTCGTCGACCTCGTGGCCCAGCACCGGTCCACCCTCGTGTTCACCAACTCGCGGCGCGGCGCCGAGCGGCTGACCGCACGGATGAACGAGGTCTGGGCCGAGCGCTCGGGCCAGGACGTGCCGGACCCCGCGACGCTGCGCGCGGCAGCGGTGCCCGCGCAGTCCGGGACGGCGGTCGGGGTCGACACGCGGGACGCTGCGACGATCCTCGCGCGGGCGCACCACGGCTCGATGAGCCGCGCGGAGCGGACGCGGACCGAGTCGGAGCTCAAGGCCGGGCTGCTGCCGGCGGTGGTCGCGACGAGCTCGCTGGAGCTCGGGATCGACATGGGCGCCATCGACCTGGTGGTGCAGGTGGGGTCCCCGCCGTCGGTGGCCAGCGGTCTCCAGCGCGTGGGCCGGGCCGGGCACCAGGTGGGTGCGGTGTCGCGAGGGATCGTGTTCCCGACGTTCCGGGGGGAGCTGGTCCCCGCGGCGGTCACGGCCCAGCGCATGCGGGACGGGTCGCTCGAGGCGATACGGATCCCCCGCAACCCCCTCGACGTGCTCGCGCAGCAGATCGTCGCCATGGTCGCGGTGGAGGACTGGTCGCTCGACGAGCTGGCGATGGTGCTCCGCCGGGCGTCGCCGTTCTCCGGGCTCGGTGAGGCGACGCTGCGCGCGGTGCTCGACATGCTGGCCGGTCGGTACCCCAGCGAGGAGTTCGCGGAGCTGCGGCCCCGGCTGGTGTGGGACCGGGTGCGCGACGTGCTCAGCGGGCGGCCGGGCGCGCTGCGGCTCGCGGTCACGAGCGGAGGCACGATCCCGGACCGTGGCCTGTTCGGTGTGTTCCTGGCGAGCGGGGCGACCACCAGCGACGTCCCCGTGGACGCGGAGCGGTCGGGCGGCACGGTGCGCGGTGGCAAGCGCGTGGGCGAGCTCGACGAGGAGATGGTCTACGAGTCCCGCGTCGGCGACATGTTCACGCTCGGCTCCAGCACGTGGCGGATCGACGACATCACCCCGGACCGCGTGCTGGTCACGCCGGCACCCGGGGTCCCCGGCAGGTTGCCGTTCTGGAAGGGCGACTCGCAGGGCCGGCCTGCCGAGCTCGGCCAGGCGATGGGCGCCTGGGTCCGCGAGCTCGGCACGCTGGCCGACGACGACGCCCGCGCGCGCGTCGAGGCGGCCGGGCTCGACCCGTGGGCGGCCGACAACCTGCTCACCTACCTGCGCGAGCAGCGCGACGCGACCGGCGAGGTCCCCACCGACGTGGTGCTCGTGGTGGAGCGGTTCCGTGACGAGCTGGGCGACTGGCGGGTGGTGCTGCACTCCCCGTACGGCGCGCGCGTGCACGCCCCCTGGGCCATCGTCATCGGCGCTCGGTTGCGCGAGCGGTACGGGGTCGACGCGGCCGCGATGCACTCGGACGACGGGATCGTCCTGCGCCTGCCCGACATGCTGGACGGCGGCCTGGACGCGGGGTTCGGCGTCGACGACCCCTGGGCCGAGCAGACCGGGCCGGCGATCGACCTGGCGTCCCTGTTCCTCGACCCCGACGAGGTGCTCGACTCGGTGCAGGCCGAGCTGGGCTCCTCGGCCATGTTCGGTGCACGCTTCCGCGAGGCGGCGAGCCGCGCCCTGCTGCTCCCCCGGCGCCGGCCCGACCGCCGCCAGCCGCTCTGGCAGCAGCGGCAGCGCTCGGCGCAGCTGCTGTCGGTGGCGTCGGCCTACCCCGACTTCCCGATCCTGCTCGAGGCGGTCCGGGAGTGCCTCCAGGACGACTTCGACACCGAGGCGCTGACCACGCTCATGCGGGACGTCGCGTCGCGCAAGATCCGCGTGGTCGAGGTGACCACCACCCAGCCGTCGCCGTTCGCGCAGTCCCTGCTGTTCGGGTACACCGCCCAGTTCCTCTACGACGGCGACGCGCCCCTGGCCGAGCGCCGGGCCGCCGCGCTCACCCTCGACCCCACGCTGCTCGCCGAGCTCCTGGGCCAGGGCGGCGAGTCCCAGCTGGCCGACCTGCTCGACCCGGACGCCGTGCTGCGCACCGAGGCCGAGCTGAGCGGCCGCGCGCCGGAGCGTCAGGCGGGCACGCTCGAGCAGCTGGCCGACGCCGTCCGGCGGCACGGACCGCTCACCGCGGGCGAGCTGGCGGAGCGCACGAAGCCGGAGGTCCGCGAGCAGGTGCCGGCCTGGTTGACCGAGCTCGAGAGCGCGCGGCGCCTGATCCGGGTGCGGCTCGGCGGCGTGGCGCCGGACCGTGCGGAGCAGTGGGCGGCCGTCGAGGACGCCGGGCGGCTGCGCGACGCACTCGGGGTCGCTCTGCCGGTCGGGGTGCCCGAGGTGTTCACCGAGGTGGTGCCGGACCCGGTGGGCGACCTGCTGCGCCGGCACGCCCGCACGCACGGGCCGTTCACGGCGGCACAGGCCGCCACCCGGTTCGGCTGGGGTGTGGCGGTCGTGGCGGAGACGCTGCGCCGGCTGGAGGGCCTGGGCGTGCTCGTGCAGGGACGCCTGCGCCCGGACGTGCTCGGGGGTACCGGCGACGAGTTCTGCGACGCCGACGTGCTGCGGACGTTGCGGCGCCGGTCTCTCGCCGCGCTGCGGGCCGAGGTCGAACCGGTCGACCCGCAGGCGCTCGGGGTGTTCCTGCCGCGCTGGCAGGGAGTGCAGCCCGTCGGTCGGTCCGGCCGCGGCTCGGCCACCGGCACGCTGCGGGGCGTCGACGGCGTCGCGCGCGTGGTCGAACAGCTCGCCGGCGCGGTCCTGCCGGCGTCGGCACTGGAGACCCACGTCCTGCCCGCCCGGGTGATCGACTACAGCCCGGCGATGCTCGACGAGCTGACTGCTGCGGGCGAGGTCGTCTGGGCGGGCCACGGGTCGCTGGCCGGGCACGACGGCCTCATCTCGGTGCATCCCGCCGCGGTCGCCGACCTCACCCTCCCGGCCGCGGAGACCGCGCCCGACTCCCCGCTGCACACCGCCATCCTCGAGGCGCTCGGCGGCGGTGGGGCCTGGTTCCTCGGCGCGCTGGCTGAGCGCGTCCGCCAGCTCCGTCCCGACGAGGCATCACCGTCTCAGGCCGACGTGGCGACCGCGGTGTGGGATCTGGTGTGGGCGGGCCACGTGACCAACGACGGCCTCGCCCCCCTGCGCGCCTGGCTGGGCACCGGGAGCACGGCCCACCGCACGAAGTCCGCGGCACCCCGCGGGCGGCCGCTGCGCCCACGCCTCGGCCTGCGCGCTGCCGTCCAGCTTGCCGGCGACCCCGGCACCCGGTCGAGCGCGCTCGGGCTCAACGGCGCCGCGAGCGGCGGCCGCTGGTCCCTGCTGCCGGCGCGCGAGCCCGACCCGACGCTGCGGGCGCACGCCCTGGCCGCCCAGCTGCTCGACCGGCACGGCATCCTCACCCGCGCGGTCGCCCCGGCGGAGGGGATCGGCGCCCGGTTCGCCGACGTCTATCGCGTGCTGTCCGCGCTGGAGCAGGGCGGTCAGGTGCGACGCGGCTACTTCGTCGAGCGGCTCGGCGGCTCGCAGTTCGCGCTGCCCGGCGCGGTGGACCGGCTGCGGATCGACGCCCAGGTGGTCGAGCGGTCGGCCGACGAGGACGGTCCGACCGATCTCCAGGTCGTGGTGCTGGCAGCGACCGACCCGGCGAACCCGTACGGCGCGTCGCTGCCC